>CAJXRS010000052.1 GCA_913060555.1 uncultured Gammaproteobacteria bacterium | reverse complement strand
AGGAATTGGGCGTTGATCAGGCGGATAATTACCTGGATCGGCTTGAGGCCGGCATCAAACGGCAGATTGATCATCCATCACTTGGCGCGAACTACGACCATGTTTTTTCTGGGTATCGCAGATTACAGGTCGAGCATCATGCTGTTTTTTATCAACTGCTTGAGTCGGAAGTGCTTGTTGTTCGTGTATTGCACAGGGACATGGATGCACCGGAAAGGCTTCTGGAGTAATGGGAGCTATATTTTCGGTAGAGCTTCAAGATTTCCATCCAGCCCCGCGCTGTTGTCGTCCAACAAGTAGCTGCACTCGGAAAAATTGCTCGCTGCGCTCCTAATTTTTCGGCAAGCACGGCGTTCGGCAGTACAAGACTTTCGATGGGAGGTGTTAGATGAATATCAAAGACCTGATTCATGAGGCAGGGGCCCTTCCGGTAGAGGAGCGAGCGCTCGTTGTTGATTCGCTGCTTCGTAGCCTAAATCCGCCGGAATCCAAGATCGACGAGAAGTGGGCGGCGGTGGCCGCTAAACATTTGAAGGAGGTTCGCTCCGGAGCGGTCGAAAGCGTTCCTGGTGAGGAGGTGTTTGCAAGGATTTGGAGGGACCGGGCCGAATGAGCTTTCGTCTCCATCCGGAGACCGAACGCGAGCTGGACGAGGCTGTGGAATATTACGAAGATATCGAACTTGGCCTCGGATATGATCTCTCGGTTGAGATCTGCTCAGCAATTCAACGCGCTGTGGCCTATCCACGGGTGTGGCCGATTCTTGATGGCGAAGTTCGGAGGGCGTTGGTTCGGAGATTCCCATATGGGGTGCTTTACTCCGATGAAGAGGGCACGCTTCTTGTCATTGCCCGAATGAATCTGCACCGGGCGCCTGGCTGCTGTTTGGCTACTGGAAGGGGCGTCGTTGAGTGCCGAACGAGGTCATCCAGCCGACGCTCGTACCTCACGCGGCTGATGGCCAGCGTTATGTGTAAGAAAGGAGGCAACGATAGTGCGCAGAGTTAAACAGGGTGACCCCACTGGATGTGGTTTTGCATGTATCGCTATGTTGTCAGGCGCAAGTTACGATGAAATTAAAAATATTGCAATCACTGACCTCGATTATGAGGGTTCAGGGGCTTTTTATACAGGAACCCGTGAACTTAGATATTTAGCGAGCAAAAATAATGTTGAATTGGGTAAAAGAAGAAGAACATTTAAAAGCCTTGACGCTTTACCCGAAACAGCGATACTTGCAATTAATCACGAAGATAAATTAGATACTTGGCATTGGGTCGTTTATTGTAGAAAACCAAACGAAGAATATGTTTATGATCCAAAGAAATCCATTAAATCAAATAAACGTACAGATTTCGGGCGTATGAAAATTAAATGGTTCCTGCCAATAATCACATAACAAGTGGCTGCTACGGATTGGTTACAGTTGGCACCTTTCCCCCCCCGATCTCCTCGGCCTCGGGCCTGAATCACCGCCAGCCGATGAAGCAGCGTGGCGATTTGGACTTGCCGAGGTTTAGTGGACACCTGGTTTAAGCTGCACTTTGCAGCGGAACATGGCTTCTTTCGAACTCCAGCGGGCTGACGTAATCGAGGGACGAATGTCTGCGCTCGCGATTGTAGAACACTTCGATGTACTCGAAGATTCCGCTGATCGCTTGAGCCCGTGTACGGAACAGCGTTTCGTGGACAAATTCGACCTTCAATGTCGCAAAGAAGCTCTCGGCGACGGCATTGTCCCAGCAGTCACCTTTGCGACTCATGCTGCAGATGGTTCCATGTGCTTTCAGGACCTTCTGGTAGGCGTTGCCAGCATACTGGCTGCCGCGGTCCGTGTGGTGAATCAGCCCAAGTCCGGGCACTCGCGCTTTGAGCGCCATATGCAGGGCTCGCAAGGTCAAGGCCTGGTCGATACGGTGGCTCATGGCCCAGCCCACGACACGCCGCGAGTACAGGTCGAGGATGACCGCCAGGTACAGCCAGCCTTCCATCGTCCAGATGTAGGTGATATCACCGACCCAGGCCACATTCGGTTGTTGCGTCGTGAACTGGCGCTTCAGGACATTGGGCGCCACCGGGTGAGTGTGATTGGAGTCGGTGGTGTTGCGAAACCGCCTGCCACGCTTGCCCCGCAGCCCGTTCTCACGCATCAGGCGGGCCACACGATCCCGGCCCACCCTGTGTCCCTGGGCCACCAACGCCGGAAGTATCCGAGGGCTTCCGTAGCTGCCCCGAGAAGCGCGATGTGCCGACTTGATGTCCACCACCAGGGCCCGGTCCGAACGCGAACGAGCGCTCTCCGGGCGCTTGCTCCATGCGTAGAAGCCCGAGGTCGACACGTTCAATATCCGGCACATCAGCGTCACCGGGTAGTTGGCCTTCTCCGCCGCGATGAATCGAAACCTCACGTCGATTCCTTGGCAAAGAAGGCCGTCGCTTTTTTTAGGATTTCGCGCTCCATCCGCAGCTGGCGATTCTCGCGACGCAGCTGCGCGAGCTCCTGGCGCTCGGCCGTGGTCAAGACCTTTGCGTCACCGCGGCCCGCGTCCGCCTCGCTTTGCGAGACCCATCTGCGGACTGCTGATTCGGTCAACCCCAGATCCCGGCACACCGCCGTAATCTCCTTTCCACCATCACGAATCAGGCCAACCACCTCGGCCTTGTACTCTGGTGTGAATGAACGTCTCTTTCTTGTCATGGGTCACCTCTCCAGGGCATTGTCGCCCTATCTGAGGTGTCCACCAATCCCCGGCAAGTCCAATTCCTCCAGGGTCTGTAGTATCGCGGTGCCGCCCAACCGGCGCATGCAGCGGACCCGCGAGGCAGCGTCAGCCGGCTCCTGGCGCGCCGGGTTGAGTTACAATTCGCCTCCCTCTGCGCGGGAAGCCACCGTGGCCGGCAACACTTTCGGCAGACTCTTTACCGTCACGACCTTTGGCGAGAGCCATGGACCCGCGCTCGGTTGTGTCGTCGACGGCTGCCCGCCCGGCCTGGCACTCACCGAGGCCGACCTGCAGCGGGACCTGGATCGCCGCAAGCCGGGGCAGTCGCGCTATACCACCCAGCGCCGGGAGGCGGATCAGGTGCGTATTCTATCCGGGGTCTTCGAGGGCGTGACCACGGGAACCTCCATCGGCCTGTTGATCGAAAACACGGATCAGCGCTCCAAGGATTATCGCGACATCGCCCGGACCTTCCGCCCCGCGCATGCCGACTACAGCTATTTCCGGAAATACGGCCTGCGCGATTACCGCGGTGGCGGCCGCGCCTCGGCGCGGGAGACCGCGATGCGGGTGGCGGCCGGAGGCATCGCGCGCAAGTATCTGCGCGAGCGCTTCGGCGTCGAGGTGCGCGGCTATCTGCGCCGCCTGGGGCCCTTCACCGCCGGCGCCCTGGACTGGGACGAGGTGGAGCGCAATCCCTTTTTCTGTGCGGATGCGGCATTGGTGCCGGAGCTCGAAGGGTTCATGCAGGCGCTCGCCAAGGAAGGGGATTCCATCGGCGCCGAGATCGCGGTGCAGGCCGCCGGCGTGCCGCCGGGCTGGGGCGAGCCGGTGTTCGACAAGCTGGACGCTGACATCGCCGGTGCCATGATGAGCATCAACGCGGTCAAAGCGGTGGCCATGGGTGACGGTTTCGACGTGGTCGAACAGCGCGGCACCGAGCATCGCGACGAGATGACCCCCGAGGGTTTTGTCTCCAATCACGCCGGCGGCGTGTTGGGCGGCATTTCCAGCGGTCAGGACATCCTGGTGCGCCTGGCGCTCAAGCCGACTTCCAGTCTGCGCCTGCCGGGGCGCGGGATCGACCTCGAGGGCGCTGCCGTCGAGGTGGTCACCACGGGTCGCCACGATCCCTGCGTCGGGATCCGCGCCGTACCCATCGCCGAGGCCATGCTCGCCCTGGTGCTGATGGATCACGCGCTGCGCCATCGCGGCCAGAATGCGGATGTCGCCTGCGGCCTGCCGCCCCTGGACAGCGGGTTCTGATTGCCGGTCGCGGGCCAGTCCAACCCGATTCCCTACTGGCGGCTGTCGGGGTTCTATTTCTTCTACTTCGCGCTGCTCGGCGGCCTGTATCCCTATTGGTCGCTGTATCTGGATGCGCGCGGCCTGAGCCCCGAACAGATCGGCGCCCTGCTGGCGATTCCCCTGGTAACCAAGATCGCCGCGCCCAATCTGTGGAGCTGGTTGGCCGATGCCAGCGGCCGGCGCCTGGGCGTTATCCGTCTGGGCGCGCTGTTGGCGCTGGCCTGTTTCACCGGGGTGTTCTTTGCCCAAAGCCCGCTGCAGCTGGCCCTGGTGCTGATCGGCTACAGTTTCTTCTGGAACGCGGTGCTGCCCCAGTGCGAAGTGATCACCCTGGGCTTTCTGGGTTCCCGTCCGGAACGCTACAGCCGCATCCGGCTGTGGGGCTCGGTGGGCTTCATCGCCGCGGTGGTCGGCGCCGGCTACAGTTTCGATGCCTGGGGCATCGAGCTGTTCCCGGTGCTGGGCATGGCGCTGCTGGCGGCCATCCTGGTCAGCAGCCTGCTGGTGCCCCGGCCGCACGACCTGGACGGCGAGCGCCGCAGGCAACCCCTGCTGCTGGTGGTTCGCCAGCCGGCGGTGATCAGTTTTCTGCTTTCGGGTCTGTTGCTGCAGGCCGCGCACGGCGCCTACTACAGTTTTTTCAGTCTGCACCTGCAGGACATCGGCTACGGCCGCACTGCCATCGGCTTGCTGTGGTCGGTGGGGGTGGCTGCCGAGGTGTTGATGTTCGCGGTGATGCACCGGGTGCTGTTGCGCTTCGGGGTCCGCACGCTGCTGTTGGCGAGTCTCGGGTTGGCCGCGTTGCGCTGGTGGCTGATCGGCCATTTCAGCGACTGGGTCGTGCTGCTGGTGATCGCCCAGACCCTGCACGCCTTCACCTTCGGCAGCTATCACGCCGCCGGCATCGAGACGGTGCGGCGACTGTTCGAGAGCTCCGGCCAGGCTGGCGGCCAGGCACTGTACGGGGCAGTGAGTTTCGGGCTTGGCGGTGCCCTGGGCTCCTGGATCGCCGGTCAGCTGTGGTGGCTGGGCTCGGCCGTGGTGTTCGATGTCGCGGCGTTGCTCAGCGCGCTGGCGCTGGCGATCAGCTGGTACGGGTTTCGCGATCCGCGCCTGCGCGACTGACGCCGGCCTCAGTCGCCGGTGACGGCCCGGTGGACGGCGCGCTGGAAATGCGCCAGCGCCGGTTCGTTGCGGCCGATCAGCACTTCGTCGACGGCGCCCGATAGATAGCCCGTTTCCATATTCACCTGCATGGCGATGTCTTCGGCGTCGACCGTGCGCAGGGCGAGATCGATATTGGCCTCCCAGTAACGGTGGGCCTTGGCGGTGGCCGGCGGTTCCGGGACATAGCAATCGAATTGCACCATACAGCGGTCGGGCCGGTCGCCGGCCGGAAACAGCCGCCAGGTCTCGACGTGATCGGCCTGCATCACCAGCACGGTATTGGGAAACAGCTGATAGGAGATCGCCGTGTGGCGGACGAAATCCCACTGCTCCTCGGGCTGTTCACGCAGCTCCTCGATGCTGCGCCGAATCACCGCTTCCCGGTGGTTGAGGCCGAAGGCGTCGAACAGGCAGAGGTTGGGAAAAAAGATCGGCGCCACGGTATCGCGGTGCAGGGTGGCGAAATGATAGGCCTCGAGAAAGGTGTCGATGGGCATCTTCCAGTTGGCGGCGCGCTCGAAGACTTCGCTGCGGTAGAGGCTGTAGCCGCCGAATTCATAGGCGGAGAGTTCCGCGCCCAGGCCCTGCAGATGGTTGTCCAGCACGCTGTCATCCAGGGCTGCGCCCGGTTCCGGCAACAGCCAGAGCATGCCGTTCTTTTCCAGTAGTGGCAGTGGAATGAGCCCTCGGCTCTCGCGGTCGATACCGGGGAATGAGCGCTGATCCGGAATCGCGATCAGGCGGCCCTCGCGGTCGTACCGCCAGGCGTGATAGGGGCAGCTGAAACCAGCGCTGCGCCCGCAGCCCTGAGCCACGGGCGCGCCGCGGTGGCGGCACAGATTGACGAAGGCGCGTGCCTGGCCATCGCCGCCGCGGGTCAGCAGTACCGGCAGGCCGGCCACCTGCTCGGCGACATAGGCGCCGGTTTCGGGGAGCCGCCCGGACAGTCCCATGAACATGGGGTACTTGCGAAACAGGGTGCTTTGCTCTTTGGCCAACCATTCCGGGTCGGTATACGCCCGGGTCGGATTGCGGGTGACTTCGGCGTCCAGGTCCGTGGTGCCGGCGTCGATGTGGGCGAAGGTGCGGCGCACCAGTGCGATCTGGGTGGTTTTATCCATGGGGCGTCCTCGGTGCGGGTTGGTGACGGCGGCTGATCCGCAGGCGCGTAGACCACCTGTTATACCGCCAGTAGGCGCGAACGCCAAGTCCGCGCGAGGTCCGGCGGTTGACGGCGAGGTTACTACTGGGTAGGTTGAGCTATTGCTGGCCGCTTGCGGCCGACACCGGCGCCAGACCGGGACCAACACGAGGGGACGGGGAGGAAGATCTTGGCAAAGTCGGACTGCAAACAGAAGACCATCGCCGCTGCCGGCGCCGAGCTCAGTTATCTGAAGGCCGGCAAGGGCAAGCCAGTGCTGGTATTGCACGAGGAGCTCGGCAATCCCGGCTGGCTGGCGTGGCAGCGGCAGTTGGCCGAGACGCGCAAGGTGATCGTGCCGCTGCACCCGGGGTTCGGCGTGTCGCCGCGCATCGATTGGATTCGCAGTGTCGGCGATCTGGCCAATTACTACGCCCAGGTGATGCTCGAGCAGGACTGGGTGGGCGCCGACGTGATCGGCTTCTCCTTCGGCGGCTGGATAGCCGCGGAGATGGCCGCGCAGAATCCGGGCCAGTTCGCGAGCCTCACCTTGGTGGCGCCCATGGGCATCAAGCCGCCCCAGGGTGTGATTCGGGATCTCTTCGAGGCACCTGTCGAACAATACCTCGCCGCCAGCGTGAAGGATCCAGCGTCCAGCGAAGAGTTCGCCAGCCTGTTCGGCGGCGCCATGACGCCGGAGCAGTTCGAGCATTTTCAGGATGCCACCGCAGAGGCGGCGCGGCTCGCTTGGCAGCCCTATATGAACAATCCCGCGCTCTATTACCGACTCGGATTGGCGCGCGATCTGCCCACCCTGATGCTCTGGGGCAAAGACGACGCCATAGTGCCGGTCAGTGCCGCGTCCCTGTATCAGGACGCGATACGGGATGCGAAGCTGGTGCTGTTCAAGGATTGCGGTCACCGCCCGGAGATCGAGCAGACCGGCAAGTTCCTCAAGAAACTCGCCAACCACCTGTCCTGATACCGCCTGCGCTGCGGTGGGAGGAGCCATCATGCACATTGCGACCTTTACCGAGCGGCCCTACGGACCGGTCCCCGAAGAAGAAGTGATCCGCAACGCAAGTTTCTTCGGTGTTTCCAACCGCTTTCTGGATCCCGTAAAGGCCGGCGCGCTGTTCAACCGTTACCTGGACGAGAAGCTCTACGCCGAGGAACTGGGCTTCGATGGCGTGATGCTCAATGAGCACCACGCCAACCCCTTTACCCTGGGCGCGGTCATGGATGTCGAGGCCGCGATCCTGGCGCGCATCACCCGGCGGGTGAAGATTTCTCTGATGGGCAATCCGCTGCCCGTGGCCGACCCCCTGCGCCTGGCCGAGGAGCTGGCGATCATCGACATGATTTCCGGCGGCCGCCTGGTGACCGGCTGGGTGCGTGGCGCCGGCTGCGAGCAGATCGCCAACAATATCAATCCGACCTACAACCGTGAGCGCTTCGACGAAGCCCACGACTTCATTCTCCAGGCCTGGACCAGGGATGGGCCCTGGAGGTACGAGGGCAAGCATTACGAATATCGCCACGTCAATCCCTGGGCCAAGCCGATCCAGAAGCCGTTTCCGCAGACCTGGATTCCCAGTTTGGTGAGCCCGGAAACCGCGGTGTTCGCGGCCCGTAATCGCTACAGCTATATCGCGCTGGCGACCTTTTTGCCGCCCACCATGGAGATGTGGAACCTCTATGCGGATACCGCGGCCGAGGAAGGTTTCCAGGCCGGTCCAGAGTGTTTCGGCTACCTGCAGAAGGTGGTCTGTGCCGACACCGAGGAAGAGGCCCATGAGCTGGGCAAGAACTATGTCTACGGCGGCGGCCAGCCGGCCTTCGCCCGGCCGGAGTGGATGTTTCCCGCGGGCTACAACTCCAAGGCGGCGACCAAGCGGCTGGCCTACGCGCTTTCCGATCCGGAAACCAACGAGGCCGTGGTGTCGGGCAAGCAGGCCGGCAGCGGCGTCGACGTGACGGAGACCCGCAGGTACAACAACGAGGTGCTCTACGAGAGCCTGTTGCGCAATGGCCAGATCATCGCCGGCACCCCGGATACGGTATTGCCCAAGATTCGCCACATACTGCAAGCGCTGCGGCCCGGGATTTTTTCGATCTGGCACATCGAGGGGGGCTCGACCACGCAGGAACAGTCGATGCGCAGCATGAAGCTGCTCGCCGACCATGTGCTGCCGCAAATGCGCGAATGGGCTCGTGAGCTGGATCTGCCGGCCCCGGACGAGGTTCGGCCCGGCTCGCGCAAGCTGCCGCCGAGCGGCCAGCGGGACCCGGTCTGCGATCCCGGTGCGAGGGCGGCCTGATGATGATGATGATGGTGTTCGGCGGTGGGAATCCGCAGGGTCGGGATTTGGTCGGAGAGACAGGATTTGAACCTGCGACCCCTGCCTCCCGAAGGCAGTGCTCTACCAGTCTGAGCTACTCTCCGCCATGACCCGCGAGCGCGGGCCGGGCATTATAGCATCGGCTACCTTGGTGTAAATCGGCGGCCGGCGCGGTGGCCGTTTACACCGGCGGGGGGCGCTCTTAGGATAGTGGAGAGAGGTCGACCCGCCTAGCCAGAACAACAAGATCGACAAGATCGACAAGAGCGACAAGAGCGCTACAGCCGGAGTGGTCAGGCAGCCATGGGATCCATGAATTCGTCCAGTACCGACAAAATCCGCGAAAAGAAGCGGCAGTTCCTGGCGCGCGAACAGCGCATCATCGACAAGGCATTGCAGTGTCTGCTGCGCGCTGGTATCGATCAGGTCACGGTGGCCGCGATCGCCGACGAGGCCGGCATCGGCAAGGGTACCGTGTACAAGCATTTCCAGAGCAAGTCGGAAATCCTTGCCCGCATCCTGCTCGACTACGAGAACCGAATCCGCGTCAACATGGATCAGGGGATTGCCGCCGCCGAGGCCGGCAATCCCGGCGCCATGGTCAAGGCGTACTTCCATTCACGCCTTTCCAATCCCGAGCTCGACCGCCTGGTGCAGCAGTTGGAGGAACGCATCCAGGATGATCCCCTGGTCGCCGAACAGATCGCGGAACTGCACGCCATGCGCCGCGCCACCACTGAGCGTATCGGGGTCATGGTGCAGCAGCTGATCGAGCGTGGTGTGCTCGAGGAAGTGCCCCCTCATTATCATTATCTCGCCTGCTGGGCGCTGGCCCAGGGGGCGGTCGACGTCTGCTTCAACAAGGGTTTCGCCGATCAGTTCAGCGACAAGGAGGATCTGCTCAGGTTCATTACCGGCATCGGGGTTACCATGGGCAACAAAGGCCAACTGCGTGGTGCTGACTGAGCATGTTGCAACTCTCACTCGACGATATTCGCGCCGGCGCCGAACGCACCCGCGATGGTGGGCTGCCGCCGGTAGAGCGCTGGGATCCGCCGCTGTCCGGCGACATCGATATCCGCATCGCCCGTGACGGCACCTGGTATCACGAAGGTGGTCCCATCGAGCGTCTGAAATTGGTGCAATTGTTCGCGTCGATACTGAAATACGAGGATGGCGAATACTTTCTGGTGACGCCGGTGGAGAAATGGCGCATCCAGGTGGAGGATGCGCCATTTCTGGTCGTGGCCATGGAGGCGGAACACGACTCCGGGGGAGACCCCCGGCTGGTGTTCACCACCAACACCGGCGATCAGGTGGTGGCCGGTCCCGACCATCCCCTCCGGGTGAGTGTGGATCCCGACAGCGCAGAGCCCGCGCCCTATCTGTTGGTGCGGCGCAATCTGGAAGCCTTGCTCAGCCGCGCGGTCTTTTATCAACTGGCCGAGCTCGCCGAGCCCGGGCCGCAGGGGTCAGCCTACGGGGTGACCAGCCAGGGGGCGTTCTTCCCGCTGGCCTGAGGCACGGCCTTCGACGCGCGGCAATCAGGGAGAGCGACCATGACCGAACCCATGGTGGAAACTACCGGCGGCCGCCTGCGCGGCAGCCACAGTCGCGGCGTGCTGGCTTTCAAGGGAATCCCCTATGCGGCGCCCCCGGTTGGCGAGCTGCGCTGGCAGCCACCCCGGCCGCCGGCGCCCTGGGCCGGGGTGCGCGATGCCCTGGAGTACGGATGCTGGGCGCCGCAGAACCAGAGTGCGCTGGGCGAGGTCATGGGCGCCGAGACCGGTACCCAGTCCGAGGATTGCCTCAATCTCAACATCTGGACGCCGGGTCTGACCGGCAGGCGGCCGGTGATGGTGTGGATCCACGGCGGCGGTTTCACCATAGGGTCCGGCGCCCAGGGGATCTACGAGGGTGCCACCCTGGCGGCCCACGGCGATCTGGTGGTGGTGACGCTCAACTACCGCCTGGGCATCCTGGGTTTTGCTCCCCTGGCCGCGGTGACCGGGGGGCGCATTGCCGCGACCGGCAACGAAGGCCTGCTCGACCAGGTGCAGGCGCTCGCTTGGGTGCGCGACAACATCGCTGCATTCGGCGGCGATCCCGGGCGGGTGACCATCTTCGGCGAGTCGGCCGGCGGCATGAGCGTCGGCAGCCTGCTGGCCATGCCGGCCGCGCGGGGTCTGTTTCACGCCGCCATTCCGCAGTCCGGCGCCTGCCACACCTGCGCGGACCCGGAGACGGCCGTGCTGCGCGGCGAGGCGATCCTCGCCGCCACCGGGCTTGACGCCGAGGGCTTGCGCACCGCCTCCCGGGAAGATTTGCTGCGCGCGCAGCGGCTGATCGAAGGCGGCCGCGTGGAAGGCTATCCGTTGTCACGTATCGGCAGCCTGCCCTTTATGCCGGTGATCGATGGCCAGCTGCTGGCGCGCAAGCCGATTGAAGCGGTGGCCGAGGGCTCCGCCGCCGGTGTTCCGGTGCTGGCGGGCAGCACCCTGGACGAATGGAACCTGTTCGGCGCGCCGGCCAAGGCGATCCGGGCGCTGGACGAGGCCGGCCTGCGCAAGCGGCTCGACTACCTGGTGGGAGAGGAGCACGCCCCAGGGTTGATCGCCGCCTACCGTGAGGCACTGCCCGCCCGTGGCGGTGAGCCCGGCATTCCCCAGCTGTTCATGGCCATCCAGACCGACCGCATCTTCCGCATCCCGGCGTTACGGCTGCTGGAACGCCAGCAGCCCCATGAAGCGCGGGTGTTCAACTATCTGTTCGACTGGCCTTCGCCGGCCATGGACGGCAGGCTGGGCGCGGCCCACGCCATCGAGCTGGCCTATGTGTTCGGAACCCACACCAAGCCCGGGGCAAAGGCCTTCTACGGTGGCGACGCGGCGGATGCCGGAGCACTTGCCGAAATGACCATGGACGCCTGGACGCGGTTTGCGCACCGGGGGGATCCGGGCTGGCCCGCCTACGGGCCCGAGCGGCGCCTGACCGCGGTGCTGGGCTTGAGCCGCCGGCTGCTGGAAAAGCCCCTGGAAGTGGAACGCCGTGCCTGGGATGCGGTGCCCGATGCGTGGCTGGGGTCGCTTTGAGTTGGTGGCAAAGGGGGAAAAGGGAGCAAAGGGGAAACAGCTCAGCGCGAGCTGGGCCGCGCGCCCCGCGACCCTGACGGCAAGGGACGCTGACGGCAAGGTAGAAAGGGATTTTCGGAACAGGCTGTTTGTGGCCCGTGCTCGATGATCTTTTCCTTTGCGGTGCTCATCAGAACTGGTGTCAACCGCCCCGGCCCATGGTGAATTCCATCTTCGGGGATCGAGGCCTGGGTCTCGCGGCCTTTGGCGCCACGTCGTCGGCAGCGCGCAGGTGCGGCAGGCGCACAATGTCCGTGCCGCTCATGCAGACTTTCTCTTGCGGCCCCCGGGTTTCTCGGGCGGCAACAGCGAGGTGATTTTCTGGTGCAGCTCGAACAGGAATGCCACGCGCTCCGCCTCTGTCGCCCAGGCGCGTTTCCCGCCGCTGGGGACGTAAGCCGCATCAACGGCCTTGTCGAGAGCCTGATGCGCATTCACAAGCGCAGGAGGCATGCTCAATGGGTCGTAGAGATCAGCCAGCGTCGCGTCAGGGAACTGCGCTCTGGCGTCGAGGACGCCTTTTGTGCAGCATCGGAAATCGCCTCCCGCTGCTTCTCATTGGCGTCAATGGGCCAGGGGAAGTTGTTGTAGACGATCCCGACCGAATAGCGGTAGCGGCTTTCGAGGCGTCCGCAGGTGGCGCGTGTCCATGCCATGTGCATGGTCGAGGTCACCACGCCGAAGTGGTACAGCGTTGCGTTGGGCGCGACAAACACAAGGTCGCTGCTGAGCGTGTCTGGACCTAAGAAGCCAATGGGTATGAAGTTCCGCCGCTCCGACGAAACCTTTGGAACAACAAGGTAGTTGCTCTCCGGGAAGTTCTCCACATGGAAGCGAGTCGGTGTGTCAGCAATTTTCCTTGTCGGTGCGCTCTTGCTGTCGAGGCGAAAGCGCCTCACGGCCTCAACACGCTTGAGACACTCCGGCATTTTCCGCAGCTCCGCCGGTGGGCATTCGCCCAGCCATAGGCACCAGCGCTCCATGCCGTTGATGAACTCCCGCGATCCCAGCCAACGACGAAACCATCGCTGCGCTTCTGGTTCCTTCGCAATGAATTCGGCCTTTTCCTCTGCCGTGAAAAGGTAGTTGCCGCCGTCGATGGGTTTATTGCCAATCCCGATCTGCGGCACGTCACAGAGTGGCTTGGAGCGGTTGGAGAGCAACACGTCAACAGCATCGACAAGATATGGGTTAATGTGTTGTGCCCTTATCTCGACTGGCTCGCCAACGGCATCTGCGTATTCGAAAAGGCGCTTTTCCTGGGTGCCGCCCCGGCTGAATCCGATAATGACGCAGTGAACAGCCGCGACGCCCTTGGCTTCGTTACTCCACCGAAAAGTGCGGTGAGCAAAGTCAACAGATATGCCCTGCGAAAGCATCCATCCCCACAACGCCGAAACCTGCTCACCTTGGCAAATGGAGTTGGTGGACACGAAAGCACAGCGCGTCCGGTCACTCGCATATCGAGCGGCTTTGACATACCAGGCCGCAACAAAGTCCAACAATCCGGCGCTGGGCATGTCGGCAAACACAGCATCAACATCACTGCGCTGCTGGGCATCCATGTATTTCGCACCGACGAAAGGCGGATTGCCAAACAGGTAGCTGCAACTGTCACTGGCGACCACGGAGGACCAGTCCAATTTGAGGGCATTGCCATGCACTACATTCGCAGACTTCACCAACGGAATTCGAACCACGGCCTCCCCGAAGGTCTCGCCCACCAACAGATTCATCTGGTGGTCGATAAGCCACATCGCCACACGAGCAATCTGGGCGGGCCACTCTTCGATCTCGATGCCGTGAAACTGGTCTACATTGACCTTCACATACTGATCCACCGCATCCATCGAAAGCTGCTGCTGGTCCGATCCGTGCAGTCGCTTGATGACCTCCAGCTCCAATAGCCGCAACTCCCGGTAACTGATGACGAGGAAATTGCCGCAGCCGCAGGCCGGGTCGAAGAAATTGAGACTGCCCAGCTTCTCGTGGAAGGCCGTGAGTTTGGACTTCTGCGTCTTGACGCGCTCGAATTCGGCCCACAGTTCATCCATGAACAGTGGCCCGATGACCTTCTGGATGTTCTTTTCACTGGTGTAGTGCGCGCCCAGGTTGCGGCGCATATCGGCGTCCATGATGCCCTGAAACAGTGAGCCGAAAATCGCCGGGCTGATACTGCCCCAGTCCAGCTCGCAGCAGTCCAGCAGCGTCTCGCGCATGGCCCGGTCGAAGCTCGCCTGGGGAAGCCATTCCTCGAACAGACGCCCATTCACGTAGGGGAAGGCCGCGATCTGCTCATCCAGATTCTTCAGGCGCTTCTCCGGTGCTGTATTGAGCGTCTGGAAAATCTGGTTGATGCGCGGCGCGAGGTCGGAGCCATCCTCCGAAGTCCGTACCCGCAGGAAGTCCTCGAAAGCGCTGCGCGGCATGAAGATGCCGGTGTCATCGGCGAACAGGCAGAACAGGATGCGCACCAGGTACACCTCCAGTTCGTGGCCCTCGTAGCCCACATCCCTCAAAGCATCGTGCAACTCGGCCAGCCGTTGCGCAGCCTTGATGTTGACCGGATCTTGCTCTTTGTACTCGCGTGTTTCGTAGCCGGCGATGAAACCAAACAAGGGGAGGTTCTTCGGCAAGTCTGTCAGCGCAAACTCGGCTTCCTCGCCGCTATCGAGGTTGCGCAGCCGGATGTGGGCAAAGTCGGAAACGATGACGTAGCGGGGCAGCTCGGCGTCCTTCAGACCCGGAAAATAGTCCGTGGCCTGCGTGAACGCGGAGTCGAGGTTCTTGCCGAGAGACTTGTGCTCGGCCAGCAACATGCCCGGCCAGAACAGGTCGATGAAGCCCTGCGCGCCACTGGCCTTCTTGACGTTGTGCTCGAAGGTCGCCAGCCGTCGCCGGTTGACGCCGAACACCCGGAAGAAGTCGTCCCAGAAGCTCTTGGCTTCCGCGTGCTCCGACGACTCGCCTTCCCACTCACGGACGAACGCGACTGAACGATCCCTGATTTCGTTCCATGACAATGGCATGTGCCCTCCTGGTTGATGCGAGGGGAATACATGCCCCATTCCGTTTTATGGAGCCATTGTCACATGCGTCGCGCACACAATAAATTCCGTGCTACAGAGAAGCTGCCAGATCCGGGTTCACGGAGGTCAAACACACTCGGTTCCGGATGCCCAAAGAATGAGCCGTCCGGCGAGGTGCCCGGGCCTGTGGCGGCGGACAGACAGCTGGCCCGATACCACATGCCCGGGTTCATTGATGCTTATCGCATGGGCTCAATGCGTGCCGTCGGCCTGTTGCGGCACGATCTTGTACATTCCCGAGCTGCGGTCTGCCGAGACATAGATGGCCCCGGACGGCGAGACCCCGACCCCGGTCTGCACATAGCCGGGCGGTGTGCCGGCGGCGGCGGGAAAGCCGATCGCCAGATTGCGCGCGATCTCGGTGACTTCGCCGTCTTCCGGATCGATCCGCACCAGGCGCCGTTGGCCCACTTCGGCGAGCACGATATCGCCCTCGGTGGTCAGATCGAAGCCCTCCGGCTGCTGAAGCCCTGCTGCGATCACCTTGCTGCTGCCGTCGCGCACGTCGATGCGCAGCAGCTTGCCTTCCTGCGTGTCGGTCAGATAGACATAGCGCACCGGGTCGTCGGCGTCGTCCGGCGGCAGGGCGCGCAGCGCGGCCATGCCGGGGAGGTCCTTGCGCAGGGTTTTGCGCTCTGTGCCCTGCTCGCCGGAGAGGCGCAGCAGGCGGCCGCGGCCCTGTTCGGCCACCAGCACCACGCCGGGTTCGATCTCCAGGGCGTCCACCGGGTGGTCCAGATCGTGGTAAATGGCCAGGGATTCACCCGTGTTCAGATCCATGACCTGGACCGCATTGGTGAACCAGCTGGACGTGGTGGCCCGGCCGCGCCGGACGCTGACCGTCATCGGCATTTCCAGCCGGTCCCGCAGGCCGCGTTTGAGTTCGGTGACCGCGCCGCTGTCGCCGTCGACCCGCTTGAAGGAGAACAGATCCGCCAGATAGACCTGATCGACACCGTCTTCGCGCACCACGTCGATACCGCCGGGCACCGCCAGGGCGCTGTGGGTCAGGGTGCGGGTGGCGCCGGTTCTGGTGTTCACCTGGAGTATCGCGTTGTCGACCATGTTGGTGACGAATAGCCGGTCGCGGGAGTCGAGCGCCAGGTTGTCGATCCCCGGGGTCAGGCTGGCGACCAGCGTTTTCTCGCCGTTATCGATGTCGACGCGGACGATGCGGCCCAGTGCGGTATCCGGCACATAGAGGTTGTCGCGGCTGTCGAGGTTGACCGCCACCGGGATGCGGAAACCACTCGCCACGGTCGCCAGTTCACCGCTGTCGACATCGACCCGCACCACCTTGCCCTTGTAGAGCAGCGGCCCGTAGAGTTCGCCACTGCGGCTGAAGTCGAAGCCGTTGAGGTGGCCCTGGTCGGCGATCACCTGGCGCGGCTCGCGCTCGCCCTTGGGATCCAGTTCCCAGAGGGCATCGCCCCACAGCACCTGGGTGACGAACAGGCGACCGTCGTTGTCGAAGGCCACCGAATTGATTCCCGGGAGATCCTCGGCCAGCACCCGGATGCTGCCGTCGGGACTGCGCGCGTGGACCTTGCCGGTGAGGATGGAGGTCCACACCAGGGTGCCGTCGGGGCCGAACTCCAGATCGTCGGCCATGCCCTCGGGCGGACCCACGAAGATCTCGGCCTCGCCCGTGGTGGTGTCGACCCGGTAAATGGTCTGGCCGATGACGCTGCCCACATAGAGGTTGTCGTCGGCGTCGAAGGTGAGTCCGTGGACGCCGAGGAAGTCCGCCCCGGGCACCAGGTACTGGACCAGCCAGGGGTCCCGGGTTCCCTCGGTGTCGAGCAGTCCCTGGGCGGTCGGATCGTCGGTGTCTCCGCAGCCGGACAGCGCTGCGGTCAGCAGGGCACCGGCGAGCAGGCGGTTGCGATGATTGTGGTGCATGGGCGCTTCCTCCACAGGGTTGTCTGACGTCCCGGGTCAGCCGTGGGGCAGCCCGACCAGCTTGCGCGCCATGATCACGCGCTGGATCTGCCCTGTGCCCTCGACGATGTCCATGGCCTTGACGTCGCGAAACAGCTTCTCGATCAGGTGATCGCCGCGCGCGCCGACGACGCCCAGCAGCTCCATGCCCAGGCTCGCCGCCTCGAAGGCGGCGGTGGGCGCGAGCGCCTTGGCCATCGAGGCCTCGACGATATTGGCGCGGCGATGATCGGCGAGCCAGGCCGCCTTGAGGCTCAGCAGCCGCGCGGCGCGCAGCTTGCGTGCCACCCGCTCCAGGCGATCGCGGATCCGGGGGTCATCGGTCATGTCCTGGGCACGGGCGAAGGCGATCGCCTCGTCGAGGGCAGCGCGGCCGATGCCCACCGCCATGGCTGCGACCATGGGCCGGGTCGAATTGAAGGTGTTCATGGCGCCCTTGAAGCCTGCGCCGCGCTCGTAATGGCCTTCGCCGCCGAGCAGGTTGGCGCCGGGCACCCGGCACTCCTCGAGGCGAAAGGAGGTGGATTCATAGGCCTTGAGGCCCATCTTGCGCTCGATGTGGAAATCCTGCAGGCCGGGCATGCCGTGTTCCACCAGAAAGGCGCGGTGGCCGGCGCGGCCCAGACTCGGATCCACGGTCGCCCACACCAGGATGAAGTCGGCGCGGCTGGAATTGCCGGAGAACGACTTGTTGCCGATCAGCACCCAGTCCTCGCCGTCGCGGATCGCCCGGGTCTGGATCGCGGCGACGTCGGAGCCGGCGCCCGGTTCGGTCATCGCGAAGGCACCCCAGCGCGGTTTGTCGGGGTTGATGAAGGGTGTCAGATAGCGCTGCTTCTGATCTTCGGTACCCATGGAAATGATGGCGCCCTCGCCGAGCCCAGGCCCGGGCGCCGACACCGCGACGCCGCGATCCCAGTAGGAGAGCTGTTCCGAGAGCAGCAGGGTGGCGCGGCTGTTGCCGACCTTGTCATGGGCGTCCGCGGACCCTTCCTGCTCCCCCCGGTCGGGCCGCCAGCGGGTGCGGCCAAAGCCCATCCCGATCAGGGTCTGGAAGTAGGGATGGTCGGGTGGAATGGGGCGGCCGAGGCGGTCGGCCTCCAGGCCCAGGGGACGCATCTGTTCGCGGCCGAGTTTGTCGAAGGCGGCCAGGCGGTGTGCGCTGGCGGCGTCGATGGCGAAGTCCATGGTCAGGGTTCCTCCGCCAGGATTGGAGACAGGGCAAAGCCGTCGGCGCTGTCCGCCACGGCCGCGCCGGCGAGATCGCGGGCCAGGTCGATGCCGCCGGCCATCAGGGCCAGGGTGCGGGCCTCACGCAGGTATTTCTCCAGCGGCAGATCCTGCATGAAACCCTGTCTCTTATACACATCTCCGAGCCCACGAGACTAGGCATGATCTC
>CAJXRS010000051.1 GCA_913060555.1 uncultured Gammaproteobacteria bacterium | reverse complement strand
CTGGGCGAGCTGGCGTGCGGCAATCTGCGCCGGCGGGCAGAGCTGTTGGCGCTGCTCGGGCGCCTGCCCCGGGTCGCCGTGGCCCGCGACGACGAGGTGCTGTTTTTCATCGAGCGCCATGCGCTGATGGGCCGCGGCATCGGCTATCTGGATGCCCACCTCTTGGCTGCGGTGGCGCTGGATGGCGGCGCGCGCCTGTGGACCCGTGACAAACGGCTGCACGCGCTGGCCGGGGAACTGGGGCTGGCGGTCGCCGCGGCTCCCTGAGCTACGCCGAGCGGTTCCGCCCGCGTTTGCTGTGCGCCGGAGACGGCCTCCCCGCGCACCCCCCTCATCCCAGCTCGAAACCGATCTCCAGGGCGGCGTTCTTCAGCACCGTGAGCAGCACAGGGTCGGCCAGGGCGCGGTGGAAGTGCGGCTTGTCCGGCAGCACGCCGGCGCTTTCCGCGCGCTCGTTGAGCGCCAGCGCGGGCCGGTTGGCATGCATCGAGGACGGGTAGTAGAGCCCCTGGATCTGCGCGTAGGCGCGGTGAAAGCCGCGCGCCCAGGCGCGCCCCACCGAGCGCGGCCCGCTCATCAGTGCCATGGAGGCGCCGGCGCGGGTGGCAAAGGCGCCGGTCAGGTCGAGCACCTGGACGGCTGCTGCGAGCCGCAGCCCCAGCAGCCAGGGCTGGCGGTTCTCGCGATGGATGACCCGGGTCTGCTGGAACACCTCGGCCAGGCAGGTCACCGGGCTCTCCGCCAGATAGATGACTGCCTGGTCCTGCAGGCCGGGCTTGGGCCTTTGGTGGTGGTCGAAGCGCGCGTCGGCGGGTCCGTAGTGACGGAAATCGCGCCAGCGCATGGGGTGGGGGCCGGCGCGAAAGTAGACCCGCCACAACAGGGTGCCGGCGGCCAGGGTGCGGACCTCGGGCGCCAGCGCCGCCAGCCGCTTGGGGTCCGGCTCCCGGGGGAGCTTGGCGGTCACCGCGGCAGCTTGGTCACAGCTGCCGGGCGATGGCGATCACCGGCTTCAGGTCGCGCCCGGATTGCAGCCACGCCAGCGGGCTGAGCGGCCCGGCGTCGGTTTCCAGGTCCGGGTCCGGCGTGCTGTACCAGCGCCACAGGGACACCGGATCGAGATCTCCAGACAGTGCCGCGTTGACGCGGGCGACATTGGGCAGCAGGCCCCGCTCCTGAAACTGGAACAGCGGGATGCGCAGGTTGCGCTCGATACGGAACGCGCGCAGCGCGCGCTGGGCGATGAGTTGCCGCACCCGGGTCGGGGTCACGCCCAGGCGTGCGGCGGCCTCCGCGGGCGTCAGGCTGGTTTCCAGCAGCGCCGCAAAGGTGGTGGCGTAGCCGAGCAGCGGATCCCCGGCGCCGCGCCGCTCGGCGATGCGCGCGCCGCTTGCCTCCAGCAGCTCCTGTTCGGGCACCGTCAATTCCTCGGCCGAGGGGCCGTAGAGTGTCTCGCGCAGCTCCGAGATGGCTTCCCGCAACGAGCGGTTGAGTGCTTCCGGGGTTTTCGAGCGCAGGCCGTGGAGCTGGAAGTAGCGGCTTTCCGCGGCATTCGATGAGGCCATGGAGACGCTCTCTTTCGATTCATTGTGTCGAAAGATAGCGAAAACAGCGGTCTGGATCAAGCCTGCCGAGCGTCAGTATCCGGCACCTGTGCGTCCTGCGCTGCCCTGCGCCTCGCGCACTTCAACGCCCAGGCGGCGCCGGCGCCGGCGCAAGGATCCGGTGATTGGCGTGCGCATGTGCCGCAGGCCCGGGTTCATCCCCACCAGGGCCGAACTCCTGCAGCGGTCTGTGACCTCCGGGTCCAGGGTCTGGGTCGAGAGGGCGCAGGGTCGTACACTGCTGCGACCTGTTATTTTTTGAGCCGGCGTTCCCAGGACTGCTGCCGGTCAGCCATTCGTCCAACTGGAGTCCACTTATGAGCAACAATGCCATCGACGACATCGTCATGCACGGCGCCCTGCGCATCGACTCGCCGCAGTTCGGCGTCATGGATCCGCTCTCCGAAGAGACCCGCCCCCAAGAATACTACGACGCCATCAAGGCGCGCTTCGCCCATGAGCGTGACGTCCGCCTGGCTTACCGGCCTGAAGGCAGCAAGCAATACGACACCGAGCTCGAAGGTGAGCTCGCGCGCTACGACGTCGACCCCTACGCCGAGCCGCCGGCGCCACGCGCAGCCCTGACCGACACCGTCGAGTGCCTGTTCATCGGCGGCGGCTTCTCGGCGCTGCTGACCGCGGCCAAGCTGCGCGATATCGGGGTCGAGAGTATCCGCATCGTCGAGCGCGGCGCCGATGTCGGCGGCACCTGGTACTGGAACCGCTACCCGGGCATCGCCTGCGACGTGCCTTCCTACGACTATTTGCCGTTGCTCGATGAGATGAGCTACGTTCCCAAGCGGCGCTATGCCACCGGCGAGGAGATCTTCGCCCACTGCCAGGCGATCGCGCGGCGCTACAACCTCTACGAACTGGCGGTATTCCAGACCACCATCACCGAGACCCGCTGGAGTCGGGAGGAACAGCTGTGGCATCTCAGCACCGACCGCGGCGATCACATGAAGGCCCGCTTCGTGATCTGCGCCAACGGCATCCTCTCCAAGCCCAAGCTGACCAGGATCAAGGGCATGGAGACCTTCCGCGGACACTCCTTCCACACTTCGCGCTGGGACTATGCGTACACCGGCGACGATCTGTCCAAGCTCAGCGACAAGCGCGTGGGCATTATCGGCACCGGCGCCACCGCGGTGCAGGCCGTGCCCGGGCTGGGCGCCAACGCCAAGGAGCTTTATGTGTTTCAGCGTACGCCCTCGTCGATCGACATCCGCGATGATTGGGAGACCGATCTCGAATGGGCGAAAAAACTGCCGCGCGGCTGGCAGGCGATGCGCCGCGACGCCTTGTTGCGGCCGCCGGTGCTGAGCGAGGAGGCCAGGGCTCGGGTCGCCGCGATGCCCCGCGAGGAGCGCCGCCGCCGGCAGGAAAACGCCAACATCGACGCCATGATGCGAATCCACCGACGTATCGAGGAGATCGTCCAGGATCCGCAGACCGCGGAGTCGCTGAAGCCCTGGTACATGATGATGTGCAAGCGGCCCTGCTTCCACGAGGACTATCTGCCCACCTTCAACCGGCCCAACGTGCACCTGGTCGACACCAGGGGCCAGGGCATCACCGAGATCAACGCCAAGGGGCCGGTGTACGAGGGCAAACAGTACGAACTGGACCTGCTGATCTATGCCACCGGCTTCGAGATCCAGAAAACCGGCATCTACAACCAGATCATCGGCGCAAACGGCATCGAACTGAACGACAAGTACCAAGACGGCATCCGCACCCTGCTCGGCATTCACTCCCGCGGCTACCCGAACCTGTTCATCATGAACGGCTATCAGGCATCTTTTCAGTTCAACCTCACCGATTTGATACAAAGCCAGGGCGCGCATATCGCCGCCTGCGTCGATCATGTGCGCAAGCATGGCCACCGAGCCCTCGACGTCGCCGAAGAAGCCGAGGAATTCTGGGTGCAGGAGGTCATTGCCCATCGCGGCAAGACCGATCGCAACAAGCAGTGCACCCCCGGTTACTACAACTTCGAAGGGGAGGAAAACCGCCGTCAGGATGGCACCTACAACGGCGGCTTCGCCAGATACCTGGCGCACATCGACAGCATCGAAAGCGATATCGGGGGCTATTTCGAGCTGTCCTGAACCCGCTGCGGCGGCAACCGGGGCGCGCTCGAGCGCGCCCCTGCGCAACCTGAAGGAGGCAGCATGGCACTGCAGGTCATCGGCGCCGGCTTCGGCCGTACCGGCACGCTGTCGCTCAAACTGGCCCTGGAGGCACTCGGGTTCGGTCCCTGTTACCACATGCTCGAGGTTATCCGGCAACCGGAACACGCCGCGGTCTGGCAACGGGCGACCCGGGGCGAAGCGGTGGACTGGGACGCCCTGTTCGCCGGCTACCAGAGCGGCGTCGACTGGCCGCTGTGCGCCTTCTGGGAGCCGCTCGCCGCGCACTATCCCGACGCCCGGGTGATCCTCAGCGAGCGAGACCCGGAGAGCTGGTTCCGGAGCGCCAGCGACACCATTTTCCAGGCGCTCGACAAGGCTCCCGACAAGGCCCCCGAGGGAGGTGAGGTTTCCCAGGGCAGCATGGCCCGGGAACTGATCTGCGAACGCACCTTCGGCGGCCGTCATCACGACCGCGACCACGCCATTGCGGTCTACCAGGCGCACCGCCAGCGGGTTATCGAGGGTCTGCCGCCACAGCGGCTGCTGCGCTTCCGCGCCGCCGACGGCTGGCCGCCGTTATGCGAGTTCCTCGGGGTGCCGGTGCCCGGGATCCCCTATCCTCGGGTCAATTCCACCGAGGAGTTCGGCGAACTCCTGCGCAAACTCGACGCGGAGCGGTAGGGGCGTCACCGAGCGCCTCTCCGGCCGGGTGGTTTCAGCCCGGCTGGAATCCGAACCTGCGCGCAGTGTTCTTGCGCACCATGGACATTGCGCGCTCGGTGGGACCCAGGTGTTTCGCGGCAGGCCGAGCAGGTCGTGCGATCGAGCGGGGGATCATCGGCGCCGGGTCAAATTCGCTGCCCATCTGCCTGCCGCCGGCGCAGGCGCCGCAGCGGATACCGATTGCGCTTACCCCCGCACCTCCGCCCGATCCACCTTCTGCAGGCCGCGGGGCAGCTTGTTGCCGCGCCGGCCGCGCTCGCCGCGATAGTGGTCGAGATCGCCGTAGCGCAGGGCGAGATGGCGCTTGCCGGCGTGCAGCACCAGCTCCTGGCCGGTGTCGATGACCGCGACCGCGATCATCAGCTCTTCGCGCCGCGCCGCCCGGGCGGTGGGGATGTTGAGGATGCGGTTGCCCTTGCCGCGGGTGAGTTCGGGGAGCTCGGTGAGCGGGAAGGCGAGCAGACGGCCCTCGTTACTGACCGCGGCGATGAGCGCGCTGTCGGTGAGCGAGATCGGTCGGGGGGGCAGCACCTGGGCGTTGGCGGGTACGTTGAGCACCTGCTTGCCGGCGCGGTTCTTGGTCTGCAGGTCGCCGAGCCTGGCGATGAATCCGTAGCCGGCGTCGGTGGCGAGCAGCATGCGCTGATCGTCGTCCCCCATGGCGAGGCCGCAGAACAGCGCCCCGGAGGGTGCGTTGAGGCGGCCGGTGGCGGGCTCGCCCTGGCCGCGGGCCGAGGGCAGGCTGTGGGCGGGCAGCGCGTAGGCCCGGCCCTGGCTGTCGAGCAGGACGGCGGCCTGGTTGGCGCGCCCGCGCGCGGCGGCGAGAAAGGCGTCACCGGATCTGTAGCTGAGGTTCTCGACATCGACCTCGTGACCCTTGGCGGCGCGGATCCAGCCCATGCGCGACAGCACCACGGTGACCGGTTCGCTGCTCACCAGATCGTCCTCGCGGAAGGCTGCGGCCTCGGCGCGGTTCACCAGGGGTGCGCGGCGCGCATCGCCGTAGGTTTCCGCGGCGGCCTCCAGTTCCTCGCGCAGCAGTTTGGTGAGGCGCTTGTCCGAGCCCAGGGTGCGTTGCAGCTGGTCCCGTTCGGCGGCCAACTCGTCCTGCTCGGTGCGGATGCGGATCTCTTCGAGCCGGGCGAGTTGGCGCAGGCGCAGGTCGAGGATGGCGTCGGCCTGCACCTCGGTGAGCTCGAAGCGGCGCATCAGCTCGGCGCGGGGGCGGTCCTCGCTGCGGATGATGGCGATCACCTCATCGATATTGAGGAACGCGATCAGATAGCCCGCGAGCAGGTGCAGGCGGGCCTCGACCCTGTCCAGGCGGTGCTGCAGGCGGCGCCGCACCGTGGTGCGGCGGAAGTCCAGCCATTCGCGCAGGATGACGTCCAGGGGCTTGACTGCGGGGCGGCCGTCGAGCCCGATCAGGTTGAGGTTGACTCGGTAGGTGCGCTGCAGGTCGGTGGTGGCGAACAGATGGCTCATCAGGGCTTCGGCGTCGACCCGGTTGGAGCGCGGCACGATCACCAGCCGGGTGGGGTTCTCGTGATCGGATTCGTCGCGCAGGTCGGCGACCAGGGGCAGTTTGCGCGCCTGCATCTGGCCGGCGATCTGTTCGAGGATGCGCGCCGGTGAGCTCTGGTAGGGCAGCGCGGTGACCAGGATCTCGCCGTCCTCGAGCTGCCAGACGGCGCGGGCGCGGACCGAGCCGCGGCCACTCCGGTAGAGGACACGCAGTTCCTCGCGCGGGGTGATGATCTCGGCGGCGGTGGGGAAGTCGGGTCCGGGGATGTGTTCGCAGAGTTCCTCGACCCCGGCGTCGGGCTGGTCCAGCAGGTGGATGCAGGCGGCGATCACCTCGCGCAGGTTGTGGGGCGGGATGTCGGTGGCCATGCCCACCGCGATGCCGCTGCCGCCATTGAGCAGGATATGGGGCACCTGGGCCGGCAAGACCACGGGTTCTTCCAGGGTGCCGTCGAAATTGGGCTGCCAGTCCACCGTGCCCTGGCCGAGTTCGCCGAGCAGCAGTTCGGCGAAGGGCGCCAGCCGCGCCTCGGTGTAGCGCATGGCGGCGAAGGACTTGGGATCGTCCGGCGAACCCCAGTTGCCCTGGCCCTCGATCAACGGGTAGCGGTAGGCGAAGGGCTGAGCCATCAGCACCATGGCCTCGTAGGCGGCGCTGTCGCCGTGGGGGTGGAACTTGCCGATCACGTCGCCGACGGTGCGGGCGGATTTCTTGAACTTGGCACCGGCGCCGAGGCCGAGCTCGCTCATGGCGTAGACGATGCGCCGCTGTACCGGCTTGAGCCCGTCGCAGACGCTGGGCAGGGCGCGGTCGAGGATGACGTACATCGAGTAGTCGAGGTAGGACTTCTCGGCGAACTCGCGCAGCGGGCGGGTCTCGAAGCCGGGATCCAGGGTGGTGGTGTCGGACATGGCTACCTCTCGCCGCCGGAGCGGCGGTTCAAATCAGGACTTCGGCGAGATCGCCCTTCGTCTCCAGCCAGCTCTTGCGGTCGCCGGAGCGTTTCTTGGCGAGCAGCATGTCGAGCAGGTCATTGGTGTCGTCGCCCTCGGCCAGGGTGAGCTGCACCAGGCGGCGGGTGTCCGGCGCCATGGTGGTTTCGCGCAATTGCAGGGGGTTCATTTCGCCCAGTCCCTTGAAGCGGGTGGTCTGGGGCTTGCCGCGGCGCTTTTCCGCCGCGATATGCTCGAGGATGCCGCGGCGCTCGTCGTCGTCGAGCGCATACCAGGTGTCATTGCCGAGATCGATCCGATACAGCGGCGGCATGGCCACGAACACGTGGCCGGCCACGACCAGCGGCCGGAAGTGGCGCACGAACAGGGCGCACAGCAGGGTGGCGATATGGGCGCCGTCGGAGTCGGCGTCGGCGAGGATACAGATCTTGTGGTAGCGCAATCCCGAGAGATCGCCGCTGCCCGGCTCGATGCCCAGCGCCACGGCGATGTCGTGCACCTCCTGGGAGGCCAGCACCTGAGCGCCGTCCACCTCCCAGGTGTTGAGGATCTTGCCGCGCAGCGGCATCACTGCCTGGAATTCGCGGCTGCGGGCCTGCTTGGCGGAGCCGCCGGCGGAATCTCCCTCGACCAGGAAGATCTCGGTCCTCGCCGGGTCGCCGGCGGTGCAGTCGGCGAGCTTGCCGGGCAGTGCCGGCCCCGCGGTGACCTTCTTGCGCGCCACCTGGCGCGCCGATTTCATGCGTGCCTGGGCGCTGGCGATGCAGAGTTCGGCGAGCCGTTCGGCCTCGGCGGTGTGCTGATTGAGCCACAGGCTGAAGCTGTCCTTGACCACGCCGCCGATGAAGGAAGCCGCCTCCCGGGACGACAGCCGCTCCTTGGTCTGGCCGGAGAACTGGGGCTCGGCGAGCTTGGCGGAGAGCACGTAGCAGACCCGCTCCCAGACATCCTCCGGGGTCAGCCGCAGGCCGCGCGGCAGCAGGTTGCGAAACTCGCAGAACTCGCGCAACGCCTCCAGCAGGCCGGTGCGAAAGCCGTTGACATGGGTGCCGCCCTGGGCGGTGGGGATCAGGTTGACATAGCTTTCCTGCAGCAGGTCGCCGCCCTCGGGCAGCCATTGCACCGCCCAGTCCACCCCGGCCTCGGCGGCGGCGAAGTGGCCGGCGAAGGGCTGCGCCGGCAGGGGTGCGGCCCGTTCGGTCGCCGCCAGCAGGTAGTCGCCGAGGCCCTCGCGGTAGTGCCAGGTCTCGGTGTCGCCGCTGGTGGTGTCGTGAAACTTCACGGTCAGTCCGGCGCACAGCACCGCCTTGGCGCGCAGCAGGTGCTTGAGCCGGGGCAGCGCCAGGCGCGGTGAATCGAAGTACCTGGGGTCCGGCCAGAAGCGCAGGCTGGTGCCGGTATCGCGCTTGGCGCAGCTTTCCACCACCCGCAGGTCGCTGGTCTTTTCCCCGCCGGCAAAGGTCATCTGGTGCACCTGGCCGTCGCGCTTCACGCGCACTTCGAGGCGTTCGGACAGGGCGTTGACCACGGACACGCCGACACCGTGCAGGCCGCCGGAGAACCGGTAGTGCTTGCCGGAGAACTTGCCGCCGGCGTGCAGGGTGGCGAGGATCACCTCGACCCCGGGACGGCCCTGCTCGGGGTGGATGTCCACCGGCATGCCGCGGCCGTCGTCGCTCACCTCGACCGAGCCATCCCCGTGCAGGGTCACCTCGATGCGGCTGGCGTGACCGGCCAGCGCCTCGTCGACGCTGTTGTCGACCACTTCCTGGACCAGGTGGTTGGGCCGGCTGGTGTCGGTGTACATGCCGGGGCGGCGGCGCACCGGATCCAGGCCGGTGAGCACCTCGATATCAGCGGCGTCGTAGCGGCTCATGCGGTGAAAAACGCGTGGATCGCCGGCAGATGGCGTTCGAATCCCTGGAAACTGTGGTCGCCGCCGGGTTCGATCACCAGCCGGCAGGCGCGGTACTTGTCCTCCGCCAGGCGGTAGTCGAGGACTTCATCGCCGGTCTGCAGCAGCACCAGCAGGTCCTGTGGGCGCGGCAGCGGGTCGACCTCCCAGTTGCGCAGCGCGTCCAGGTGGCGCTGCTCGATGTGGGCGATTTCGCCGCTGTGGTGATTGGCTTGGGGGCCGAGCAGGTAGTCCCGGCCCAGCCAGGGCCGCACCGCCGGGTTGATCAGCACCGCGCGCGCGCCGCGCTGCGCCGCCAGCCAGGTGGCATAGAAGCCGCCCATGGAGCTGCCGATCAGGTAGATCGGGTCCGCCAGGGATGCGAGGGCGGCATCGAGTTCCGCCATGGCCAGATCCGGGTAGGGGCTCAGGAAAGGGCAACGAAAGGCGATGTCCGGGTGCTTCGCAGCGAGCCACGACTGTGTCTGCTGCGCCTTGAGTGACTGCGGCGAGCTGTTGAAACCATGAATGTAGAGCAGTGTGGCCATGGGCGCCCGGGAGGTGTCGGCGGGCGAGATTATAGGGATTTCGGTCGCTGCCGGCAGCGCTCAATCAGTAGCGGGCGAGGCGGTGGTCCAGATGTGGGGCCGAGTGTTGGAGGAAGACGCAACCGGTCGTCAGCTTGCCTTCGGGGTGCAGCTCGATCCAGCGATAGCCCGGCGGCTGGTCGCCGAGCGCGAAGTCGGCACTGTTGCTGCGAAACTGGAAGCAGGTTGCGGGCGTGGTGTAGACCTCGGTGCCGGCCCACCGGCTGTGAAACTGCTGGTGGACATGGCCGGTGAACAGCGCACGGACGTTGTCGTGGCGCCGGAGGAGCGCTTCCAGGTCGGTGGCGTTGGCAACGCGTTGAGCATCCAGCCAGGCACAGCCCACGGCAATGGGGGGGTGGTGCATGAATATCAGGGTGGGCGCCTCGGGTTCGCGGGCCAATTGGGCGGCCAGGAACTCCAGCTCCTCGGCGGCCAGTCGCCCACCCACTTCGCCGGGGACCGCGGTGTCCAGGGACAGCACGCGCCAGGGGCCCAACTCCAGCAGCGGCCAGTAGGGGGTGGCGGTGACGCCCTCGCGGATGACCTGCTTGTCGTCGTGATTGCCGGGCAGCCACTGGTAGGGCAGCTCCAGGAACTGCAGCTGCTGGGTGAACAGCCGATAGGCCCCTGCCGAGCCGTCGGCGGCAATATCGCCGGTGGTACAGATCAGTTCCGGGGGATTTTCGGAGGTGCCGATCTCGGCGAGTACTTCTCGCAGGGTCTCCAGGGTCTCGACCCCGGCCAGGCGGTAGTCTCGGGCCGGGCCGATGTGTGGATCGGTGATCTGGATCAGGCGGCGGATGGGCGCAGACATCAGGCACCTTCCGGGCCGCGTTGCGGAGCGCCGGTCGCCTCGGATCGGCAAGGGACCAGCGCGGTGCCGCGCTCAGGGCACCGGGCAGGTGTCGGCCGCGACGAAGCCGTTGGCCAGGCAGATCGCCAGCCATTCGCCCAGAAAGCGGTTCCACTGTGCCTTCTCATCGCGGTGCAACATTCTCCGGTTGGGATATTCCTGGCGCGGCCAGATGTTGCGCTCCCCCTCGCAGGCGGTGACCTCTGCGAGCTGGGCATCGTGGTAGACGCGCACCAGCAACAGGGGGGGTTGCAACCAGCGACTGCCGGATTCCTGTTGGCAGATGCTGAGCAGGGTGGTGTGGGCGCTGCGTTCACGCACCGCCAGCACTACCTCTCTCTCCCCCGCGCCGTCCAGTCCGAGGCGCCGCTTGTCGGCCGCCGCCATGTCCGGAAACAGCTTCGCCAGCCGCCGGTAATTGGTTTCGCACTCGGCCAGGAAGTGCTTCAGGTCGATCTTGTAGCGCGTTCGTTTCACAACCTCAATTCTCCGCTCCTCAGTCTGTGGACTGGTTTGCGCATTGGGTGTCGCCTCCGCGCAATCGTGCGCTGTTGAGCGCCAGCCATTGCAGCGCCACGATGGTGGGCGCGTTGTTGTAGCGGCCCGTCGCCAGGCCGTCGAGCGCTTCCGCTTCTGGTATCACCAGGAAACGGATGTCCTCGTGCTCGTCGTCGCGGCCGAAGCAGCCCCCGCGATCGCGCAGGTCGGTCAGGCCGCAGAACAGGGTCAGGGTCTCGTCGCTGCCGCCCGGGCTGGTCAGGTAGCGGCAGATTGGTTCCAGGTCCGGCACGCCGATCCCCGCCTCCTCCTCGACCTCCCGGCGTGCGACTGCAACGGGCGCCTCGCCGGGCTCCGCCATGCCGGCCACTACTTCCGTCAGCCAGGGGCCGGTGGGCTCGTCCAGGGCGCCGACCCGAAACTGTTCCACCAAGCCCACCAGCCGATGCCCGGGGTCGTACAGCAGCACGCCCACCGCCGGACCGCGCATGAACAGCTCCCGGGTCAGCGGCGGGCTCCAGCCGCCGGCGAACAGGCGGTGGCGGAGGCGCAGGCGATGCAGGGCGAAGAACCCCTGGTACAGGGTGCTGCGCTCCAGGACCTCGACATTCTTGATGGCCCCGCGGCCGGCGCCGGATCTTGGCTTGCTCATGGGCTGCCGGCGGGCCTCCCGCGTCGGTGGCTGAATGTCGCGCAAGGGTAGCATGGCGCACCGGGCCGTCGAAAAGCCGCCTCCGCCTGGATTCTCCGGCGCGTTGGCGGCGAATTGATATCTGCTAGACTCCGGCCGTTATTTTTCGGACAGGATCAGCACCATGCGGAACCCTTTCGCTCGGACCCTGTGCGTCTCGATCGCCGCCTTTTGTGCGAGCGGTGCGGCGCGCGGGGAAACTCTGCTCGAGATCTACCAGCTGGCCATGGAGCACGCGCCACAGGTGCGGATGGCCGAAGCCAACTATCGCGCCGGCAAGGAGGCGCTGCCGCAGGCGCGCGCTGGCCTGCTGCCGAGCATTTCCGGCAGCTATGTTTATGAGGACGGCACGGGTATCCAGAATACCTCGCGGGTGTTGGGCGCCGATTTCGTGAGCCGGTCGCCGGGCGATTTCGACGACGAGACGGAAACCTACCGGCTGTCGCTGACCCAGCCGGTGTTCGACCTCCGTGCCTGGTTCGACTTTCAGCGCGGCAAGGTGCTGGACGAACGCGCCGCCAGCGAATTGTCTACCGCCCAGCAGCAGCTGCTGTTGGAAATCACCGACGCCTATTTCGGCGTCCTGCGGGCCGGTGAGAACCTGGTGACGGCGCAGGCTGAGGAGCGCGCCATCGAGCGTCAACTGGAGCAGACCAAGGAGCGTTTCGACGTCGGCCTGGTGCCCATCACCGATGTCCACGAGGCGCAGGCGGCTTTCGACACCGCGAGCGTCAATACCCTGGAGTTGCGGAGTGCGCTCAACGTCGCCTTCGAGGCGCTCGAAGTGCTTACCGGCCAGGCCCACCAGCAACTGATCGGGCTGGCCGACAACTTTCCCGTGACCAAGCCCGATCCCATCGACGCAGAGGCCTGGGTGCAGTTCGCCCAGGAGAACAATTTCGCGCTGGATGTCGCCCGCTTGGACATGAAGAGTGCGGAGAAGACGGCGGACATCGCCAAGGCCGAGCATCTGCCCACGGTGACCGCGAGCATCGAATACCAGAAGAGCCAGAACGATGGGGTGCTCAATCGTGACGGCGGCATCCGTGACGCCCAAGGGAACCTGACTCCGGCGTTGCGCCAGCCCTTCGTCAATGATGTCGAGTCCACGGTGTTTGGCCTCAACCTGCACGTGCCCCTGTTCTCCGGCGGCCTGGTCAGTGCCCAGCGCCGCCAGGCCTATCAGGAATGGATCAGCGCCCGTGAGAGCTATGTCCTGACGCAGCGCAACACCACCCAGAGCGCCCGTACCCGCCACCTCCAGGTGCTGACCGACGCCGCGCGGATCAAGGCCCGCCGCCAGGCCATCACCTCGGCGCAGAGCGCGTTGGATGCCACCGAGGCCGGCTACGAAGTGGGCACCCGCAACATCGTCGACGTGCTGATCTCGCAACGCACGCTGTTCCAGGCCCAGCGCGACTACGCCAATGCCCGCTTTGACTATATCGATAGCATGCTGCGCCTGCGCGAAGTCGCCGGCCAGCTCGGGCCCGGCGACATCGAACAGCTCAACCGCTGGCTCGATGCCAGCCTCAGCGTGGGTAAAGCGGGTCGATAAGGTCCCGCAGGCGGTCCAGGGCGCCGCGGTTGGCCTCGGCCACCGCGTGTGCCGCCGCGCCCATGGCGGCGCGGCGCCCGGGGTCGCATAGCAGCTTGGTCACCGCTGCTGCGAGCGCTTCGCCATCGGCGCAAATCCGTAGTCCCCCGCCAGCGTCGAGCAGGGCCGCGGCTTCGGCGAAATTGAACAGGTGCGGCCCGCTCAGTACCGGCTGGCCCCAGGCCGCCGGCTCGATCAGATTGTGCCCCCCCACGGGCACCAGGCTGCCGCCCACGAAGGCCAGATCCACCGCGCCGCAGAACGCCAGCAGTTCGCCCATGGTGTCGCCCAGCAGTACCTGGGTGTCCGGGCCCGGGGGTTGCCCCTGCGAGTGGCGCAGGGTTGCGAAACCCTCCCGCCGGCAGAGGGCATGGACGCCATCGAAGCGCTCCGGATGCCGGGGCACCAGTACCAGCAGGGCGTCGGCGCGCCGCGCGAGCAGCGCCCGGTGGGCGGCGAGCACGGCTTCATCCTCGCCGGCATGGGTGCTGGCGGCGAGCCAGATTGGCCGGCCTGGCCCGCCCCAGGCGGCACGCAGGGCGGCGGCGCGCTGGCGCAGCTCGTCAGCCAGCTCCAGATCGAACTTGATATTGCCGGTGACGCACAGCTTGTCGCCTGCCAGGCCCAGAGCTTGCAGGCGCTCGCCGTCGGCGCTGGTCTGGGCGGCGACCCGGGTCAGACTCGCCAGCATGGGCGTGGTCAGGGCGCGCACCCGGGCGTAGCCCGCCGCCGAGCGCGCCGAGAGCCGCGCATTGGCCAGCACCACCGGAATGCCGCGCCGGGCGCAGGCGTGCAGCAGGTTGGGCCAGAGTTCGGTTTCCATCACGATCAGCAATGCCGGCTGCACCCGGTTCAGGAAACGGCGCACCGTATGGGGGAAGTCGTAGGGCGCGTAGCAGTGCGCGACCTGGGCGCCGAACTGGGCGCGCACCCGTTCCGAGCCGGTCGGCGTGGTAGTGGTGACCAGCAGCCGGATATCGGGGTGGTCGTGCAGCAGGCGGCGGATCAGCGGCACCGCGGCCAGGGTCTCGCCTACGGACACGGCATGGACCCAGACCAGCGGGCGGCCCGCGGGCGTCACATGGCCAAAACGTTCTCCCCAGCGGCGCGCATAGGCCGGGGCACGCAGCGCCCGCCAGCACAGGCGCAACAGGATGGCCGGCAACAGCAGATACAGCAGTAGTGAATAGAGCAGGCGGGCGGGCACGATTCCTCCGCCGGCAAGCATAGCGGTAAGCGGCCGCCGGCGCATGGTGGCTATACTGCGGGCCCCATCTTCATCCTCAGGCGCCATGGCCCAGGCCCGCACCCTGCACTGCGATATCGTCATTCTCGGCGGCGGCGTTGCGGGCCTGTGGTTGCTCGATGATCTGCGCCGCCGCGGCTACAGCGCCCTGCTGCTCGAAGCTCGTGCCCTGGGCGGCATGCAGACCCTGGCCAGTCAGGGCATGATCCACGGTGGCATCAAATACAGCCTCGCCGGGGCCCTCTCCGGCGCTTCCGAAGCCATCGCCGGCATGCCGGCGCATTGGAGGCGCTGCCTGACGGGCGAAGCGGCTCCCGATCTGCGCGCAGCACGGGTGCTCAGCGAGCACTTCTACCTCTGGTCGGGCCGGGCCGCCGGCAGCCGGCTGACCGCCTTTCTCGCCAGCAAGGCGGTGCGCGGCCGCGTCGAGCGCGTCGCGCCCGCGGAGCGGCCGCCGCTGTTCCGGGAGCCCGGGTTCAGGGGCCAGCTCTACCGGCTGGTCGACCTGGTGCTGGATGTGCCCAGTCTGGTCGCGGCGCTCGCGGCCCCCTGGCGGGAGGCGATCTTCTCGCTCGCCGGAGCAGCGCGCGCCTGGGAACGCGGAAGCTCGGGGGACCTGGTGCTGGAGCTGGCCGCCGGCGACACCCAGCTCCGCTTGGCCCCTGCGGCCTTCGTGTGCGCGGCCGGCGCCGGCAACCAGGCTCTCCTCGCCGAGCTGGGCGCCGCGGCACCCGTCATGCAGCGCCGGCCGCTGCAGCAGGTCATGGTCCGCCACCGCTACCCCCATCCACTGCACGGCCACTGCCTGGGCCGCGAGACCACGCCACGGTTGACGATCTCCAGCCATCCCTGTGGCCATGGCGAACAGGTCTGGTATCTGGGCGGTGGCCTCGCCGAGGAGGGCGTCGGCATGGCGCGCGAGGCCCTGATCGAGCGGGCGCGACGCGAGCTCGCCGAGCTGCTGCCCTGGGTGGCACTGGGCGAGGACGCGCGCTGGGCCACGTTGACGATCGACCGCGCCGAGCCCCGCCAGCGCGGCCTGGTGCGCCCCGATCAGGCCTTCGCGGAATGGGCGGAGTGCGCGGGCAATGCCCTGATCGCCTGGCCCACCAAGCTCACCCTGTGTCCGAACCTGGCGCAGCAGGTGGCGGAGCGGCTCGAAGCGCGCGGCATAGCGCCGCGCGGCGGCGAAGTGCCGGTACTGCCGCTGGACCGCCCGCCGCTGGCGCCGACGCCCTGGCAGGAGGCCTTCGGTGACTGAAGCCATCCCCCGCCGCACCCTGGGGCGCACCGGTATCGAGGTCGGCGTGCTCGGGCTGGGCACCGTCAAGCTGGGGCGTAACCAGGGCGTCAAGTATCCCCGCGGCTTTGCGCTGCCCGACGACAGCGCGGTGCGCGACCTGCTCGGCCTGGCCGCGGACCTGGGCATCAACCTGATCGACACCGCGCCGGCCTACGGCAGCAGCGAGGAGCGCCTCGGCGAGTTGTTGCCCGGCCCGCGTGAGCGCTGGGTGCTGGGCACCAAGGTGGGTGAGGAATTCGGCGCCGGGGTATCCCGGCACGATTTCTCCCCGGCGGCGGTGCGCGCCAGCGTCGAGCGCAGCCTGCGCCGCCTGCGCACCGACTGGCTGGATTTGGTGCTGGTGCATTCCGACGGCGCCGACCTGGAAATCATCGAGCACTCGGGTGCGCTGGAGACCCTGGCCGAGCTGAAGCGCGCTGGCAAGCTGCGCGCCTTCGGCATGTCCACCAAGACCCTCGCCGGCGGCCTGCGTGCCGCCGAGCTGTGCGATCTGTTGATGGTCACCTGGAACCTGGATCACGACGATGAGGTGCCGGTCATCGACCGCTGCCGGGAACTGGGCACCGGGGTGCTCATCAAGAAAGCGCTCGCCAGCGGTCATGCCGCGACCGGCGGCGATCCGGTGCGCGCCGCCTTCGCTCGGCTGCTCGCCCATGCCGGCGTCGGCAGCCTGGTGGTGGGCACCATCGACCCGGATCACCTGCGCGCCAATGCCGTGGCGGCGCGCGCCTGTCTGCGGCGAGATTCGTCCCGTGCTGGAGGTGGTTGAGAAGGCGGAGCGCGATCCTGTTTGGTTTGCGGCACAGCAATGTTGGGTATTGCCAGTCGGTCCAGGTTGCAGTTGGCCGAGGATCGGCAAACCCTGCGCCGCGCCCGGCGTCTGCAGCGCGGTTTGATTGAGCCGTTTTCGTCACGGCAGGGCATCACCGCGGCGGACTTTCCTGCAAGCGGGGTCAGTTGCCAAGCCGCTGTGCGCCGGGTGATGTAGGCTGTCTGCACGTGATGGCAGTCGGGGGAGTTGTAGCCTGTGTTGCCCTCGCAGGCCTCATAGGCATGGACGGCAAAGGGGCCGGGTGGAGATCGATTTACATGGACGCTTGCAGCAGTTTGATGAGGTGCGCCCAGGTAATGAGTTGCCTTGCCCAGTGGACTGCCGATGACGACGGTTGAAGGGCCGTTCGCCCCCATCGGCCACATCGTCGGCGTGCAGGGGCCGGTGGTGGAGATTGCCTGCGAGCGGTTGCCGCCGCTGCGCCAGGCGCTGTTGGCGCGCTTTGATGACCAGGCCTATCTGTTCGAGGTGCACCAGCACCTGGACGAGCGCCACCTGCGCGCGGTGACCCTGCACCGCACCGCCGGCCTCACGCGCGGCATGGCGGTGTACGACACCGGCGCGCCGCTGCACGTGCCGGTGTCGGCCGATTGCCTGGGCCGGGTGCTGAACGTGTTCGGCGAGCCGCAGGACGGCGGTCCGCCGCTGGCCGGCGGCGCCTTTCGCAACGTGCACCAGCCGCCGCCGGCACTGCGTGATGTGCGCGGCGTCAGCGAGTTGCTGCCCACCGGCATCAAGGTGATCGACCTGTTGTGTCCGTTCTTTCGCGGCGGCAAGACCGGGTTGTTCGGCGGCGCCGGGGTCGGCAAGACGGTGCTGATCATGGAGTTCATGCACGCCATTCAGGCGGTGCACCAGGGTGTGTCCGTGTTCGCCGGGGTCGGCGAGCGCATCCGCGAGGGCCACGAGCTGTGGCACGACATGCGCGAGGCCGGCGTGCTGCCGCACGCGCTGCTGGTGTTCGGCGAGATGAACGAATCGCCCGGGGTGCGTTTTCGCGTGGCGCTGACCGCGCTCACCTATGCCGAATACCTGCGCGACACCCAGCACCGCGAGGTGCTGCTGCTGGTCGACAACATCTACCGCATGGTGCAGGCCGGCAGCGAGGTGTCCAGCCTGCTCGGGCGCATGCCGGCCACGGTCGGTTATCAGCCGACGCTGGGCACCGAGATCGCCGAGGTCGAGGACCGCATCGCCTCCACGGCGGCCGGCGCGGTGACCTCGGTGCAGGCGGTGTATGTGCCGGCGGACGATCTGACCGACCCGGCGGTGAGCGCCATCCTGGGGCATCTGGACACCACGGTGATCCTGTCGCGCCGGCACGCCGGACAGGGCCTGTATCCGGCGGTGGACCCGCTGCGCTCGTTCGGCAAGCTGGCCGACCGCCACAGCATCGGCGACCGCCACTACCGGGTGGCGGAGACCGTGCGCGAGCACATCGCCCGCTACCGCAAGCTCGAGGACATCATCGCCATGCTCGGCCTGCAGGAGCTGGCGGCCGAGGACCGGCAGATCGTGCACCGCGCCCGGCGCCTGGAGCGTTATCTGACCCAGCCGTTTTTCGTCACCGCCCAGCACTCGGGCCTCGGCGGCGCCAGCGTGGCGCTCGACGACTGCCTGGCCGACTGCGAGGCGATCCTCGACGGCCGCCACGACGACTGGCCGGAGGAACGCTTCTACATGCGCGGCACCCTGGCGGACGCCGGCTCGTGAGCACCTTCACCCTGCACCTGCACAGCATGACGGCGGCGCGCACCGTGCCCGGCGTGCGCAGCCTGGTGGCGCGTGACGCCAGTGGCAGCTTCGGCATCCAGGCCGGCCACGAGGATTTCATGACCGCGCTCGAATTCGGCCTCGCCCGCTACCGCACTGGCGCCGACGACTGGCAGTACCTGGCGCTGCCCGGCGGCATCCTGCGCGTGGCGGCCGGCGCCGTGTGGCTGTTCACCCGCCGCTACCTGGAGGACCGCGACTACCGGCGCCTGGGCGGCGAACTCGAGCGCCAGCTGCGTGCCGAGGAGGAGGCGCTGCGCGAAACGCGCCTGAGTCTGCAGCAGATGGAACAGCATCTGCTGCGCCGGCTGTGGGAGCTCGAACAGCGGGGATCGCCGGCATGAACGACGGTCGGCGGCTGCGCGAGGAAGTGGAGCGCGACGCCCGCCGGCTCGACGAGGCCCGCCGCA
>CAJXRS010000050.1 GCA_913060555.1 uncultured Gammaproteobacteria bacterium | reverse complement strand
GGCGGACCTCCTACAGGTGCCATCCCCGTTGTGGGAGCGGCATCGTTGTGGGAGCTGCGCCGTTGTGGGAGCGGCGCCCCCGCCGCGATCAACCGGCGGTGCTACCCACCATCGGCCCGGGGGCGGACCTCCTACAGGTGCCATCCCCGTTGTGGGAGCGGCATCGTTGTGGGAGCGGCGCCCCCGCCGCGATCGATTCCTCTGCCATGCTTATCCCACCGCCCGAGGTGGGCTTCCTACTGCCCTTTGCGGCTTCCCGCCGGTAGAATGCCGCCTTTGCGCTGCGGGCAGCAATGGGTAGTGGTGCCGAGGTGCGTGGGTTGGCGGTTTGGGAAAGCGAATGGCGCCACGGGTTAGCATCGTTACGCTCAATTGGCGGGGGGTGGAGGATACCCTCGGTTGTCTCGAATCCCTGCGCGATCTCGCCTACCCGAATTTCTTCGTACTGGTGGTCGACAACGGCTCCGGGGACGATTCGGTGGTGCGTATCGCCGACCGCTATCCGGAAGTGGATTTGGTCGAGACCGGCGCCAACCTGGGGTTTGCGGGCGGCTGCAATATCGGTATCCGCCGCGCCCTGGAGCAGGGTGCGGACTATGTCTGGCTGCTCAACAGCGATACCTGGGTGCACCCCGAGGCGCTGGGTGCACTGGTGGAGTGCGCGGAGCGGGATCCGCGCCTGGGCGCCGTGGGTTCGGTGATCCGCGATCAGGGCGACCCCGAGCACGTGTTGGCCTGGGGCGGCGGCTGGATCGACCTGCGCTTCGGTCGCCCCAGCCACGCGCTGTCGCCGGTGGCCGGCCGGGACCTCGACTACCTGACCGGCGCCAGCCTGCTGTTGCGCGCCCGTGCCCTGGAGGAGGTCGGCCTGCTCGACGAGCAGTTCTTTCTCTACTGGGAGGAGACCGACCTGTGTTTCCGGCTGCGCGAGTCGGGCTGGCGGCTGGGCGTGGCGGAGGACAGCCGTGTCTGGCACCGCGGGCCGGGCGCGACCCTGAGGCGCCTACGCCAGAAGGACCGGCACTTCAATCATTCCGCGGTGCGCTTTCTGTTCCGCTACGCCCCGCACCCCTGGATTGCCACCCTCACGGGCGGCGCGCTGCGCTTCGGCAAGCGCCTGTTGCGGGGGGAATTCGGCCGCGCCCGCGCGGTGGCGCGGGGACTGGCTTCCGGGCTGCGGGCGCGGCGCTCCTGATGCCGGCGGTTGCCGGGCCGACCGGGCGGCGGCGTCGCTGGGAGAGCGACCGGTGCGGGTGACCTTGCTGGCCCCGGAGCAGGGAGGCTCCTGCGGCGTGCTGGATTACAGTCTGCGCCTGGCCGGGGCCCTGGCCGAGAGCGGCGTCCAGGTGGCGCTGGCGCGCGCCGAGCGCGGTGGGCGCCTGTCGCTGTCGGCGCTGCGTGCCGAGCTGCGCGCCAGCGCCACGCAGATCCTGCATATCCAGTACCCCATGGTGCGCTACGGAGCTTCGCCCTTGCCGTTGCTGGCGGCCCAGCTGCCGGAGGTGCGCCGGGTGGTGACTCTGCACGAGTTTTCCCAGGCGCACCCCTTGCGCCGCCTGGCCGGTGTCGCCTTCAGCCGCGCCCAGGCCCTGGTGTTTACCGCCGAACCCGAGCGGGCGGCCTTTTGCCGCCGCTATCCCTGGAGCCGGGCCCGCGCCCGGGTCGTCCCCCTGGGATCGAACATTCCGGCCGCCGCGGGGTCGCAGCAACGACATGCGGGCATGGTCTGCTACTTCGGGCAACTCCGACCGCGCCGCGGGTTGGAGGATTTCCTGGCGCTGGCGCGGCTGGCCGCCGCGCAGGCGCCCGAGCTGTGCTTTCGGGTGCTGGGCGCGATTCCGCAGGGTTGCGAGGCCTATGCGGCCGCGGCCATGGCCGGCGCCGGCGACCTGCCGGCGCTGCGCTGGGAGTTGGACTTGCCGGAGTCGGAACTCGCCGCGCGCCTGGCGGCCGCGGAGTTTGCCTATCTGCCCTATCCGGACGGCGCTTCCGAACGGCGCAGTACCCTGCTGGCGGCGCTGGCCGCCGGTGCCCTGGTGATCACCGGCCGCGGTCCCCAGACTCCGCCGGGGCTGGCCGATGCGGTGTGCTTTGCGGCCGATCCCGGCGAGGCGCTGGCGCGGCTGCGGGAGTTGGCCGCCGCGCCGGAAACACAGCGGGCCCGGCGCCAGGCAGCGGCGCATTGGCTGCGGGGCAGGGACTGGCCGAGCATTGCGGCCGCCCATCGGGCAATCTACCGGGGGTTGATCGGCGGGCAGGATGAGGAGCATGAGCATGGCAGGTGAACGGCGCGGCCGGCCGGCGTCCCGCTGCGCGGTGCTGTTTGGCGGCACCGGGTTCATCGGCGGGTTCTTTGCGCGCTTCCTGATCGACGACGGCCATTTCGACCGGGTCTATCTCATCGATCGGCAGCCGGTCACCGCCATCGCCCACCCCTGGCGGCGGGCGCAGCTGAGCAATCACCCGGGGCTTTCCCTGGTGGTCGCCGACGTGCGTCAGCCGATCGACTGGATGCCGCCCGAGGCCGTGACCCTGGTGGCCAACTTCGCCGCCGTGCACCGCGAGCCCGGCCACGAGCCCGAGGAGTACTACGACGCCAATCTGCGCGGCGCCGAGCAGGTCTGTGCCTGGGCGGCCCGGGCCGGTTGCCGGCGACTGATCTTTACCAGCTCTATCTCCCCCTACGGGCCGGGCCCGGAAACCCGGGAGGAAAGCTCACTGCCGGTGCCGGCCACGCCCTACGGCGGATCCAAGCTGGTGGCGGAGTACGTTCACCGCCTGTGGCAGGCCGAACAACCCTCGCGACGGCTGGTGATCGCCCGTCCCGGGGTGGTGTTCGGGCCAGGGGAGGAGGGCAATGTGTCGCGCCTGGTGCGGGCGGTACTGGGCGGCTATTTCTGCTATCTGGGCAATCGCGACACGCGCAAGGCGGGCATCTATGTCCGCGAGCTGTGCGCGGCGCTGTGGTGGGCGCTGGAGCGTCCGGCGCGCGCCGGGGATGAGGTGATCCTGTTCAACGCCAGCCTGGCGCCGGTGCCCACCCTGGGCGACTATGTGGAGGCCATCCAGGCGGTCGCCGGGCGCCGGCGCTGGGTGCCGGCGCTGCCCTATCGGGCGGTGCTGGCGGCCGGCAGCGCCATCGACCTGGCGGCGCGGCCACTGGGTATTTCCCATCCGTTCAGCCCGGTGCGGATCCGCAAGCTGACCGCCGCCAACGACATCCGGCCGGCATGGCTGCTCGCGCAGGGGTATCCTTTCCGCTATACCCTGACCAGCGCGCTGGCCGACTGGCGGGCGCTGTGTCCGGAGGAGTGGGGGGGCTGATGGCGGACGAGCGGGCGCAACGCATCCTGGTCACCGGGGGGGCCGGTTTCATCGGCTCGGCGCTGGTGCACTGGCTGCTCGCCGAGACCGCAGCGGAAGTGGCCAATCTGGATGCTCTGACCTATGCCGCCAATCCGGCTTCCCTGGCCGGGATCGAGATGCAGCCGCGCTATCGGTTCTACCGGACGGATATCTGCGATCGCGAGGCCCTGGAGCGGGTTTTCGCCGACTTTCAGCCTGATGCGGTGATGCATCTGGCCGCCGAGAGCCATGTCGACCGCTCCATCGACGGTCCCGTGGCCTTCGTCGCCACCAATGTGCTGGGTACCTGCAACCTGCTGGAGACGGCCCGCGCCTACTGGAACGGCCTGGGCGCCGGCGCGCGCGCGGCCTTCCGCTTCCATCAGGTTTCGACCGACGAAGTATTCGGCGATCTGGAACCCGGCGATCCGCCGTTTTCCGAGGCCACGCCCTATGCGCCCAGCTCGCCCTATGCGGCGAGCAAGGCCGCCAGCGATCATCTGGTGCGCGCCTGGGGTCGGACCTACGGCCTGCCGGTGGTGCTCAGCAACTGTTCGAACAATTACGGCCCGCGCCAGTTTCCGGAGAAGCTGATCCCGCACATGATCCTCAACGCCCTCGCCGGTCGCCCGCTGCCGGTCTATGGCGACGGCGCCCAGGTGCGCGACTGGCTCTATGTCGAGGACCATGTCCGCGGCCTCGACCTGGTGTTGCGGCGCGGCCGTATTGGCGCGACCTACGCCATCGGCGGCGGCAACGAACAGTGCAACCTGGACGTGGTCGAAACCCTCTGCGACCTGCTCGAGGAACTGGCGCCGGACCGGCCCGCCGGGGTGGCGCATTACCGCGATCTGATCGAGTTCGTGCGCGATCGACCCGGGCACGACCGCCGCTACGCCATCGATGCCGGGAGAATCCGCAGTGAGCTGGGCTGGCAGCCGCGGGAGAGCTTCCAGAGCGGTCTGCGCAAGACCCTGGTCTGGTACCTGGCGCATCGCGACTGGTGGCAGCGGGTGTTGTCCGGCGCCTACCGCCTGCAGCGGCTGGGCGGCGCGCCGGCAGGACGATGAACCTGGATGCTGCCGGTGCCCGGGGTGCCGGCCGAACAGTGACAAGAGGAAATCGATGACGCTTTACAAGGGTATTGTACTGGCCGGCGGCAATGGCACCCGGCTGCATCCCATCACCCTGGGCGCATCCAAGCAGATGCTGCCGATCTACGACAAGCCGATGATCTACTATCCGCTGTCGGTGCTGATGCTGGCAGGGATCCGCGATGTCCTGGTGATCTCCACGCCCGAGGATCTGCCCGGCTTCCGGCGCATGCTGGGAGACGGCACCCGGTTCGGAATCCGCCTGCAGTATGCCGAGCAGTCCAGGCCCGAGGGTCTGGCGCAGGCGTTTCTGATCGGTGCCGGGTTCATCGGCGACGACAATGTCTGCCTGGTGCTCGGCGACAACATTTTTTACGGCCACCATTTCTCGGACACCCTGCGGCTGGCGGTGGCCCGCGAGCGCGGCGCCACCATCTTCGGTTATCACGTCACCGATCCGGAGCGCTTTGGCGTGGTCGAATTCGACGCCGAGCGCCGGGTAGTGAGCATCGAGGAAAAACCGTCCCGGGCGCGCTCTCAGTACGCAGTGCCGGGCCTCTATTTCTACGACAACGATGTGGTCGAGGTGGCGCACGGCATCCGGCCCTCGGTGCGCGGCGAGTTGGAGATCACCGACGTCAACCGGGCCTACCTGGAGCGCGGCGATCTGCACGTCGAGCTGCTCGGCCGCGGCTTCGCCTGGCTGGACACCGGCACCCACGAGAGCCTGCTCGAAGCCGGCATGTTCGTGCAGGCCGTCGAGCACCGGCAGGGGCTGAAGATCGCCTGCCTCGAAGAGATCGGCTATCACAACCACTGGCTGAGTCGCGAGCAGCTGCAGGAGGAAGGGCAGGCCCTGGCCCATACCGGCTACGGGCGGTACCTGCTGCGCCTGGTGGAGGAGGAGCGCAACGGTTGGACGTGAAGACGACCGCATTGCCCGGGGTGCTGCTGATCCGCCCCCGGGTGTTCGGGGATGAGCGCGGGTTCTTCCTGGAGACTTTCAGCGCCGAGCGCTATCGCGACCAGGCCGGGATCGACCTGCCGTTCGTGCAGGACAATCACTCGCGCTCGAGGCGCGGCATACTGCGCGGACTGCATTTTCAGCGCGCCCATCCCCAGGGCAAGCTGGTGAGCGTCGCCCGCGGCTTGGTGTACGACGTGGCCGTGGATATCGATCCGGATTCCCCGACCTGCGGCCGCTACGTCGGGGCCGAACTCAGCGACGCCAATCATTGGCAGCTGTGGATTCCGCCCGGTTACGCCCACGGTTTCTGCGTGCTCAGCGACGAGGCCGACTTCACCTACAAGTGCACCGACTATTATCGTCCCGGAGACGAAGGCGGGCTGGCGTGGAACTGCCCGCGCGTGGCCATCGACTGGCCGCTCGATGACCCGCAGCTGTCGGTCAGGGACAGTGCCTACCCGGGACTCGATGCGCTGCTGGCAGAGCGCCGATGACCGATGTACAGCCGCTGCGCGTGCTGGTCACCGGCGCCGGCGGCCAGCTCGGCCAGGCATTGACGGCACTGGCCCCGCAAGCCCGGACCACCGGCGTGCACCTGCTGCCGGCGTCCCGGCGGGAACTGGATATCTGCTCTCCCGCAGCCGTTGCCCGGCGGCTCGACGCCGAGCCGGTGGCGGCGGTGATCAACACCGCTGCCTACACGGCGGTGGATCGCGCCGAAGCCGAGCCGGAAGCCGCCGAGCGCAGCAACGCGCTGGGCCCGCGGCTGCTGGCCGAGGCGTGCCGGGAGCGGGGAATCCGGCTGATCCAGATCTCCACCGACTATGTTTTCGATGGCACCAAGGGCATGCCCTATGCCGAAGACGACGCCACCCATCCGCTCGGCGTCTACGGGTGTACCAAGCTGGCCGGCGAGCGGGCCGCACTGGGGGCGCCCGACGCCATGGTGCTGCGTACCGGTTGGGTGTTCAGCGAGTTCGGCCACAACTTTCTCCATACCATGCTGCGGCTGGGAGCCGAGCGCGAGGCACTCGCCGTGGTCGACGACCAGCTCGGCGGGCCCACCTATGCGCCGGCCATCGCCAGGGTATTGATCCGGATGCTCGCGCGGCTCGCCACAGGTGCCGAGCTGCCGGGCGGGATCTATCACTTCGGAGGCGCCCCGGCCGTGACCTGGTACGGGTTCGCGCAGGCGATCTTCACCGCTGCGCATCAGCAGGGGCTGCTGACGCGGGTTCCCGCCCTGACACCGATCACCAGCGCCGAATATCCCACAGCGGCTGCGCGCCCCGCGGATGCGCGGCTCGACTGCCGGCGGTTGCAGGCCTTGCTGGGAACCCTGGATAACGATTGGCGGCCGGGATTGGCCGCCGTCCTCGAAGCACGAAAACCACGGTCGTAGGAGACCCGACCCGGGCCGATTGGTTGGGTGCCGGAATCGATCGCGGCGGGGGCGCCGCTCCCACAACAGGGACGACGGTTGTAGGAGGCCCGCCCTCGGGCCGATTGTGCAGGGGATGGCGCCGGGATCGATCGCGGCGGGGGCGCCGCTCCCACAGGGCCGCCGCTCCTACAACGGGGACGACGGTTGTAGGAGGCCCGCCCTCGGGCCGATTCGTTGGGTGTGGCACCGGGATTGATCGTGGCGATGGGTTGGGTAAATCGGCAAGGCGACGGCTGGTAGGATAGTCATCGTCAAGCTTCATCGAGTCGATGATCGTTGTGACAGGGAGTCGAGCCATGGACGGCAGACCACGCGCCTCGGCGTTGCGGTGGGGGCGTTATTCGGAAGCTGGTCAGGTGTATCTGGTGACTACGGCGACCCGCCAGCGTACTCCGGTGTTTGGTGATTTTTTTGCGGCCAGGACGCTGGTTCAGGCGCTGCGCCTGGAGCAGACCGAAGAGCGGGCGCGGACCCTGGCCTACGTGGTCATGCCCGACCACCTCCATTGGTTGCTGCAGCTCGGCGAGGGTAGAACCCTGCCCGGGGTTGTGGGAACCGTCAAATCCGTGACCGCCCACCGCCTGGGGATGCGGATCTGGCAGCCGGGATTTCACGACCATGCAATGCGCCGTGAGGAAGATCTGCGGAGCGCTGCGCGATATCTGATCGCAAATCCACTGCGTGCAGGTTTGGCGATTCGAGCGGGCGACTACCCCCATTGGGATGTGGTGTGGATTTGATAGCGCGATTGTAGGGGACCGCCTCGGGCCGATTGTGCAGGGGATGGTGCCGGGATCGATCGCGGCGAGGGCGCCGCTCCTACAACGGGGACGACGGTTGTAGGAGGCCCGCCCCCGGGCCGATTGGGTTGGATATGGCACCCGGCGTTGATCGCGGCGGGGCCGCTGCTCCTGCAACGGGTCGCCCGTAGGAGGCCCGCCCTCGGGGCGATGGGTTGGATATGGCACCGGGACAGATCGCGGCGGGGCCGCCGCTCCTGCAACAGGGGCACCTGTAGGAGGCCCGCCCTCGGGCCGATTGTGCAGGGGATGGCACCGGGACAGATCGCGGCGGGGGCGCCGCTCTCACATCAGATGTTGGCCAGTTCCTGCAGGCTGTCGAGATCGAGAATTTCGATTTCTTTCTTGTCGACCTTGAGCAGGCGCTGTTTCTGAAAACGGCCGAAGATGCGGCTGACGGTTTCCACGGTGAGGCCGAGGTAGTTGCCGATGTCGGCGCGCGACATGGGTAGCCGGAAGCGCACTTCGGAGAGGTTGCGCTGGGCGTTGCGGGTGGAAATGCTGAGCAGCAGGGTCGCGAGCCGTTCTTCGGCGCTGTTCTTGCCGATCAGGGCGACCAGTCGTTGGTCGTTGATGATCTCCCGGCTCATCAGCTGGAAGAAATGGCGCTGCAGGTTGGGCAGCGCGAGACTGAGTTCTTCGAGGCGGTTGAAGGGGATTTCGCAGATGGAGGAGGTCTCCAGGGCGACTGCGGAGCTGATGTGGTTGGTGTGGGCGATGCCGTCCATGCCGAAGATCTCTCCGGGCAGATAGAAGCCGGTGACCTGTTCCACGCCCTGGTCGTTGACCGAGAAAGTCTTGATGGTGCCGCTGCGCACCGCGTAGACGGAGCGGAACTCGGTGCCCGCACGATAGATGTATTCGTCACGCTGAAAGGGGCGGCCGCGCTGGACGATACGGTCCAGCCTCTCGACCTGGTCCAGCTCCAGTGCCAGCGGCAGACACAGGGCTTTCATGCGGCAATCGCCGCAACTCACGCCTTGTCGGTGCGGACAGGGGCTAGCGGTCATGGCGCTCGTCGAAACGGGATTGGGCATGATCTTCTCCCCAACAGGATTGTGATTGCAAGTGATGAATGATGGCGCTGAGTCGGATGATGCCGGTTCTGGTCAGATGGCCGAACGCTCCGCAGTGAATCAGCAGCCCCTCCGCATTCAGGGTATCGCCCAGCGCGGGGACGGCGGTCAGCGGCAGGCGGTGGCCACAGAGCAGGGTCTGGACGATGTGATGTACGCGGGCGCGGTCGCCGCCGCCGAGGCAGTAGAGGGTCTTTTCCGGTAGTTGGCGATTGTGCAACGCGTCGCGATAGTCGGCTTCCGAGGTGGTGGTGCGGTAGTAGCATGGATGTTGGTAGCCGAAGGCGCCGATGCCCATCCCCAGGCTGAGCCGTCCCGCCTCCGGTTGCGGTCCCCAGGGAGTGAAATGCAGGGCTTGGCGGGTCCCGGAGGGCGCCAGAGGGCTGTCGGCGGACACGAAGAACTGGTTGCCGAAGGCGGCCCAGCCGGCGGCGGTCATCTCGGTGACCGCGAGCTCGAACAGTCGTCCCGACTCGATACGTTCGGCCAGCGGTCGCGGGGTTTCCTGATCGGGGTCGCACAGCTCGATGGCCGTGACCGGTTGCTGGCGCAATGTCGCCAGTAACCGGGACAGGTAGCGGGGGTGTGAACGGCTGCCGAAGCGAACCTGGTAGTGCACGCCCAGAGTGGCGAAGTCGGTGAGCTGGCGCTGCGTGGCGTGCAGCCTGGCGAGGCTGCGCTCGTCGCTCCCCAGGGTGGCGTCGATGCGCAGGGCGATGCGGTTGAATCCCAGGCCGGAGAGCAAGGCCAGGCGCTCGGGGTTGACTGCGGGCGCCGGCAGCTCCAGGCCGCGCACGGCCGTCGCCGAGCACAGCGGAAACTGGGCGTTGAGCCGGAAGATCAGTTCGGTGACCGCTTCCGGGGAAAACTGCCGCGACGGGCTGCCGCGCAGCCACAGACTGACCACGGGCAGGGGTTCGGGGAGCCGCGCGCGCAGCAGGCCGGCTTCGCGGCAGAGCAGGCCGACGTAGTCCTCGACGGTGTCCCGGGGGCAGTGGATGTTGATTGCCAGTTCCCGTCCCAGGGCGCGCCAGTGGTCGCGGCCGCCGCTGGAGATGACCTGGAGATCCCGGTAGCAGGGCAGCACTGCGGTGCCGAAGGTACTGGGTGCGGGCGGTAGCGCGGCCAGCGCCTGTCGGTGGTGGATGCCGTCGTATCCTGGTTCGCCGGGCATGGTCGCATGGTGGTCGGATTGCTGGTGGGCTCCACTGTGTCGCCTTTGGCGGTCCCTTGCCATGACCTGTATCAATGGGCCCGGGTCGTTCGTTTATGGTTACACTGACGGCTGGAAACCTTGCCGCATGAGGTAGTGCAGATGCAAAAGATTCTGGCGGTAATCAGCGAGTGGGATACGGGCCCCCGGGTGCTGGAGCGGGCGCGTTTCCTGGCCGCGCAGCTCCATGCGGAGCTGGCGCTGTTGCGGCCCGTGCAGTCGCAGGTCGGCGAGTGGCACAAGTACCTACCCCCCGGGGATTTCGAACCGCTGCGCGACGCCATCATGGCCGCCGAGCGCGAGCGCTTCGAGACCGAGCGGGGCACAGATCCGGGCGAGGTGCTCTGGTGCGAACGGGCGTACCGGGCGGTGGTCGAGCAGGCGGAGGCCCAGGGCGTGAACCTGATCGTGATGGAAGCCAGCAGCCACGGCCTGCTCGAGAACATCATTCATCGCGCCGATGACTGGCATCTGCTGCGCGAGGCGCCCTGTCCGGTGCTGCTGTTGCCGCGGACGCCCAGGCCCCTGACCTCGGTGATCGCCGCGGTGGATGCACTGGCCGAAGGGTCGGAGCAGGAATTGCTCGCCGAGCGGGTGCTGGATGCCGCCAGCGCCTTTGCCCGCGCCCAGCAGGTGCCGCTGCGGGTGGTCACGGTGATGCCCGACCCGGCAATGATCTACGCCAGCCCCATGGCGGTGCCTCTCAGCACGGACATTGTCGGCGAGCTCCATGAACGCGCCCGCGGTGCCCAGCAGGCTCTGTTGCAGCGCATCGGTCTGAGCGCCGACGAGAGCCGTATCGAGACCGGCCGGGTGGAAGATGTGCTCGCCGAGTTGGCCGAGGACGGCCTGCTGGTGATCGGCAGCGTCGCCAACAGGGGCCTCAAGGGATTGGTGCTCGGCAATACCGCCGAGCGTATCCTCTACCACATGACCACCGAGATGCTGGTGGTGAACTGACCGGCCCGCCCTTCAGTCGTTGCGCAGGCGGGCGAAGAACTCGGGTACGATCTCGGTGGCCGGCCCGTAGCGGCGGTCCCGAAACAGGGATTCGCCCAGGGAGGGTTCCAGATTGAGCTCCACCGTGGGGATGCCGCGCTGGTGGGCGATCTCGACGAAGCCGGCCGCCGGGTAGACGTTGCCCGAGGTGCCGATGGAAACGAACAGATCGCAGCGCGCCAGGCGCTCGTGGATCTCCTCCATGTGGAAGGGCATTTCACCGAACCAGACGATGTGGGGGCGAACCCGGCCCGCGGTCATGCACCAGGGGCACTGGGTAGTCAGCGCCAGTTCCTCGCGGCTGGGATAGATCTCGTAGCAGCGCTGGCAGCGCACCTTGTCCAGCTCGCCGTGCATGTGCAGTGGCTGCCGGCTGCCGGCGCGCTCGTGCAGGTTGTCGACGTTCTGGGTCACCAGCAGGAATTCCCCGGCATGTTCGTGCTCGAATTCCGCCAGCGCCAGGTGGGCGGCATTGGGCTCGATGCCGGTGCGGCTCAGTTCGCTCCGCCGGTCATTGTAGAACTCCAGCACCTTCTTCGGATTGCGGGCATAGGCCTCGAAGGTGGCCACTTCCTCAATGTCGTGACCCGCCCACAGGCCGCCCGCGCCCCGGAAGGTCTGGATGCCGGATTCTGCCGAGATGCCGGCGCCGGTCAGCACCACGATGGAGGAGTAGCGGCTCATCGTTCGAAGATTGTCGGCCTGATTGTAAGACCATGGTACCTCAGCGCCGCCGCCGCCGGCCCGCGTTTCGCGCCCGGGGGTTCGAAAATTTCTTAGAATATTTTTTATCCTATTGATTTTAATGAGATTAAATTGCTTGACGAAAGGTTTCATTGGTCTTACCTTGCGCCCCGTGAGCGAGGGTTCGGTCACCCGTATCCGGCACGGTATGAGCGCCGGAAATCGTCATTGAGGAATCAGGGCATGAATGAAACAGACATCGATCCGCACGGCTACGAAAGCCAGGACGATTCGTTTCATGGCGCGCAGGACAAGCGCAGAGTGGTCATCGACATGGCCGCCCGTCGCCGTCTCGAGGATCGGCTCGAGCAGCGGCGTCTGGAAAAGCTGATCGGCGACTACGACTTCGATCTCGACCGCGACGCCGACTGACGCTCGGGCGGCGTCGCGCGGCGCTGCTTGTTTCACGCGCTTCCCGGAATGCGGCATAATGCGGCCGGTCTGTTCGGGAGTTCCTTTTGTCCCCCGCCGCGCCCCTGCTCGAGTTCCAGAACCTGTGTTTTGAGCGCAACGACCTGCCCCTGTTCGAGGGCATTGCGGGCGGGGTTCGGGAAGGCGACATCCTCCAGATCAGTGGCGCCAACGGTGCCGGCAAGACGACGCTGCTGCGGGTGCTCACCACCGCGCTGAGCCCCGCCGCGGGGAGTCTGTGCTGGCGGGGTCGGCCGCTACCCCGCGCCCGCACCCGTTATCTCACCGAACTCGCCTTTCTCGGCCACGCCCCCGGCCTCAAGCTGGGCCTGTCACCGCGCGAAAACCTGCGTTGGCTGGGCGGCCTGTTTCCTCAGCGGCACGGCGCTGCCGAGACGGCACTGGCGGTACTGGGTCTGGCGGATTGGGCGGATGCTCCCTGTGCCCAGCTCTCGGCGGGGATGCTGCGCCGCGCCGCACTGGCCCGCCTGCTGCTGTCCGGGGCTGCGCTGTGGATTCTAGACGAACCCCTGGCTGCCATCGATCGCGATGGCGTGGCTCTGGTCGAGCAACTGTTTCGCGCGCACCTGGATAGCGGCGGTGCGATCATCTTCAGCAGTCACCAGCAGCTGGCGCTGCCGGGGGTGAAATACCTTGAACTCGCCGCCTGAAGCCATCGCGGCCATGCCCGGTCCGGGGGCTGGATTCGCGGCCCTGCTGCGCCGCGATCTGCTGCTTGCCTGGCGCCGTCGCGGCGAGGTCGCCAATCCACTGATTTTCTTTGCCATGATCACCGCGCTGATTCCGTTGGCGGTGGGCCCGGAGCCATCCCTGCTGGCGCGGCTCGCGCCCGGGATGGTGTGGATCATGGCCCTGCTCGGCACCCTGCTTGCCGCCGACACCCTGTTTCGCGAGGATTTTCTCGACGGCGCCCTGGAGTTCCTGGTGCTCTCCCCGCAGCCCCTGTGGCTGTTGGTGCTCGCCCGGGTGGTCGCCCACTGGCTGGTGACGGGTGTGCCCATCACCTTGCTGTCTCCCCTGCTGGCTGCCTTGCTGGCGCTACCGGGTTCCGGGCTGCCGGCGCTGGTCGCCGGGCTCGGGTTGGGCACTCTGGCGTTCTCTTTACTCGGGGCGGTGGGCGGGGCCCTGACCGTGGCGCTGGGCGGCGGCAATGTGCTGCGGCCGCTGCTGGTACTGCCGCTCTATGTGCCGGTACTGATCTTCGGCACGGCCGCGGTGGCGCGGGCCGCCGCCGGAGGTGAGAGCGCTGGCGCCCTGGCGCTGCTCGGTGCCATCACCGCGCTGGCGCTGCTGGTGTCGCCATTCGCCGCGGCGGCGGCGCTGCGGGTAGGTATCGATGGCTAGATCCGGTGCCTTCTGGCAGCGCCTGCACCGCTGGGCCTCGCCGCCGGGTTTCTACCGGCTGAGCGGCCGCTGGGTACCCTGGCTGGCCGCGGCCAGCCTGGCGCTGCTGGCGCTGGGCCTGGTGTGGGGGCTGCTGTATGCGCCACCGGATGCGCGCCAGGGCAACAGCTATCGAATCATCTACCTGCATGTGCCGGCATCCTTCCTGGCGCTGGCCGGTTACTATGTGATGGCGGTGGCCGGTGCCATTCATTTGATCTGGCGGGTCAAGCTGGCCGATATGCTGATGAGCGCCGCGGCGCCCCTGGGCGCGGCGCTTACCTTTCTGGCACTGTTCAGCGGATCGCTGTGGGGCAAGCCTACCTGGGGCACCTACTGGGTCTGGGATGCACGCATCACCTCCATGCTGGTGTTGCTGTTTCTCTACCTGGGCGTGATGGCGTTGCGTCAGGCCTATGCCAGCCGCGAGACCGCCGGCCGTGCCTGCGCGGTGCTGGCGCTGGTAGGCACGGTGAACATTCCCATCATCTACAAGTCTGTGGACTGGTGGTACAGCCTGCACCAGCCGGCGACCATCCGGCTCACGGCGGCACCGAGCATGCACCCGGATATGTTCAAACCCTTGCTGGTGATGATTGTGGCTTTCTATCTGTTCTACGCCTGGGTGCTGATCCTCAACACGCGGGCCGAGATCCTGAGTCGTGAACGGCGCGCGGCCTGGGTACGCGAGCTGGCGGAAGAGGACGTTACATGAATCCACAGTTCGACAGTCTTGCGGAGTTCGCGGCCATGGGCGGCCACGGCGCCTATGTGTGGGGCGTCTATGGGGTCGCCGCTGTGGTGATGGCCTGGCTGGTGGCGCGGCCGCTGCGGCGCCGGGCGCAGCTGTTGGCCGCACTGCGCAGCAGACGGGAAAGTCGCTGATGCACCCAGTACGCAGGCGCAGGCTGGTGCTGGTGTTGTTCGTCCTGGTGGTGAGTTCCGCGGGGGTGGGGCTCGCCGTCTATGCGTTGCGCCAGAACCTCAACCTCTTCTACACGCCGAGCCAGGTGGTGCGCGGCGAGGCCCCGGCCGATACCCGCATCCGGGTGGGCGGCATGGTGGTGCGCGGCAGTCTCGAGCGCGCCGCGGATTCACTGGCGGTGCGCTTTCGCCTGACCGATGGCGATCAGGAGCTCTGGGTGCGACATGAGGGCATGCTGCCGGACCTGTTCGCCGAGGGTGAGGCGGCGGTGGCGGCGGGGCGGTTGCGCGCCGGTCCGCTGTTGGAGGCCGATCAGGTACTGGCCAAGCACGATGAAAATTACACGCCGCCGGAGGTGGCCGAGGCCATGCAGGCGGGACACGAGGCCCGTGCCGCGCGCGAGGCCGGGGAGGCTGGGACACCTTGATTCCGGAGTATGGCCATTTCGCGTTGATTCTCGCCGGCTGCCTGAGCCTGGTGCTCGGCGTGGTACCCCTGCTCGGCGCCACTTTCAACCGCCCGCTGTGGATGGCGGCGGCACGCCCGCTGGCGCTGGGGCACTTGGTTTTGGTCGCGGTCAGCTTCGCCTGTCTGGCGGCGGCCTTTGCCGGGGATGACTTCAGCGTCGCCTATGTCGCCGCCAACTCCAATCGCCTGCTGCCCTGGTACTACAAGCTGAGCGCGGTATGGGGTGCGCACGAGGGCTCCCTGCTGCTCTGGGTATTGGTGCTGTCCGGCTGGACCGCTGCGGTTGCGGTCGCCGGGCGCAAGCTGCCGGTCCAGTTGATCGCGCGGGTGGTAGCGGTGATGGGCCTGATCGCTCTGGGCTTTCACCTGTTCCTGCTGCTGACTTCCAATCCCTTCGCGCGGCTGTTGCCGATCCCTCCGGCGGATGGCGCGGACCTCAATCCGCTGCTCCAGGATTTCGGCCTGATCGTGCATCCGCCGTTGCTCTACATGGGCTACGTGGGGCTGTCGGTGCCCTTTGCCTTCGCCATTGCCGTGCTGCTCGCCGGGCGTATGGATGCCGCTTGGGCGCGCTGGATGCGGCCCTGGACCAATGTCGCCTGGGCCTTCCTTACCCTGGGCATCGCCCTGGGTTCCTGGTGGGCCTATTACGAGCTGGGTTGGGGCGGCTGGTGGTTCTGGGATCCGGTCGAGAATGCTTCCTTTCTGCCCTGGCTGCTCGGTACCGCGCTGGTGCATTCGCTGGCGGTGACCGAGAAGCGCGGGCTGCTGCGCGGCTGGACCCTGTTGCTGGCGATCTTTGCCTTCTCGCTGAGCCTGCTCGGCACCTTCCTGGTCCGCTCCGGGGTGCTGACCTCGGTGCATGCCTTTGCCACAGATCCCACGCGCGGGGTGTTTGTGCTCGGCTTCCTGGGCGTGGTGGTGGGCGGCTCGCTGTTGTTGTATGCGTTGCGTGCGCCCACCCTACCCGCAACAGCCGGTTTCGGCTGGCGCTCGCGGGAGGCCTGGCTGCTCGCCAACAATGCGCTGTTGGTGGTGATCACCTGTGTCATCCTGCTGGGTACCCTGTACCCGCTGCTCGCCGATGTTTTGGCTTGGGGCAAGATCTCGGTGGGTCCGCCGTACTTCAACAGTTTCTTCGTGCCCCTGACCCTGGCGCTGGCGGCATTACTCGGTGTCGGCGCACTGTTGCAATGGAAGGATACCGCGCCGCGGCGGTTGCGCGGGCCGTTGGTCCTGGGGCTGGCGGTGGCGCTGGCCTCGGGTGGGCTCCTGCCTCTGCTCTGGGGGGAGTGGCATTGGGGTGCAGCGCTGGCCTTGGCGGGCGCGTCCTGGATCGGTGCCTTGACCCTGGTTGACCTGTGGCGCAAGAGCACTGCCGGAGGTCGGCCCTGGCGAGGTGTGCGGCTGCTGCGCGCCGGCTATTGGGGCATGGTGGCCGCGCACCTGGGTGTGGCGCTGGCGATTGCCGGGGCCGGGGTGACGGAGACCTACAGCGTCGAGCGGGATCTGCGCATGACCCCCGGCGAGAGCCAGGCGCTGGGCGGCTTCGAATTTCATTTCGCGGGGGTCGACGAGCTGTCGGGGCCTAACTACCGCAGTCACCGGGGAGAGATCCAGGTGACTCGCGAGGGCCGTGCGGTGGTGACCCTGGCTCCGGAGAGACGTCGCTATCTGGGTGGGCAGGCGATGACCGAGGCCGGCATCGACGCCGGCTTGACGCGCGATCTCTATGTGGTGCTCGGCGAGTCCCTGGGCGCCGGGGCCTGGGCAGTGCGCCTGCACGTCAAACCCGGTGTGCGCTGGATCTGGCTGGGCGGCGTCCTGATCGCCCTGGGCGGGGTGGTGGCGATCTGCGACCGCCGCTACCGGGTCCGGATCCGAACTCAGGCGCAGGTGGCGCCCTCTGCGGCAGTGGCAGAGGCCTGATTGGTGGACAGGCTCAAGTTGTTCGTGCCCCTGATCATCTTCCTGGTGCTCGCTGTGGTGCTGTACTTCGGACTCGGCCGCGACCCGCGGGAGTTGCCCTCGGCATTGGTCGACCGCCCGCTGCCGTCCTTCAGTCTGCCGTCGCTGCGCGAGGGCGCCGCGGTGGATGAAAGCGCCCTGCGCGGCAAGGTGCGGCTGTTGAATGTCTGGGGCACCTGGTGTGTCGCCTGTCGCGACGAACATCCCTTTCTGATCGAACTGGCCGACCGGGGCATCCCCATCGTCGGTCTCAACTACAAGGATGATCCGCGCGCCGCGCGCGCCTGGCTGCAGCGGCTGGGTGACCCCTACGAGCTGGTGGTGGTCGACGCCGACGGCCGCTATGGCCTGGAACTGGGGGTTTACGGTGCTCCCGAGACCTATGTGGTGGATGCCGATGGGGTGATCCGCTACCGCCATGTGGGCGTGGTCGATCCCGCTGTGTGGCGCGAACACATCGAGCCCGTGTACCGGAATTGGACGGCGCGGCCGTGAGGCGAATCCGGATGGCACTGGTCGCACTGTGGCTGATCGCCAGTGCCGCGGCGGCCGAGGTGGAGGTGCGCGATTTCGCTTCCGCGTCCGAGCGCGAGCGCTACCGGGCTCTGATCGAGGAACTGCGCTGCCCGCAGTGCCAGAACCAGAATCTGGCCGCCTCCGATGCGCCCATCGCCCAGGATCTGCGCGCCGAAGTGCTGCGCCTGCTGCGCGAGGGCCGCAGCGATGGGGAGATTGTCGATCATCTGGTGGCCCGCTACGGTGACTTCGTGCGCTACCGGCCGGCCTGGCAGCCCTCGACCTATCTGCTCTGGATCGCCCCTGGCCTGTTGTTGGTGATCGCCGGTGGGGTGTGGCTGTGGGTGCTGCGCCGCCAGCGCCGGCAGGGCGTGGAACTGGGTGCCGAGCAGCGCGCGGCACTGGATCGCCTGCTCGACGCAGAGCGCGGCGATCGATGAGCTGGGTCGCCTTCGCGCTGTTGCTGGCCGTTGCCCTGGCCTTTCTGGCGCGGCCGCTGTGGCGCGCCGGGAAAGCTACGCCCGCTACGCCGGATGCCGAGCAGGTGACGGTATTCCGGGCCCGTGAGCAGGAGCTCGCCGACCAACTCGCCCGTGCCGAGATCGACCCTGACCACCATCAACTGCTGGTGGGTGAGGCGCAGCGCCAGCTCCTCCAGGACAGCGCCACCGGCGCGCCGGCCAGCACTCGCGCCGGCGGTGGCTGGCTGCTGGCGGCCGCGGGTGTGGCGGTGATCGCGCTGGCACTGGCCGGCTACTATCGGCTGGGCGCCTGGCCCGATGTGGTGCTGCGCGACCTGCTCGCCAGCGCGGATTCACCCGCGCCCGTGATCGACCGGCTGCGGGACCGGCTGCGCGCCACGCCGGACAACAGCTCCTACTGGTTGCTGCTCGCCCGCCTGGTGCAGCAACAGGGGGACACTGCGGCGGCGCTGACAGCCTACCGGCAGGTGCTGGACCGCGAACCCGACGCGGCCGTGGTGCGTGCCGAGTATGCCCAGCTGCTCTTTCTCGCCGCCGGCAACGCGGTCACCGAGGAGGTGCGCGACCAGACCCGGCGGGTGCTGGCGGCGCAACCCGACAATGCTCTGGCGCTGAGTCTGCAGGGCATAGACGCCTTCCAACAGGACCGCTATGGGGACGCCATCGACGCCTGGCAGCGGGTCTTGCAGGTGGCGCCGGACAGCGCCGAAGCCGAGGCGGTGACCGCGGCGATCGCCGCCGCCCGCGCCCGCCTCGGCGAGGCCGCACCACAGCCCCTGCTGCGTATTTCGGTGGCACTGGCGCCGGGTGTTGCAGCGGATCCCGCGACGCCGGTGTTCGTCTATGTGCGCGAATGGCAGGGGCCGCCGATGCCGGTCGCGGCACGGCGCTTGAAGGTCGCGGAGCTACCCGCGGAGATCGCCTTCACGGCGGATTCCGGGCTCAGCCCGGACCGGCCCCTGGCCTCGATCGATCGTTTCGAGGTGGTGGCGCGACTGTCCCGCAGCGGCACGCCGACCCCGGGGCCCGGCGATCTCGAAACCCGGGCGGGGCCGTTCGAGCGCACCGCCGAGCCGCGCGCGATCGAATTGATTCTGGCGCCCTGAGCAGCGGACGCCGCGACCAGCCA
>CAJXRS010000049.1 GCA_913060555.1 uncultured Gammaproteobacteria bacterium | reverse complement strand
TTCATATTGGAATCAGCCGCCTCCCTCCAGACTCACTTCATATTGGACAAGGCTCGGCCTTCTGTCCGCCACCGGAAACAGGCTATGCTGCGCCAAATTGCGGAATCCCCACCCCGAGGCCGCGCGGGCGACCCACAGAGGCGACGGCACCCGGGTAGCGAGCCCAGCCCCGGCTTTTCGACATCCTGCCAAGGAAAAACCGCCATCATGAAAGTCCCTGCCCCAGGCATCCTGATCTGCCTTTTGTTCACCGCTGGCGCGGCACTGGCCGACGAAGTCGGCCAGGCGCAACCGGCCGAGGAGCGACTGCCATTGGAGGAACTCCAGTTGTTTGCGCAGATCTTCGACCAGGTGCGCAGCGCCTATGTCGAGGAGATCGACGACCGTGAACTGCTGGAAAAGGCCATCACCGGTTTGCTGGGCGAGTTGGATCCGCATTCCGCATTTCTCCAGGAGGACTCCTACGCCGAATTGAAGGAGCACACCACCGGTGAGTTCGGCGGCCTGGGCATTGAGGTGGGCCTGGAACGCGGCTACGTGCGCGTCATTTCGCCCATCGACGATACGCCCGCCGCCAGCGCCGGGCTCCGTCCGGGCGATCTCATCCTGAAGCTCGGTGAGCGTTCCACCCAAGGCATGAGCCTGAACGAGGCGGTTTCGCGCATGCGCGGCCCCAAGGGGACAGCCATCACTCTGACCATCGGCCGCGAAGGGGTTAGCGAGCCGCTGACCCTGACCATTGTGCGCGACATCATCACCGTGCAGAGCGTGCGCCAGAAAGTCGTGGAGCCAGGCTATGGCTATGTGCGCATCGCGCAGTTCCAGGAACAGACCGGCGACGAATTCCGCCGCGCGCTCGAACAGTTGCAGGGCGGCGAGACTGATGAGTTGAAGGGCCTGATCCTGGATCTGCGCAACAACCCGGGTGGCCTGCTGCCGGCCTCCGTCGAGGTCGCAGACGCCTTGCTCGACGGCGGTCTGATCGTCTATACCCAGGGCCGCATCGCCTCGGCCAACATCCGTTCGATGGCCACCGCGGGCGAACTCCTGGCCGGGGTTCCGGTAGTGGTGCTGATCAACGAGGGTACAGCTTCGGCAGCCGAGATCGTCGCCGGGGCACTCCAGGACCGCCAACGCGCACTGGTCATCGGCACCCGAAGCTTTGGCAAGGGCTCAGTGCAGAATGTGCTACCGATCGGCGATGGCCGTGCGGTGAAACTGACCACAGCGCGCTACTTCACCCCCAGCGGGCACTCCATCCAGGCAGCGGGCATCCGGCCCGACATCGAGGTACGGCGTGCCGAGATCCATGAGTTGGAACCCGGCTTCACCGTCAAGGAAGCCGATCTCGGCGGCCATCTTTCGAGCGCCAGCGACCGGGGCACAGCACCCCAACGGGAGGCGCAATCGGCAACACCCGCCGACAATCAGATTCAAGAGGCGCTCAATCTGCTCAAGGCTCTGGCCATCTTCGTCCGCCAGGAAGAGAAATCCGGCGACAGCTGAGCTTGCAGTGCGCCGCCACCTGTAATAAAACTCACTATCCGCACACAGTTTCAGGCCCGACAATAGAGCAGAGCGCCGGCGCGCCCGCAGGAGCAGGTGATACTGATGAACGAGCATACAGTCGAAGTCGTTTCCCGACGCCCCCGCACCGGCGAGCCCGCCGCAACCGCTGCCGCCAAGCGCCGTAGCGAGCGGACTTTCCGGCTCCCCAACGGCTGGTATTTCAATACCCGGGAAAAGATCCCCCTGGGCCCCTTTGCCTCGGCAGAACAGACAGAAACGGCGATCGGCGATTTTCTCGACTTTCTGCACCGGGCGCCGCTTCATGTCCGCCAGCTGTTCGCCGGAGAGCACCCGCCCCAGCGACTCGGATCCTGAGCTTCGGCGTCTCAGGAAAGGCGCACCTCGACCCCATTGGCGGCCATATAGGCCTTGGCTTCGGCGACGCTGAACTCCCCGAAATGAAAGATGCTGGCGGCGAGCACGGCGTCGGCGTGGCCCTGCAGCACACCCTCCACCAGGTGCTGGAGACAACCCACCCCGCCTGAAGCGATCACCGGCAATGGCACGGCGTCGCTGACCGCCCGGGTGAGAGCGAGGTCGAAGCCATCCCCGGTGCCATCGCGATCCATGCTGGTCAACAGGATTTCACCGGCGCCCAGCTGTGCCATGCGCGCCGCCCATTGCACCGCGTCCAGCCCGGTCGGCCGCCGCCCTCCGTGGGTAAACACCTCCCAGCGCGGCGCCTCGCCCGCAGCGCCCACACGCTTGGCATCGATGGCCACCACGATGCACTGACTGCCGAAGCGCGCCGCGGCATTGCGCACCAGGTCGGGATCCTGGACCGCAGCGGAATTGATACTCACCTTGTCCGCACCGGCGCGCAGCAGGGCCTTGATATCGGCCAGCGATCGCACCCCGCCGCCGACGGTGAGCGGAATGAACACCTGCTCCGCCATCCGCGCCACGGTTTCCAGGGTGGTATCCCGACCCTCGTGGCTGGCGGTGATGTCGAGGAAGGTAATTTCGTCCGCGCCGGCCTCGTCGTAGCGTCGCGCAATTTCCACCGGGTCGCCGGCGTCGCGGATATCCACGAAGCGGACACCCTTGACCACCCGTCCGGCATCGACATCGAGACAGGGAATAATACGGCGCGCGAGTTTGGTCATGGTCTTCCCGTGGCTTGGTGGTCAGTACTTGCGCCGCAACACCAGGGTGCCGGCGTCTTCGGTCATCTCGACCTTGGTGAGGAAACTGTTGCCGAGCAGGATATGGGACGGGTGGGCGCCGATCACCACTATCGCGGGAATCTCGTGCAGCGTGATGCCCCCGACACTGATTTTCGCCAGGGTGAGGGATCGGGTAGCGACCACGCCGCCGGCGGTACTGGTGGCCCCCTGGGCTCCTTGCTGCCAAGCGATGCCCAGACGCTCGGCGTCGGCGCTGTTCAGGGCAACGGAGGTGGCACCTGTGTCGATCATGAACTCGACCGGATGGCCGTCGATGGCGCCGCCGACGAAATAATGGCCCTGCGCATCGCGGGGAATCCGCACTTCGGCGAATTCCGCCGCAGTGAAATTGGCGGCGATGTGCTGGGAAAGCTCCAGCCGAACCCGGCGCCCCCCCACCTCGATCTCGGCATGCCCACTGTCGGCGGCGAGCAGCCGGACGCTCTCCGGAGAGATCTCTCCGACCTTGAGGAAACGCTGGGTACCGTCGATTTCGAGCAGCGCCCGCTGCGGGAACAGGGCGATCGCCCGCACCTCCTGGCCCAGGGCCTGAGCACCGGCGAGCAACAGTACCCACAGCAATCCGGTTTTCACAGTAAGCGTCCCAACAGCTGCACCGCCGCTCCCGCCAACAGACCGGCGGCCACATCGTCGGCCATGACCCCGAGTCCGCCGGCACAATGGCGATCGAGCCAGCCGATCGGCCAAGGCTTGACGATATCGAAAAGCCGGAACAATACAAAGGCCCCCACCCACGCCGTCCAGGACGGCGGCACCAGCAGCAACGCCAGCCACAGGCCAGAAAACTCATCCCAGACGATGCCCGGATGATCCGGCACCCCCAGGCGGCGGACCGCGGCAGCGCAGAGAAAGACGCCGCCCACGGCGGCAGCCACCACCAGCGTCCAGGCCACAGCCGCCGGGGCCCAGAGCAGCGGCGGCGCCAGCACCGCCGCCAACAGCGAACCCCAGGTACCCGGCGCCCGGGCCGCCAGACCGCTACCGAAGCCGAAGGCGACCAACAGCACGGGTTCCCGGAGCAGGCGGGACAGCGTCAGCGCAGTGACTTCGTTCAAAAGTGCCGGTACCCCGTCTGTGCGATATCCAGCCAGCGCCCGTGCCTGTCCCGCACCCGGACGCCGGTCTCGGCGACCACTTGGCCGATCCGGGTGGCGTTCAACCCGCCCGCGGCGATCAGCGCCTGCACCTCGCCCGCGCGCTGCGGGGCCACCGTGAAACACAGCTCGTAGTCATCCCCGGCGCCCAGTGCCCACTCCCGGGCGCGCTCGACACCGAACCGCGCCGCGGCGGCGGCGTCCAGCGGCAGGGCTTCCAGGGACAGCTCTGCCCCCAGGCCACTGGCCCGGGCGATGTGCCCGAGATCCGCCAGCAAGCCGTCGGAGACATCGATGGCCGCCGAAGCCAGGCCGCGCAGCGCCCGGGCCTCCGCGAGCCGCGGCTCGGGGCGCCAGTAGCGGGCGTCGAGGTCGGCCGAACCGGCCCGGCACCCGCCGCGCTCCTGCATCTCGGCCAGGGCCGCGGCGGCCCCACCCAGCGACCCGGTGACCAGCACCCAGTCACCCGCCGCGGCCCCGCTACGCGGCAGGGCGGTGCCGGCCGGCACCGTGCCCAGGGCGGTGATCGCCACCGCCAGGGGTCCACGCGTGGTATCGCCGCCCACCAGGGTACAGCCGTAAGCGTTGGCGGCCTCGGCCAGACCGGACGCGAACTCCGCCAGCCAGTGCTCGTCGGCCGCCGGCAGGGTCAGCGCGAGCAGGAACCAACGCGGCGTCGCGGCCATGGCTGCCAGGTCGCTGAGGTTGACCCGCAGGGCGCGTTGGGCGATATCGGCCGCGGCCCCTGCGGCGGGGAAATGCACGTCGGCGACCAGGGTATCCACGGTCACCACCAGCTCCTCGCCCGGAGTTACGGAGAGCAGTGCGCCGTCGTCGCCGATGCCGATCCGCACCCCGTCCCCGGGTCCGACGCCGTATCGAAAGAAGCGCTCGATCAGGCTGAACTCGTCGCTTGCCATGGTCCGAAGGTCAGCGCGCGGCTGTGATTTCCAGCTGCCGATTCGCCGCCGCGACCTTGTCGAGCACGCCGTTGACATAACGATGGGCCTCTTCCGGGCCATAGGCCTTGGCGAGGTTGACGGCTTCGTTGATCGCCACCCGGTAGGGCACATCGATCCGATGCAGCAACTCATAGGTGCCCATCCGCAACAGTGCCCGGGAGACTGGATCCAATGCCTCGATACGGCGGTCCAAGTAAGGGCTGTAAGTGGCGTCGAGGGCGTCTGCCGCGGAGAGAATACCGTGCAGCAGATCGTGAAAATAGTCGCCGTCGATCTTGGCCATATCGTTGTCGGCGCGGAACTCGGCCTCGATGGCGACCGGACCGCCGCCGGCGAGCTGCCACTGGTAAAGGGCCTGGACGAGCAGGCGGCGGGCTTTCTTTCGTGCCGAGGGCAGGGAGCTCATGACGGTCATAGCTGCCGCAACAGGGAAACCATTTCCAGGGCGGTCAGGGCCGCCTCCTCACCCTTGTTGTCGCCGCCCGGTCCGGCGCGCGCGCGGGCCTGCTCCTGGTCATCCGTGGTCAGCACGCCGAAGGCGACCGGCACGCCGGTGGCGAGCGCCACCTCGCCGATGCCGCGCGTGGTCTCTGCGCAGACGTAGTCGAAATGCGGCGTGCCGCCGCGAATCACTGCACCCAGGACAATGACTGCGTCGAAGCGGCCGGTCTCGGCAACCTTGCGCGCCGCCAGCGGCAACTCGAAGGCGCCCGGGACTCGGTACACCTGGAGGTCATCGTCGGCCACGTCCTGCCGCCGCAACGCCCGCAGCGCGCCCTCCAGCAACTTCTCGGTAATCTCGCCATTCCAGCGTGCCACCACCATGGCAAAGCGGGCGCCGGAGGCATGGAATTCGCCCTCGATGGGCCTGGATTCACTCATCACCTATTTCCAGTGCTTTTCAGGGACATTCAATATACTCCACCACCTCGAGATCGAAGCCGGAGATGGCGTTGAACCGGAAGGGAGCGCTCATCACCTTGATTTTCTGAGCTCCCAGGTCGCGGAGAATCTGCGAACCCGCGCCGATTTGCAGGTAGACCGTCTCCGAAGCCTTGATGGTGCGTTCGCGACGATCGAACAGCGCTCCCAGTTCCTCCTCGACCTGCTCCGCGGACTCCTCCTGCAGAATCACCACGATGATCCCGCGACCCTCGGCTGCCACCCGTTCCATGGCCTTGGCCATGCTCCAGCTGCGGTAGGGCCCGGCGCGGTCCACCGAGAAGAAATCACGTACACAGCCCGGCAGATGGACGCGTACCGGTACCGGCACGTCGGGGTGGATCTCGCCCTTGACCAGCGCAAAATGCAGTTTTTTGCGTGCCGTATCCTCATAGGTGTGCAGGGTGAACTCGCCAAAGGCGGTCTGCACGATGCGCTCGCGCAGGTGTTCGATGGTCTTTTCGTTGAGCATCCGGTAATGAATGAGATCGGCGATGGTGCCGATCTTGAGACCGTGCTTCTCGGCGAACAGCTCCAGATCTTCACGCCGCGCCATGGTGCCGTCGTCGTTCATGATCTCGACGATCACCGCCGCAGGTTCACAGCCGGCGAGGCGGGCGAGATCGCAACCGGCCTCGGTATGCCCGGCACGGCTCAGTACGCCACCGGGCTGGGCCTTGAGCGGGAAGATATGTCCGGGTTGCACGATATCCTCGGGAGCGGCGGCGTCGGCCACTGCCACCTGCACCGTATGGGCCCGGTCCGCCGCGGAGATGCCCGTGGTAACCCCCTCCGCAGCTTCGATCGACAGGGTGAAATTGGTCCCATGGCTGGCCTGGTTGTGATCCACCATCAGCGGCAGGGCGAGTTGGCGGCAGCGCGCCTCGGTCAGCGTCAAACAGATCAGGCCCCGTGCGTGGGTGGCCATGAAATTGATGTCAGCCGGGGAAACCTTCTCCGCGGCGATCACCAGATCGCCCTCGTTTTCGCGATCCTCGTCGTCCATGAGGATGACCATCCTGCCGGCGCGAATGTCGGCGATCAGTTCTTCGGTGGTATGAAGTGCCATTGTTCAACCTCTTTCCGAGATGAGATTTGGCGGCGCGCCCGGGTGGCCCTCGCGGGCATCCCAGAGCAGACGCTCCAGGTAGCGGGCGATCACGTCCACCTCGAGATTCACCCGGCTGCCGGTCCGATAACCGCCGATGATGGTATGGGCCAGCGTATGGGGGACGATATTGAACTCGAAATCGGTACCATCCACCGCGTTCACCGTGAGGCTGGTACCGTCCACTGCAATCGAACCCTTGGACGCGATATAGCGCGCCAATGCCAGTGGCGCGCGCAGCCGGAAACGCTCCGAACGGGCGTCGCCGTGCCGCTCCAGGACCTCGCCGACACCATCCACATGGCCGGAGACGATATGTCCGCCGAGGCGCTTGTCCACGGTAAGTGCCTGCTCCAGATTCACCCGCGTGCCCGAGGTCCAGGCACCCGCGGTGGTGTGATCCAGGGTTTCCACGGAGACATCTGCAGCGAAGCGGTTGCCTTCCACTTCAACCACCGTCAGACAGACGCCATTCACCGCGATACTGTCCCCCAGACGCACGGCACCGAGGTCCAGCCCGCCGGCCTCGATCACCAGGCGCAGATCACCGTCTCGGGGCTCGATGGCGGCCAGGGTGCCCAGGGTTTCAACAATGCCGGTAAACATTCAGGACCTCCTTCTGGGTTCGGCGGTAATCCGCCAGTCTTCACCCACCGCCCGCAGATCGGTGATGTCGAGCTCGATGGCCTCATCCAGGCGTTCGAACGGCAGGCTCGCCAGCGGCCAACCTTCGCTGCCCAGCAGCTTGGGCGCGAGATAGACCAGCAACTGGTCCACCAGTCCCGCGGCCAGAAAAGCCCCTGCGAGTCTGGCTCCGGCCTCGACCAGAACCTCGTGGCACTGGCGTTCGCCCAGGTGTCGCAGCAGCGCGGCCAGATCGACGCGGCCGCCGGCATCGGGCAGCGCGACCACCTCGGCGTCGGCCAGGGCCCGCGGCTCCACGGCGGTGGCGATCAGCACCGGGCCGGGCTCGGCGAGCAACCGCAGGTCGCCGCGTACCCGCAGGTGACTGTCGACCACGACCCGCAGCGGCTGCGCGACCGGCGCCGCGACCTGCGGGTCCAGCGCCAGCTCCTCGGTGCGCACCGTCAAACGCGGATCATCGGCCAATACCGTGCCCACTCCGGTCACGATAGCGCAACTCTCGGCGCGCAGGCGTTGCACATCCCGCCGCGCGGCCGGGCCCGTGATCCACTGGCTTTCACCACTGGCCATCGCGGTACGACCGTCGAGGCTGGCGGCGACCTTGAGGCGCACCCGGGGCCAGCCGCGTTCGCAGGTGGTCAGGAAACCCGGGTTGAGAGCACGGCACTCCGCTTCCAGCACCGGCCCTGTGACCGCGACGCCGGCGGCGGCCAGTGTCTCCACGCCGCCGGCCGCGGTGCAGTCCGGGTCGCGGATCCCATAGACCACCCGCGCGATGCCCGCCTCGATCAGCGCCCGGGTGCAGGGCGGCGTACGCCCCTGATGATCACAGGGCTCCAGGGTGACATAGGCGGTGGCGTCCCGCGCACGCTCTGCCGCGGCGCGCAGCGCCATCACCTCGGCATGGGGCTCGCCGGCACGGCGGTGCCAGCCCTCGCCGACCACTTGTCCGTCGCGCACGATCACACAACCCACCCGGGGATTGGGCCGGGCGCTGTACCAGCCGCGCCGTGCCAGTTGCACGGCGCGCGCCATCGCAGCGGCCACCGCAGCCTCACTCATTGGACTCGGCCTCCCGGGCCTCGCGGTCGAGGCGGTCCAGTTCGGCGCGAAACTCGTTCAGATCCTGGAACCGGCGATAGACCGAGGCAAAGCGCACAAAGGCCACGTCGTCGAGGCGCCGCAGCTGCTCCATGACCTTCTCCCCCACCACCCCGGACGCCATCTCGCGCTCTCCGGTGCTCTGCAACTCGCGCTTCAGGGCGCTGATCGCAGCCTCCACCGCCTCGACGCTGACCGGCCGTTTCTCCAGTGCGCGCTGCAGGCCGGCGCGCAGCTTGTTTTCGTCAAAGGGTTCGCGCGAGCCGTCCCGTTTCACCACCCGAGGCATGAGCAACTCGGCAACTTCGAAGGTGGTAAAGCGTTCCCGACAGCCAACGCACTCCCGCCGGCGGCGGACCTGATCACCGTTGGCAACCAGCCGGGAGTCGACAACACGGGTTTCGTCTGCGCCGCAGAATGGACAATGCATGGACGGTGCGGAAGGGCGTATCGGGCGACCACCAGTCTAGCACGCTCCCGGCTCCGCGGCCGGAGCGGATCAGCCGTAGACCGGAAAGCGGGCGCAGATTTCCTCTACCTTGGCGCGCACTTCGCCGATTATGGCATCCGCGGTGCCGGCTTCCAGCGCTGCCAGCAGGTCGCAGATCCAGTGGGTCAATTCGACCGTATCCGCCTCGCCGAAGCCGCGGGTGGTGATCGCCGGAGTGCCGACCCGCAATCCGCTGGTCACGAATGGCGAGCGCGGATCGCCGGGCACGGCGTTCTTGTTGACCGTGATATGGGCGCGGCCCAAGGCCTCATCGGCCTCCTTGCCGGTATAGGGCTTGCCGATCAGATCCACCAACATCAGGTGGTTGTCGGTGCCGCCGGAGACGATGCGGATGCCGCGCTCGACGAAGGTCGCCGCCATGGCCCGGGCGTTGGCGACGACCTGGCGCTGGTAGGCGCGGTAGGACTCGCTTTCAGCCTCTTTGAAGCACACCGCCTTGGCGGCGATCACGTGCATCAGAGGCCCCCCCTGCTGGCCGGGGAAAACCGCGGAATCAAGCTTTTTCTCCAGCTCCGCATTGGCGCGGGCGAGGATGAGCCCGCCGCGCGGGCCGCGCAGGGTCTTGTGGGTGGTGGAGGTGACGACGTCGGCCACAGGTACCGGATTGGGGTAACAGCCGGCCGCCACCAGACCGGCGACATGGGCCATGTCGACCATCAACCAGGCGCCGACCTCGTCGGCGATGGCACGGAACCTGCCCCAGTCCATGACCCGCGAATAGGCGGAGAACCCGGCCACTACGACCCTGGGGCGATGCTCGCGGGCCAGCTCGGCGACCCGGTCGTAATCGACCTCTCCGGTGGCGAGATTCAGCCCGTACTGCACAGCGTGATAAGTCTTGCCGGAAAAGTTGGGCTTGGCGCCGTGAGTGAGATGGCCGCCGTCGGCGAGACTCATGCCCAGGATGACATCGCCCGGCTGGCAGAGCGCCTGGTACACCGCGGCATTGGCCTGCGAGCCCGAATGGGGTTGCACATTGGCATAATCGGCACCGAACAGCGCCTTGGCCCGCGCGATCGCCAGTTCCTCGGCGCGGTCCACGTATTCACAGCCACCATAGTAGCGCCGCCCCGGGTAACCCTCCGCATACTTGTTGGTGAGCACGCTACCCTGCGCCTGCATCACCAGGGGGCTCGCGTAGTTCTCGGAGGCGATCAGCTCCAGGTGGTCTTCCTGGCGCTGCGCTTCGTCGGCCATGGCAGACGCCAGCTCGGAATCGAAGTCGGCGAGCGAGAGGTCGTTGGCGAACATGGGTTTCCCGGTAGGCTGGAGCGAGCGCGTATTTTACACTAGTGGGCCACTAGGGCTCCGCAGCCGCCCATGGCCGGAGGCCGGAGACCGAACGCCGGACTCAGCCGCCCATGCCGTAACTGTCGCGGCGCGCCAGCAGCGCCTTGACGTCCACCGCCATGCGCACCACGTCGTGCAGCTCGCCGGAACGGTCCTTGACCTCGTTCTCGTGCAGGGCTTCGGGGCGAAAGCCGAGCTCGTGGAACAGGGAGCGGGCCGCGGTCTGGTCCAGGGTCATGCGGGCGATGACCTTTTCGACACCGCGATCGACCGCCAGGCGGAACACCTCGCGGATCATGGTGCGGCCAAGACCGGTCTCGCGGCAGTCCGGGTGCACCAGCACCCGCAATTCCGCAAGGTGCCGACTCCAGTCGAGATCGTTGAGGCTGAGCATGCCATAGCCCACCATGCGGCCGTCGATCTCCGCGATCACGATCAGCGCCTGCCCCCGATCGATCTCGTCGAGCCAGTGCTCGACCATCTCCGGGTCGGTGATGTCGCGGCGCAAAAACATCAGGTCGTGAGCCGGCAACGAGCGGGCGAAGGTGAGCACCTCCTCGGCGTCGTCGTGAATCAGGGGCCGGAGCACCGCCGATCCGGTGCGCAACTCCACGGTTTTGAGATAGTTCTCCAAGGGATCCTCCTCAGGTACAGCGTTTGGACAGCCAAGCGGCCAATTTCGGCCATAACCGGTAAACGGCATTACCCCCCGCCACCAGACTCACATGCCCACCCTTGAGCACGACCTCCTCCTTGTCCTCGCTGCCGATCAGACCGAGGACCCCGCGGGAAGCGGCGGCGGGCACGATGTGATCATGCTGCGCGGCGATATGCAGGAAAGGGACCTTGATGCTGGTCAGATCTACTCTTTGCCCCTTGATTTCCATCTGGTTTTTCAGGAACTTGTTGTCGCGCAGGAAATCCTTGAACAGCTGCTTGGCGGTTTCCCCGGCCATCGGAATCTGGTCGGACGCCCAGCGTTCGAAGCGGTAGTGGGCCTCGACGAACTGGTCGTCTTCGACATGGTTCAGCAGGCCCATGCGGTTGGCCGTCTTCTGCAGCGGGCGCAGTGCCTGGAGCACGGCGTCCATCATCTGCCCGGGGATGTTGCCCAGCTTGTCGACCAGGGCATCGATGTCGAAATTCTCGCTTTCGGCCCAGGCTTTGTACAGTCTCATGCCATTGGTATCGACGGGCGTGGTGAAGCAGGCCAGGGCCTTGACCTGGTCCGGCTGCGCCAGCGCTGCATGCATCATCGACAACACGCCGCCGAGACAGTAGCCGACCAGGGCGACATCGGGCTCACCGCTCTCCTCCTGCACCCTTTCGAGGCATTCGGGCAGCACCTCGCCCACATAATGGTCGAGCGTCAGATGGCGGTGCTCGGCCCTGGGGATGCCCCAGTCGATCAGATAGACATCGAAGCCCTGGTTGGTCAGGTACTCCACCAGGCTCTGGCCCGGCGCCAGATCGAGGATGTAGTAGCGGCTGACCAGCGACATGACCACGACTACCGGAACCCGGTATACCTCCTCACAGGTCGGAGTGTAGTGATAGAGGCGGGTGGTTGCCCGGGAATAGATGACCTCCTTCGGCGTGGCGCCGAAGTCCATGGCGATGTCTTCCAGAGTTTTCAGCCCGGCAATGTTTCGGGAAACGACCCGTTCGATCGCCTCGCGAATTCTGGCTTCCTGTTTGCTGTACCCATCGGTACCGGGCATTTCAGATCTCCCGCCTGCTCAGGCATTTCCCAGCTGTGAATTCATCGTCTTTTCGTTGCCCTGGAGTGGCGGCGACCCGCACCGGCGCCGGCAGCCCCGCCGGCATTCCAGGCTAGCGAATCCGTGTGACACCCCAACTACACCAAAGATCCGTAACAATTCCCGTGCCATCTGCGTCGCGGGCCCAGCGGGCCGGACCGTCACCCGAAATTCAGTGCTTGACGTCACCGCCGTCCGGCGCCGATTGCCCGGTTTCCGATTGCGGGGCTTCCGACTTGGCTGGCTTGCGGGTGCGCTTGACCGCCGGGCGCGGCTGGGCAGGCGCCTCGACCACTGACTTGGTGGTCAGCATGCGGCGCAGCTGAGCGATCTCCGCCGTCAACTGGCCCAGGCCGTCGTCGACCTCGCCGAGACGGTCGCGCACGTCCAGCATGTCTGCCCTGGAGGGCATGTTGAGGGTCGCCAACTGCTGGCCGATCAGCTCGGAAATCATATGCTGTGCGTGCAACCATTCCTGAAACAGGTGCCCGAAGCTCTTGCCGAATTTTTCATCGGCCATGATGTCAGTGAGCATCTCGCTCCACTGCTTTTCCGATTTCTGATACCACTCCCGCCACATGCGCATGGGCTCGAGTAGGCGCTCACTGCGGTCATCACTCATGATGGTCTCCTGTTGGAAGCAGAATTCCTGCGGCGCTGGCGCGGCGCAGGGTTATCAGGCGCGGGGTTATCGGATGTGTCCTCGTCCTCGCCCCCGCTCTGGTCCCCGGACCCGACCACTGCCTCGCGGGCGCCGCCGAGGTAAATGTCGAGCGTACGGCGATGAAAGTCGAGCATGGCGATCCAGTTTTCGAGGAATAGCTGCCCGGCCCGGGTCAAGCTGTACATACGGCGCGCAGGCCCCGCCGCGGAGGTGTCCCAGAACGAAGAGATGAGGCCCAGACCCTCCATCTGCCGCAGGGTCCGGTACAGCGACCCGGAGTTATGGCGACCGAAACCCGCTTCCTCCAGGCGCTGGGCGAGTTCGTAGCCGTAACCGGACCAATCCTTCAGCAACGCCAGCAAATTGGCCATCAGCATCTCTCCCGGCAGCTTGGGATCGGGCCTTTCGCCTCCTCCGTCGCGATCCTCGGCGTTTTTCTTGGTAGTCATGGCATGTCACTCCAACTATCCACGGTTGACATTTAACTGCATTTTGCATATACATGCAACACGAGCGGGGCGAACCTGCTCGCCCGCTCCACCGAAGCGGCCTTAAATTACCAAAGGAGATCGACCCATGAACGAGACTACTTCTGCTGCCAAGACCCCCAGCGGCGCCACCAAGACCAAGCCCAAGGCACCCGAGGTACCGCGGTTTTTCGATGCCCTTACCGCCAACCAGAAACTGATGTGGGAGTCGATGGAAAAAGCCCGCAAGCGGGGCATCCGCATCAATGACACCCTGGTGGATTCTTTCGCCAAGAACCAGGAGGACATGGTGAGCCTGATGCGCAAGCTGACCATCAATCCGCGCGACTACAAAGGCAACTTCACCGCAGCCATGGATGCCGTCACCGCATCGCAGGGCCACGCCATGGAACTGTTCAAGACCATGCTCTCCGAGTATAGCCAGAGCCGCGAGGCCACCAAGACCGGCGCCATGGAGTTCTACGAGAACAGCAAGGAGATTGCTGCTGCGGGCGTCGAGGTCGCACAGTCCTGGACCGCCACCAACCCCTTTACCGAGTCCATGAAAAAAACTGCAGCCGGTATGAAGAAGGTTGCAGATGCCTCTCGGGAAGCACTTGCCTGATGACCCGCGCCCGCGCCGGGGCTCGCCAGGGTTTCCCGGCCCGGGCGCGCCCTCAGCCACCCGCAGCAGTAGGCGGATGACATGAACATGAAAATGAGCCGAGAGGGTCTGGAAGATCTGGAAGACCTGGAAGACCTCGAAGATCTGATCGATCCCGACGAAGACCCCAACCCCTTTGATCACGATCCCGGCGTCGAGCCCGTTTCCACACCGCTGTGGCGGGAGTTTCTCTGGCCTACCGAACTCGCGCGTCTGCTCTGCAGCCCGGTCTACCGCGGCGAGGGGGTGGCGCACGGGCACGGGGAACCGGTCCTGGTGATTCCGGGGTTTCTGGCCAATGACTTGATGATGATCCCCTTGCGGCGCTGGCTCGGCCGCATCGGCTATCGGCCCTACCACTCCGACATCGCCTGGAACACCGACTGCCCCAACAGGACTGCGCTGCGCCTGGCGCAGAAAATCAAGGTGATCCACCGCAAAACCGGGCGGCGGGTGATCCTCGTCGGCCACAGCCTGGGGGGCATGCTCGCCAAATCGGTCCTGCAGCACGCCCCGGAGCTGGTGGATCGGGTCATCACCCTGGGGTCTCCCTTTCGCGACCACGTCCGCGCGCACCCCGCGGTAACGGGGGTCTGGGACTACCTGCTGGGCGGCCAGGGCAAATTGATCGGGCGCAACCTGCACGCCTCCTGTGGCACCGGCTACTGCATGTGCGACTTTGTCCGCCACATGCTGCAACCGGAAGCCCGTGAGGTTCCCCAGTTCGCCATCTTCTCCCGCAACGACGGCGTGGTCGACTGGATGAGCTGCGCCGAAGAAGATCCGCGCGCCAACATCGAAATCAACGAAGCCACTCATATCGGTCTCATCTTCCACCCCCGGGCCCTGCAAGCCATCGCCAGGCGCCTGGCCCAAGGCATCGAGACCGCCAACTGAATCCCACCACGGGCGGCCGGCGGATCAGGACGGAATCACCGGCAGCTCCAGGTGAGACGGGCGATTCGCGGAATGAAACACCAGTTGCAGCGCAGGCCTGCTGGCGGTGGCCGCGAAGGGATTTTCCCCGGTCGTGGGATTGCGGTCGTAACGGGGAAAATCACTGGATGTCACGATCAGCCGCAACCGGTGTCCGGCCTTCAACACCGCTGCCGTCGACCATAGCGAGATCGGCCAGCGCTGGGGTTCGTCCGGGCGATAGGTCTCCCCCGACCGCCGGCTGTAATAGGATGCGCGGACCACCCCATCGCAGAGATTCAGGGTGCGGCCGTCCGGTTGCAGATCACACAGTTTCACCACCCAGTCCGTATCGGCGCCACTGCTGCTGGCGAACAGCACTACCCGCACCTCGCCCGCGATCTCCAGATCCTCGATGAGCGGTTCGGAGGTATAGACCAGCAGATCGCGGCGGTCCAGGATCCGCGCCTGGTCGACCGGCCCCGGGGTGTACTGCATCGGCATCAGCAGATTGCCGCCGCAGGTCGGGCAGGGATCCTCAGGGTCATAGACATAGGCGTCCGGCGGCTCGTCGTCGGCGGGCGCGTTGGGCCTCAGGGTCCCGGCGGCACCCAGGTACCAGCATTGGCTCTCGGCGCGCGAATCCGGCCAATCGTCCTGATCGCGCCAGCGGTTGCGGCCCTGGACGAAAACCCGCACGCGGGCCTGGTCTGCGGTCTCGACGCCGCGCAGCCAGCGGTCGAACCAGCGCAGCTGCAACAGCGTCAGATCCTCACGCAGATCCAGCAGATAGCCACTGCTGCGGAAACCGAAGTCGACCTGTCCTACATAGTTGAGAAACATGGCATGCGACCAGGGCCCCACGACCAGTCGCGTGTGTTCTCGTGCTGCCAGAGAACCACCGTTTTCGCGCATGCCCGCGTAATGGCTGAGATCCGCCGCCAGCAGCAGATCGTGCCAGCCGGCAATGATCAGTGCCGGGATCTGCACCTGGTGGTGGCGGTCACTGAACAACAGCGACCGGGTCCAGTCGTCGGGTACGGAATGACGGAAGATCTCGAACAGAAAGGGCACGAAGCGGGAATCCTCGGGGTGCGCCGCGGCGAGCGCGTCCAAAGGCCGCTGGCGCAGCGTTTCGTCGAACCGGTCGATCGCCTCGACCAGTTCCCCCAGGCGGCCGCCGAGCGCCGCCGGGTCCAGCCCCATGCGCAGCAGAGCCGCGGGCCCTATGGTGCGCAGCGCCCACATCATCAGGGTGCCCAGGTGAGCGACCCCGTCGCGCCAGAAGTGGTCGCGCCAGAAATCATTGGGTGCCGTGGTCGGCGCGATGGCCTTCAGCGCCGGATGGCCGGAAACCGCGCTCAGCCAGGTGGTACCGCCCATGTAGGAAAGCCCGTAGGCGCCGATATTGCCGTCGCAGAACGGTTGGCCGGCGATCCACTCCAGGGTGTCGGCGCCATCCTGCTCTTCATGGGCATAGGGGAAGAACGCCTCCCCCTCGGAGGCCCAGCGGCTGCGTACATCCTGGATCACCACCGCGTAGCCGGCCGCCGCCGCGCGGATCGGATCCAGGGTCATGGCCACTATCGGCAGGAATTCCTTGTTGTAGGGGGTGCGCTGGAGCAGCACGGGAAATTTCTGACCCGCGCTCGGGCGATAGACATCGGCCCGCAGAACCACGCCATCGCGCATGGGAACCGCCAGGTTTTTCTCGATGATTACACTCATGTTCCATTCCTCCGCAACCGCCGGCGCCGGGAAGAAATCGGTCGGGCCGGCCGGGTCGACTCATTGTCGACCACAAGACAGCAAAACCCGTTCCACCACCGCGGTCTTGAGTTTGCCCGTATTTGCGCAGACAGTATGACGGCTCCGAGATGACAGCGAGGTGATTGCGCAATGAACAGATCCCTGCTTGCCGGCATTGTCCTGGGAGCGGCGGTCGCCGCCGCGGCCGGCGCCATCGGCGGTTATCGACTGTTCGCACCGGCGGAACCGGCGTATGCCGAGGTGCTGGAGGTCAATGAGGTCACCGAGGAGGCTCCGGTCAGCCGCGAAGTCTGCAAGGACGTCCAGGTCACCCACCGCAAAGCGCCCAGGGACGAGCATCAGATTCTGGGCACAGCGGCCGGCGCGGTGCTCGGCGGCGTCGCGGGCAGCCAGATTGGCGGCGGCAGCGGCAAGAAGATCGCCACCGCCGCCGGCGCCATCGCCGGCGGCGTCGCCGGCAAGAAAACCCAGGAGAAAATCCAGGCCGGCGACACCTACACCACCACGGAGCGCCGTTGCGAAACCGTGCAGGATACCCGCACCAAGGTCACAGGCTATGATGTCCGCTACCGGTTGGGAGACCGGGAGGGGCAGATACGCATGAGTCAGCGGCCCGGCGATCGCATCCCGGTACGGGACGGCGAATTGATGCCAGAAGCCGAGGCGCCGCAGCCCTGACCGCCGGATGAGCGATCCCGCCCACTCCGACTCCCGGCAACCTGCCACAGCAGTAGCCCGATCCAGCGGGCGGCTGCTCGGCGCCATCGAAACCCTGGGTAATCGGCTGCCCGACCCTGCCCTGCTGTTCCTGCTGTTGCTGCTCGCCGTCTGGGTGCTCTCGGCACTGCTGGCGCCAGTAGAGTTCACCGCCCGACACCCGGCCACCGGCGCACCCATCGAAGTGGTCAATCTACTGGCGGGCGCAGAGTTGGCCCGCTTTCTCACCGAAATGGTGTCCACCTTCACGTCGTTCGCACCGCTCGGCATGGTGCTGGTGGCCCTGCTCGGCGTGGGGGTTGCCGAGCACAGCGGCCTCATCGACGCCTCCCTGCGCGGCCTGCTTGCCGTCGCCGCGCGCCGCTGGCTGACACCGATGGTGATCCTGGTGGCCATCATCAGCCACACCGCGGCGGATGCGGGCTATGTGGTGGTGATTCCCCTGGCCGCGGCGATCTTCCATGCCGCCGGGCGCCACCCCTTGGCGGGTATCGCCGCCGCCTTCGCCGGGGTCTCCGGCGGTTTTTCCGCGAATTTCATCCCCTCGGCCCTGGACCCGCTGCTGCAGGGCATCACCCAGGAGGCGGGGCGGGTCGTGGACCCGGGACTGCTGGTCAACCCCCTCTGCAACTGGTTTTTCATGAGCGCCTCGTCGCTGCTGGTGATGAGCCTGGGCTGGTGGCTCACCGATCGGGTGGTCGAACCCCGGTTGGCGCGCGAGCACCCCGGGATCGCGAACGCGCCGGCGTCCGCAGCGGCGGCCATCTCGGCCCGGGAGAAGCGCGGGCTGCGCTGGGCAGGGACCGGGATGCTGGTGGCATTGATTGCCCTGACCGCAGCGGTGCTGCCAGTCGACTCTCCGCTGCGCGACCCCGCCAGCGGGGAGCTGGCATCCTTTGGCGCGCCCCTGATGCGTGCCATCGTGCCGCTGATCTTCGTCCTGTTTCTGGTGCCGGGAGTTCTCTACGGCGCCGCCGCAGGCACTATCCGCAGCCACAGGGACGTGATTGCGGGAATGACCAAGTCCATGGAAACCATGGGCTATTACATCGTCATGGCGTTTTTCGCCGCGCAGTTCATCGCCGCCTTCAACCACTCCAACCTCGGCATTCTGATCGCGGCCAGTGGCGCCCAGGGCTTGCAGGCACTCGCCCTGCCGCCACAGTTGACCGTGATCGGCATCATCCTGCTGTCGGCGCTCATCAATCTCTTCGTGGGCTCGGCCTCGGCGAAATGGTTGCTGATCGCACCGATCTTCGTACCCATGCTGATGCAATTGGGAATCTCCCCGGAATTGACCCAGGCCGCGTACCGAATCGGCGATTCCAGCTCCAATATCGTCACGCCGCTGATGCCCTACTTCCCGCTCATTGTCGCCTTCTGCCGCCGCTACCTGCCAACCGCCGGCATAGGCACCCTGGCCGCCATGATGCTGCCCTATGCATTGACCCTGCTGCTCGGGTGGAGCCTGCTGCTATTGGGCTACTGGGCGCTGGGACTGCCGCTGGGGCTGCAGGCGAGCTATCGCTATCCCGGCTGATACCGGGAATCGGGGGTCGCGAATCCTGCCGGTCTCGCCTTGACTCTCTCCAGGGCTTGGGCAAGACTCCTTTGACTCTTGGGTAACCTTGGCTCCGGCGGCGGTCAGCAGCGCCGTCTCCCTGAATGTAAAGCACGGATTTCGGACTATGGGCACTAGTGAAAGCAGTCATATTTTTCGCTCCCTGGCTGTCGGCAAGCGCAAGCCGCGGGTGGTGGTGATCGGCA
>CAJXRS010000048.1 GCA_913060555.1 uncultured Gammaproteobacteria bacterium | reverse complement strand
CAGGCCCTTGAGCAGCGGCCACAGCAACAGCGGCAGCAGCGCGCCGAGCGCCGCCATGCCCAGCAGCAGGGCGCCCAGCTCGGCCAATGACCCGGTCAGGAGTCCGGCGAGCAACACGGGTACCGCCAGCGCGGCGGCGAGTTCGAGGCCGCTGGCCAGCGGCCCCGGGCGCAGCGACTGGCGCAGTACCGCCAGCGCCGGCACCTTCACCAGTGAGCCGAGGCGCGGCAATGCAAAACCGGCCCACAGCAGCAGGGGCCCCAGGGCGGCGGCCAGCAGGTCGACGGTGGTGGCCGCCCAGGGTTGGCGCCAGTCGAGCAGCTCGCGCACCAGCGCCACCAGGGCGACGCCGAGGCCGGCCCCCAGCGCGGCGACGGGTAGCGCCGCGAGCAGTTCGCCGCCCAGCAGGCGGCTCATCACCTGTCCGCGGCTGGCGCCGAAGGTGCGCAGCAGGCCGGCGAGGCGAGCGCGCTGCGCGACCCGCTGGGCCGTGGCCAGATAGATGGCGGCGCCGCACAGCAGGCTGATCAGCAATACGCCCAGCTTGGCCCAGAGGGTCAGCTGGCGCAGTGGGCCCAGGCTGCGCACGGCGGCGTCGGAGATGTCCTCCAGGCGCTGATCGGGTCTCAGGGTGGGGCGCAGAGCGGCGGCGATCCCGGCCAGGTCGACGCCCGCCGTGGCGCCGATCAACAGCCGATAATCGGCGCGCGAACCCGGTGCCAGCACCCCGGTGGCATTGAGCTCGGCGCTGTTGAACAGCACCCGCGGACTCATGCCGTAGAACCCGGCGCCGGCGTCCGGCAGGTTGTGGATGACCTCGGCGACGGCGAAGCTGCGGTTGCCGATGGCCAGCCGGTCGCCGATGGTGAGACCCAGGCGGTCGAGCACCTGGGGGTCCACCCAGAGCGCGCCGGGCGGCGGCCCCCCGGGCATCGGCCGGGGCGGTCGAAAGCGGCCCGGGGCGGCGTCGATGGCGCCGTAGAGGGGGTAGGCCTCGCCCACCGCGCGGGCGCTGACCAGCAGCAGGGCATCGCCGTGCACCAATGCAGTGGAGAACTCGATCACTTCGGTGTGCCGAGCCGGCGCGACCAGCGCGAGCTGTTGCGGGGACGTCGGGTCGGTGCCGGACAACACCAGGTCGCCGCCCAGCGACTCCGCGGTGCGCACCGCAAAGCGCGCCTCGAGTTCGGCGCGCAGCAGGATCATCGCCGCCAGGGCGAAGCCGGCGATGGCGAGCGCGGCGGCCAGCAGCCGGAATGCCGGATCCCGCCAGGGCCGCAATGGGCCGTGCATCAGGGTTTGACCAGGCGAACCGGTTCCGGCAGTTCGCGGATGCCGCCATCCTCCAGGCGCAGCCGGCGCTGGCAGCGCGCGGCGAGGGCGGCATCATGGGTCACCAGCACCAGGGCGGCTCCGGCCTCCCGATTGAGTTCGAAGAGCAGTTCCTGGATGTGCGAGCTGTTGGCGCGGTCGAGGCTGCCGGTGGGCTCATCCGCGAACAGCAATCCGGGTTCGACCGCGAACGCCCGCGCCAGCGCCACCCGCTGCTGCTCGCCGCCGGAGAGGGTGGCGGGGAAGTGTTTCAGGCGATGTTCGAGCCCCACCCGCTGCAGCCAGTTGCGGGCGCGGCGCTCGGCGCCAGGGGCACGCTGGAGCTCGAGCGGCAGCAGCACGTTCTCCAGCGCGGTGAGGTCGCCGACCAGGTGAAAATCCTGGAACACGAAGGCACACAGGGCACCGCGGCGCCGTGCCCGATCGTCTTCGTCCAGCGCACTGAATTCCTCGCCAGCCAGCCGCACCCAGCCCTCGCTGGGGGTATCCAGCCCGGCGAGCAGGCCCAGCAGGGTCGACTTGCCGCTGCCCGAGGGGCCGGTGATGGCCAGACTGGCGCCGGCCTCGAGCTCCAGGTCGATGTCGTGCAGCAGGGTCAATGCACCCTCGGGGCCGGCCACGCGCTTGGCCAGCCCGCGGGCTTCGAGCAATGGGCGAACGCTGGCGGTGTCCGGCATGGCGGTAACTGCGGCGGCGGGATTCGCCCGAGTATCCACGGGCCCGGCGCCACTGACAAGCGGGAGTCAAGCCGCGGATCACGCTGCTGCGGCGGAATTCGTCGCCCGGAAAGAGCCAGCCGGTCACCAGGCTCGCCCAGGTGTGCTCGAACGCCGGGTCGGCCCGGCTGGCGCCGGGAGCGGAAACAGGAATCACACTTGGCCAGATCACCGGCGGTTGGCGGTAGGGTGAGGGCGTGGTCACGACTCGGGGTTACAATGGGGTCCTCGCCGCTGCGCGGCGCCCGATTCCGGTGGCTGCACAATGCGCGCTTCGCGTTTCCCCCGGTGCGCGGTTTTCTTCCTGTTGCCGGCGCTTGCGCTGTTTGCGCCGCTGCGCGCTGCGGCGGGCGAACTGCTGATCCTGGGCGACAGCATCAGCGCCGCCTACGGCATCGACAGGGACTCGGGCTGGGTCGCACTGCTGGAACGGGCGCTGGCTTCACAGTGTCCCGGCGCAGCGGTTCACAATGCTTCGGTGAGCGGTGAGACCAGCGCCGGCGGTCTGCAAAGGCTGCCGGCGCTGCTCGACCGCCGGCGGCCGTCGGTGGTGGTCATCGAACTGGGCGGCAACGACGGCCTGCGCGCCTTGCCGCCGGCGAAAATGGCCGACAATCTGGCGCAGATGACGCGTCTGGCCCGCGCTGCCGGCGCCGAGCCGGTGCTGTTGGGGATGCAGATCCCGCCCAACTACGGCCCCCTGTACCAGCGTCGTTTCGAGCGCGCCTTTGCCCAGGTCGCGCGCGACCATGACCTGCCGTTTGCGCCCTTTTTGCTCGATGGCCTGGAGCCGGGCGCGGAGCACTTCCAGGCCGACGGCATTCACCCCACCGCGGCCGCCCAGCCGCTGCTGCTGCGCAATGCCTGGCCGCCCTTGGCCCGTGCCCTGGCCGCGGCACAGGTGTGTGACCTAGTGGGCCATGCGGTTAATTAGGTAACGCTCAGCCGTCGCACAAGCGTTGTGGGCAAGGCGCGCGAGTGCAGGACTGGCTTTGCCAATTCAAGCGAGCGGAACGCAGCCCACGGCGCTGGACCTGGCAACCTGCGCCGGAGCCCCCGGCCGGGGGTTGAGACCGCGGCATGTGCCGGGCCCGCGGCCCCGCCCGAGGCGTTGCAAGGCTTCCGGCCGATGCCTATAGTGGACCCACCTGCCGGGCTCGGTGGCGCGTCCACGCCTGCGGCGAACAACCGGAGTTCATCCCGCGCCAGGCCCGGCGCCAGAAGTCAATGGATTCCCAGGCCCCCTTGTGCAGCACCACGCCAGCCTGTTCGGAGAGACCGACCTCCACCTGTTCGGTGAGGGAACGCACCGGCACCTGTACGACAAACTCGGTGCCCATCCGCGCACCCTGAAGGGTAGCGCCGGCGTCGCCTTCGCCGTGTGGGCGCCGAACGCCGAGCGCCTCAGCGTGATCGGCGATTTCAATAACTGGGATGAATCCGCCCACCCACTGCTGCCGCGCCCGGACGGTTCCGGTATCTGGGAGGGTTTCGTACCAGGTGCCGCCGTCGGTCAGTGCTACAAGTACCATCTGATTTCCCGTCACAACGGCTACCGTGTGGACAAGGGCGATCCCTTCGCCCGCTACTGGGAGGAGCCGCCGGGCACTGCGTCGCGCATCTGGCGGGACGACTACGCCTGGGGGGACGGCGACTGGATGGCGAGCCGCGCCGCGCGCAATGCCCTGGACGCGCCGATTTCGATTTACGAGCTGCACCTCGGTTCCTGGCGGCGCGCGGCGTCGGCCCCGGAGCGCCTGCTTGGCTACCGCGAGCTGGCGCCGCTGCTCGCCGAGTATGTGCGCGAGCTCGGCTTCACCCACGTCGAACTCATGCCGGTGATGGAACACCCGTTTTACGGCTCCTGGGGTTACCAGGGCGTGGGCTACTTCGCGCCCAGCGCCCGCTATGGCACGCCGGAAGATCTCAAGTTCTTCATCGACCATCTGCACGGACAGGGCATAGGTGTCCTGCTCGACTGGGTGCCGTCACATTTTCCCGGCGACGCCCACGGCCTCGCCTATTTCGACGGTACCCATCTCTATGAGCACGCCGACCCCAGGCAGGGTTTCCATCCGGAATGGAACAGCTACCTGTTCAACTACGGCCGCAACGAGGTGCGCGCCTTTTTGCTGTCGAACGCGCATTTCTGGCTGAACGAATTCCACGTCGACGGCCTGCGGGTCGATGCCGTCAGTTCGATGCTCTATCTCGATTACGGCCGCAGGCAGGGCGAATGGATCCCCAATCGCTACGGTGGCCGCGAAAACCTCGAGGCGGTCGACTTCCTGCGCCAGCTCAACAGCACGGTCTACGAGCATTTTCCGGATACCCAGGTGATCGCCGAGGAGTCCACCGCCTGGCCCATGGTGTCGCGCCCGAGCTACCTCGGCGGTCTCGGCTTCGGCATGAAGTGGAACATGGGCTGGATGCACGACACCCTGAACTACTTCTCCCGCGATCCGGTCCACCGTGCTCACCACCACGACCAGCTCACGTTCAGCATCTGGTACGCCTTTCAGGAGCATTTCGTGCTGCCGCTGTCCCACGACGAAGTGGTGTACGGCAAGGGCTCGCTGCTGAGCCGCCAACCCGGGGACACCGCGCTCAAGTTCGCCGGCCTGCGCGCCCTGCTGGGCCACATGTGGCTGCATCCCGGCAAGAAGCTGCTGTTCATGGGCGGCGAGTTTGGCCAGTGGCGCGAATGGAGCCACGATCGCGGCCTCGATTGGCATCTGCTCGACCAACCCGGACACCGCGGCGTGCAGGCCTGGGTGGCCGATCTCAACGCCCTGCTGCGCGCCACGCCGGCGCTGTATCGGGATGATTTCTCGGCCAGCGGCTTCTCCTGGGTGGAGGCCAGCGACACAGCCCAAAGCGTCTTTGCCTATCTGCGCTGGGGGGATGGCGAGGAATCTCCGGTACTGGTGGTGCTCAATCTCACGCCGGTGCAGCGGGACAATTACCGCCTCGGCGTCCCCCGGCGCGGCTATTGGCGGGAGCGCCTGAACAGCCAGGCCGAGTGTTACGGCGGCAGCGGCGCCGGCAACTTCGGGGGTGTGGAGAGCCTGCCGATCCCCTCGCACGGCCATTATCACTCGCTGCTGCTGTGCCTGCCGCCGCTCAGCGCCCTGGTCCTGCAGCCCGGGAAACCTTCGTGAGCCCGCCGGAGCAGGGCCGCGCGCGCGTCGTCATCGAGCACCTCAGCCCGCAGATCGATGCCGGCCGTTTCCCCGTGAAGCGCTGTGTGGGCGACCATTTCCCGGTCGCAGTGGACGCCTTCACCGACGGCCACGACCAGATCCACTGCCTGCTGCAGTCGCGTGCGCCGGGGGCCGCCGAGTGGTGCGAAGTGCCCATGCGCGCGCTCGGCAACGACCGCTGGCGGGCCGGCTTTGCACTGGAGCGGCTGGGCGTTTACGCCTATCGCGTATTGGCCCGGGTGGATCCGTTCAAGACCTGGCGCCACGATCTGCAGCGCCGCGAGGATGCCGCCGACATCGAGCTCGCGCTGGAGATCGGTGCGCAGCTGGTGGAGGCCGTGGCCGCGCACGCGCCCGGCGCGCAGGCCGCCTGGCTCCGGCGGCGCGCCGCCGAGCTGCGCGGGGTGGAAGCGCTCGACGCGCGGCGCGAGCAGGCGCTGGATGCCGAACTGCTCGAGGTCATGCTCACCCTGGCTTCCCGGGAATGGGCCAGCCAGTCGGCGACCCTGAGGGTGGTGGTGGATCCGCTGCGCGCCCGCTGCAGCGCCTGGTACGAACTCTTTCCGCGTTCGGCGGGGCCGGCCGGCCGGCACGGCACCTTCAAGGACGTCATCGCCCGCCTGCCCTATGTCGCCGAACTCGGCTTCGACGTCCTCTATCTGCCGCCCATCCATCCCATCGGCCGCGTCAACCGCAAGGGGGCGAACAATCGCCTCCGGGCGGACGCCGCCGATGTCGGCAGCCCCTGGGCGATCGGTTCCGAGGAGGGCGGCCACAAGGCCATCCACCCGGCGCTCGGTACCCTGGAGGATTTCCGCACCCTGGTACGCACCGCCGAGGAGGACTACGGGATCGCCGTGGCGCTCGACGTGGCCTTTCAGTGCGCGCCCGACCATCCCTATGTCAAGGAACACCCGGAGTGGTTCCGCCACCGCCCGGACGGCAGCGTGCAGTACGCCGAGAACCCGCCCAAGAAATACCAGGACATCTATCCGTTCGATTTCGAATGTGACGACTGGTGGCACCTCTGGCAGGAACTGAAAACTGTATTCGAGTACTGGATCGCCCAGGGCGTGCGCATCTTCCGGGTGGACAACCCGCACACCAAGCCCTTCCCCTTCTGGGAGTGGGTGATCGGCGAGCTCAAGGCCCGGGACCCGGAACTCATTTTTCTCTCCGAGGCCTTCACCCGGCCCAAGGTCATGGCGCGGCTCGCCAAGCTCGGTTTCACGCAGTCCTACACCTACTTCACCTGGCGCAATACCGCCTGGGAATTACGCGAATACCTGGAGCAGCTCACCGGCAGTGAACTCGGCGAATATTTTCGGCCGAATTTCTGGCCCAATACGCCGGACATCCTCCACGAGTATCTGCAGCGCGGCGGGCGCCCGGCGTTCGGTATCCGCCTGGTGCTGGCTGCCACGTTGGGCGCCAGCTACGGAATCTACGGACCGGCGTTCGAGTTGCTCGAGCAGCGGCCGCGCGAGGCGGACAGCGAGGAATACCTGGATTCGGAAAAATACCAGCTGCGGCACTGGGACCTGGAGCGCGCCGACAGCCTGTGCCACCTGATCACCCGGATCAACCGCATTCGCCACCAACACCCGGCGCTGCAGCGCAACGGCAGCCTCAGGTTTCACCCGGTCGACAATCAGGAACTGCTGTGTTTCAGCAAGCACGACCCGGACGATGGCGAACTGGTGCTGACGGTGGTCAACCTGGACCCCTTCCACATGCAGTCCGGCTGGGTGGAGCTGCCACTCGATGAATTCCGTTTGGATCCGCACGTCCCCTACGCAGTGGACGACCTGCTCGGCGGCGGCCACTATCTCTGGCATGGCGCGCGCAACTTCGTGCAACTGGATCCGCAGTCGCTGGCCGCCCACGTATTCCTGATCCGCAGCAACCTGCGTACCGAGCAGGATTTCCCCAATTTCTAGATCCATGGAGAGGTCCAGGTTTTGAATGTTTCCCCTTCACCGTCGGGCGACCTGATCGAAGACCCCCTCTGGTACCGGGATGCCATCATCTATCAGCTGCACGTCAAGGCGTTCGGCGACGCGGATGGTGATGGCATGGGTGATTTCGCCGGGCTCATCCAGCACCTCGACTATGTGCAGGAGCTGGGCGTCAACACCATCTGGCTGCTGCCCTTCTACCCGTCGCCGCTGCGCGACGACGGCTACGACATTGCCGACTACTGCGGGGTACATCCCGATTACGGCACCCTGCGCCAGTTCCGCGCCTTCGTGCGCGAGGCGCACCGGCGCGGATTGCGGGTGATCACCGAGCTGGCCATCAATCACACGTCCGATCAGCACCCCTGGTTTCAGGCGGCGCGCAACGCCAGGCCCGGCTCGGCCAAGCGTGACTTCTACGTGTGGAGCGACAGCGACCGGAAATATCAGGGCACGCGCATCATCTTCACCGATACCGAGACCTCCAACTGGGCCTGGGATCCGGTGGCCAAGGCCTATTACTGGCACCGCTTTTTTTCCCACCAGCCGGATCTCAACTTCGACAACCCCAGGGTGTTCCAGGCGGTGGTCCGGGTGATGCGTTTCTGGTTCGACGCCGGGGTCGACGGCATGCGCCTCGATGCCATTCCCTACCTGTGCGAACGCGAGGGCACCAACAACGAGAATCTTCCCGAGACCCACCGGGTGCTGAAGCGCCTGCGCGCGGAGATGGATGCCCGCTACCGGGACCGACTGTTTCTGGCCGAGGCCAACCAGTGGCCGGAGGATGTCGCCGAATACTTCGGCGACGGCGACGAGTGCCAGATGGCGTTTCACTTTCCCCTCATGCCGCGCATGTACATGGCGGTCGCCCAGGAGGACCGCCACCCGATCGTCGAGATCATGGAGCAGACGCCGGACCTGCCCGAAGGCTGCCAGTGGGCGGTGTTTCTGCGCAACCACGATGAACTGACCCTGGAGATGGTCACCGACCGCGAGCGCGACTATCTGTATGCCACCTATGCCACCTATGCCACCGACCCACGCATGCGCATCAATGTCGGTATCCGCAGGCGCCTGGCGCCGTTGCTCGACAACGATCTGGAGCGGTTGCGGCTCATGAACAGCCTGCTGATGTCGATGCCGGGCTCGCCGATCATCTATTACGGCGACGAGATCGGCATGGGCGACAACATCTATCTCGGTGACCGCAACAGCGTGCGTACGCCCATGCAGTGGAGTCCGGACCGCAACGCGGGGTTTTCCCGCGCCGACCCGCAAAAGCTCTACCTGCCGCCGGTGATGGATCCGGTGTACGGTTACGAGGCGGTCAACGTCGAGGCCCAGCGGCGCGATCCCTCGTCGCTGCTGAACTGGATGAAACGGCTGATCGCGGTGCGCAAGTCGCACACCGCGTTCGGACGCGGCGGGTTGCGGTTCCTCTATCCGAGGAACCGCAAGATCCTCGCCTATCTGCGCGAGCACGGCGACGACACCCTGCTGTGCGTGGTCAACCTGGGCCGCTCGCCGCAGCCGGTGGAACTCGACTTGAGCGAATTTCGCGGCTGCGTCCCCGTGGAGGCCTTCGGCCACACGCCCTTCCCGCCGATCGGCGAGCTGCCCTATCTGCTCACCCTGACCGGCCACGGCTTCTATTGGTTCATTCTCAGCCACGAGGCATCGGCGCCGAGCTGGCACGAGGATATGCTGGTGGAAGCGCCGCTGTACACGGTGGCGATGTTCGCCGGCTTCGACAGCCTGTTTCCGGACCACCATCAGGGAACCTTGCGGGCCGTGGCGGTCCGCCTGCTGCGCCAACTGGAAACGCGGGTGTTGCCCGAATTCCTCGGGCTGCAGCGCTGGTACGCGGGCAAGGACGGCGCCGCTTCGACCCTGCAGCTGCGGCCCCAGGGCTGCTGGGACCGCGGCGGTCGGCGTTGGTTGTTCGCCTGGGTGGAGACGCAAGCCGCCGGAGCGCCGCAGCAGCAGTATGCGCTGCCGCTGGCGCTCGACTGGCAGAGCGAGACTCCGGCAGCGGTGGGGCGCCCGCACATCGTCGCCCAGGCACGCGACCGTGCCCGACTGGGCACCCTCTATGACGCTTTCGCCGACAGTGAATTCTGTGTGGCCCTGGTCAATGCCATGGCTGCCGGGGAGCGCGCCACCCTGGCGACGGGAACCCTGGAGTTCAGCGCCACGCGGGCGCTCCCTGACTGGCTCCCCGACACGCCGCTCACTGCGGAGCAGGTGCGCCGGCCGGGGGCGATCGGCAGCAACAGCATCCGTGTCATCGATGAGCGGATGTTCCTCAAGGGCTATCGACGCCTGCGCCCGGGCACCAACCCGGAGCTCGAGATGGGTCGTTTTCTCACCGAAACCGTGCCCTTCGGCCAGACCGTGCCGCTGCTGGGCGCCGTCGAACTGGTGCGCGAGGACGGCAGCCGCACCACCCTGGCGCTGCTCCAGGCCTATCTAGACAACCAGGGCGACGCCTGGGAGTACACCCTGGAGCATCTCAAGAAAGCGCTCGAAGAGGCGCACCTGGTGCCCGAACTCGAGGCGGCGGAGTTCATTGACCGGGAGGGCGGCTATCTGCTGCTGGTCGAGACCCTGGCCAGACGTACCGGCGATCTGCACCTGGCGCTGGCAACCCCGAGCCGTGATCCAGCGTTTGTACCCGAGCCCTGGAGCGCCGGCGACCTGGCGGCCTGGCGACAGCGCCTCCTGGCGGAAGCGGAAACCAGCCTCGATCTGCTCGCCGCACAGGCCCGGGCGGGGCCGGAGGCCGAGTCGCTGCTGGGTGCGCGCGAACCCTTGCTGGCGGCGATCGAACGGCTGGTGCCGGAGACCCTGGACCTGCAGAAAATCCGTTGTCACGGCGACTACCATCTCGCCCAGGCGCTGGTGGTCAACAATGACTTCATCCTCGTCGATTTCGAGGGCGAGCCGGAGCGGGACTTCGCCCAACGGCGCCGCAAGGAATCCGCCCTGAAGGATGTGGCCGGCATGCTGCGCTCGTTCGAATACGCCGCCGCGATCGCCGTGGATGCCATAACCCGGGATCGTCCCGACGACCGCGACCGACTCGGTGCGCTTGCCGACGGCTGGTGCGCTGCGGTCAGTGACGCCTTTCTCGACAGCTACGCGAGCCAGGTCGCCGGTAGCGCCTTCTGGCCGGCGGACGCCGCCGTCGCCGGGACGCTGGTCGATCTGTTCGCCCTGGAAAAAGCGTTCTATGAGTTGCGCTACGAGCTCGGCAACCGCCCGCAATGGGCGCAGGTGCCGATCCATGGTCTGGTCCGGCTGTGCGGGCGGCTGGCGCCCGCCACCACCGATGGGGAGACAGAAGCATGAACGACGGATCGCCGCGCGTGTGGCCGGGCGCCGCCTACCCCCTGGGGGCCACCTGGGATGGCTGCGGAGTCAATTTCGCGCTCTTCTCGGAGAACGCCGAACGCGTCGAGCTCTGCCTGTTCGACCCCAGCGGGGAGCGCGAACTCGAACGCCTGCCGTTGCCGGAACAGACCGACCGGGTCTGGCACGGCTACCTGCCCGACGCCCGCCCCGGCCTGCTGTACGGCTACCGGGTATACGGCCCCTACGAACCCCACCAGGGGCAGCGTTTCAACCCGCACAAGCTGCTGCTCGACCCCTATGCCAAGTCGATCGTCGGCGAGGTGGACTGGGGTGAGCTGCAGTACGGCTACCAGGTAGGGGCGGAAGAGGCCGATCTGTCGTTCGACACGCTCGACAGCGCGGCCGGGATGCCCCGCTGCCAGGTGATCGACTCTGCCTTCACCTGGGGCGACGATCGTCCGCCACGCATCCCCTGGCACGAGACCGTCATCTACGAACTGCACGTGCGCGGCTTCACCAGGCTGCATCCGGCGGTCGCGGAGGCGAACCGCGGCACCTACGCGGGCCTGGGCTCGGCGCCGGTGGTCGACTATCTGCGCCGCCTGGGTGTCACCGCCGTCGAACTGATGCCGATCCATGCCTTCATCGACGAGCACGCACTGGTGCAGCGCGGGTTGCACAATTATTGGGGTTACAACTCGATCGGTTACTTCGCCCCGGAGCGCCGCTACGCGGCCACCGATGACCACGTCGGCGAGTTCAAGGCCATGGTCAAACGCCTCCACCAGGCGGGCATCGAGGTGATCCTCGACGTGGTCTACAACCACACCGCGGAAGGCAACCAACTCGGGCCGACGCTGTCGTTTCGCGGCATCGACAATGCCGCCTATTACCGGCTGGTGCCCGACGATCCGCGGCATTACATGGATTTCACCGGCTGCGGCAATACCCTCAACATGCTGCACCCCCGCGTCCTGCAGCTGATCATGGACAGCCTGCGCTACTGGGTGCTGGAGATGCACGTCGACGGCTTTCGCTTCGATCTCGCCTCGGCACTGGCGCGGGAGCTGTACGAGGTGAATCAACTCGGTGCCTTCCTGGACACCATCCATCAGGATCCGGTGCTTTCCCAGGTGAAGCTGATCGCGGAGCCCTGGGATCTTGGCGAGGGCGGCTACCAGGTGGGCAATTTCCCGGTCGGCTGGGCGGAGTGGAACGGCAAGTACCGCGACTCGATACGTGACTACTGGCGCGGCGAAGGCGGCCTGATCGGCGAGCTCGCCTACCGTCTCACCGGTTCCAGCGATCTCTACGGGGCCAATGGCCGCCAGCCCTATGCCAGCATCAACTTCGTCACCGCCCACGACGGTTTCACCCTCAATGATCTGGTGAGCTACGACCACAAGCACAACGAGGCGAACGGCGAAGACAACCAGGACGGCGAAGCCCACAACCGGAGCTGGAATTGCGGCGTCGAGGGGCCTGCGGACGATGCCGGCGTCATTGCCCTGCGCGCTCGCCAGAAGCGCAATTTCCTCACCACGCTGCTGCTCTCCCAGGGCGTGCCCATGCTCCTGGCCGGCGACGAACGGTGCCGTACCCAGGATGGCAACAACAATGCCTATTGCCAGGACAGCGAGCTCAGCTGGATGCACTGGGAGCTGAATGCCGAGCAGCGCGCACTGCTCGCCTGGACGCGCCGGCTGATCCGGCTGCGCCGCGGCCATCCGATCTTCCGCCGCCGGCACTTCTTCCAGGGCCGGCACATCCATAACGGCAGCGTCAAGGATATCCATTGGCTCGATCCGGACGGTCGCGAGATGAACACCGAACAGTGGCACCGCGCCCAGGCCCGGGCGCTGGGGATGTACCTGGCCGGCGACGCCATCGAGGACCTCGACACCTATGGCCGGCGCCTGTGGGACGATGATTTCCTGGTGTTGCTCAATGCCGGTGATCAGCCACTGGATTTTGCGCTGCCCAAATATCGCAAGCACGCGAAGTGGCGCCCGGTGCTGGATACCGCGCACCCCAGAGAGCGGGCGCGGCTGGCGAGCCAGACCAGCTATCGCCTCGAAGCGCGCAGTCTGGCGGTGCTGCGCCTGCCGCTGCCGTCCCATGCGACTTAGCCACGCCATGCCGTTCGGCGCCACGCCCGGGGGCGATGGCGTCGAGTTTCGGCTGTGGGCCCCGAGCGCCGGCCGGGTCGATCTGTGCCTGCGGCGGGACGACGGGGAGCGCCACCTGCCGCTGGCGCGCGAGGGCGATGGCTGGTTCCGCCTGACCACCGCCGAGGCCGCGCCGGGCAGCCGCTATCAGTTCCTGATCGACGGCGGCCAACGGGTACCGGACCCGGCCTCGCGGCACCAGCCCGAAGACGTGCACGGCCCCAGCGAGGTCATCGACCCCCTGGCCTTCACCTGGCCGGATGACGGCTGGCGGGGCAGACCCTGGCACGAGGCGGTCTGCTATGAGCTCCATGTCGGCACCTTCAGTGCGCGCGGCGATTTCAGCGCTGTCCTCGAACACCTCGATCATCTGACCGAGCTCGGTATCACCGCCATCGAACTGATGCCCGTGGCGGACTTCGCCGGCACCCGCGGCTGGGGCTACGATGGCGTGCTGCCGTTCGCGCCGGAGGGCCGCTACGGTCGGCCGGCAGACCTGAAGCGGTTGGTCGCCGCCGCCCAGGGACGCGGCCTCATGGTGCTGCTCGACGTGGTCTACAATCATTTCGGCCCGGAGGGCAATTACCTGCACTGTTACGCCGAGCGCTTTTTCGATGCCGGCGTGCACACTCCCTGGGGCGCGGCGATCGATTTCCGCGAACCGGCGGTGCGCGATTTCTTTATCCACAATGCCCTCTACTGGCTCGAAGAATTCCGTTTCGACGGCCTGCGCCTGGACGCCGTGCACGCCATCCACGACGCCGGGCGGGAGCTTTTTCTCGAAGCCCTGGCCACTGCGGTGCGCGAGGGGCCGGGCCGCCACCGCCAGGTGCATCTGATCCTGGAAAACGACGCCAACCAGGCCCACCTGGTCGACCCCGCGATCCTGCCGCGCCCCTATGACGCCCAGTGGAACGACGACTTTCACCACGCCGCGCACTGTCTGCTGACCGGCGAGCGCGACGGTTACTACCGGGACTATATCGAGCGCCCGCTGCTGCATCTGGCGCGCTGTCTCACCCAGGGCCTGGCCTATCAGGGCGAGCCCTCGGGCTTCCGCGGCGGCCACCCGCGCGGCGAGCCGAGCGCCCATCTGCCGCCGCGGGCCTGGGTGAATTTCCTGCAGAACCATGATCAGACCGGCAACCGCGCCTGTGGCGAGCGGCTCGACACCCTGTGCCCGGCCGAGGCGCTCGAGGCCCTCATTGCGGTGCTGTTGCTCGCACCTTCGCCGCCGCTGTTGTTCATGGGCGAGGAGTTCGCCGCCGCGACGCCGTTCCTGTTCTTCTGCGACTTTCACGGTGCACTGGCCGATGCGGTGCGTGAGGGGCGGCGGCGGGAATTTGCCCGCTTCGCCCGGTTCCGCGACCCGGCCGCGCGGCAGCGCATTCCCGATCCGCTCGCCGAGTCGACCTTTGCCCGCAGCAGGCTGGACTGGTCCAGCCGCGAGCGGGACGCCGGCCGCCGGCGCCTGGCCCTGTGCCGCCACCTCCTGAAACTGCGCCGCGAGCGACTGTTCGAGCATTTTCGCCGGCAGGCGGGCGGCTGCGCAGAATACCGGCTCGCGGCAAGCCGTCTGCAGGCGAACTGGCGCTTCGACGATGGCGCCCGCCTGCACCTGCTCGCCAATCTCGGCGCCCGGCCGCAAGCGGCACTGGCTTTGCCCGGCGAGTGTTTGTATGCCCATGGCGACCCGGGTGCACGGCTGCCGCCCTGGTCGGTGCGCTGGCATCTCGAAGCATGAACGGGGACGCGCTCAGCGAATTGTGCCGGCGCTTCGGGGTCGATGATCACTACGTCGATATCTGGGGTGTGCACCGCCCGGTCAGCAGCGCCGCGCAGCGCAGCGCCCTGGCGGCCATGGGGGTATTGTCGGATGCCGACGCCGATGCCGGCGCGGCACTCGCGCGCCTGGTCCGGGATGAATGGCGGGAAATCCTGCCGCCGGTACAGGTATTGGGTGCCGGCGAGCACGCCGAGCTGCCGTTGCGCCTGCCGGCCGGCGTCGAGACCCTGGACTGGCGCCTGGAGTTCGAGGACGGCGGCCGCCATGCGGGCCGGCTGAGCCCGCAGCAGCTACCCTTCGCGGGCGACGCCGGCTTCGACGGCCAGGACTATGAGGAGCGCCGCTGGCGGCTGGACGTGCCCATCCCGCCGGGTTATCACCGCCTGGTAGTGGAGGGCGCAGCGGCGGCGATGTGCACGCTGATCGGTGCACCCGCACAGTGCTATCAGCCGGCGGACTGCGCTGCTGACCGCTGCTGGGGCCTGAGTGTTCAGCTCTACAGTGTGCGCTCGCAGCGCAACTGGGGCATCGGCGATCTCACCGATCTGAAGGGCCTGATGGAGCTGGCGGCACGCTTCGGCGCCGATTTCGTCGGCGTCAATCCGCTGCACGCACTCTACCTGAACAACCCGCGGCACTGCAGCCCCTATAGCCCGTCGAGCCGGCACTTCTACAATCCACTCTATCTCGACATCGAGGCCATCGCCGACTACGCCGAGGATCCGGCGCTGCGGCGCGAATGCGAAAGCGACGACTTCCGCGGCCGGCTGCTGACACTGCGCAATGCCCAACAGATCGACTACCCGGCGGTGGCCGAATGCAAGCTGGGCGCGCTGCGCGCGCTGTTCCGCAGCTTTCGCGACCGACACCTGGGCGCGGACACGGCGCGGGCCCGCGCCTTCCGGCGCTTCGTCGCAGAGCGCGGGGTGTCGCTGCGCCGACACGCCGAGTACGAGGCCCTGCGCGCGCACCACCCGGACTGCTGGGGCTGGCCCCTGTGGCCGGAGCAGTACCGCGACCCCGAAGCGCCGGCGGTGGCCGAGTTCGCCCGCCGCAATGCCGCCGAGGTCGAGTTTTACCAGTACCTGCAATGGCAGCTCGCCGAGCAACTGGAGGCGGCGCTGGAGCGTGCCGCCACCCTGGGCCTGCGCCTCGGGCTGTATCAGGATCTGGCGGTCAGCGCCGATCCCGGCGGCGCCGACACCTGGCGGGACCAGGGGCTGTTCGCGCTGGAGGCGCGCATCGGCGCGCCCCCCGATGATTTCAACCTCCACGGCCAGGACTGGGGCCTGCCTCCATTCGTGCCGGGCGAACTCCGGCGCCGCGGCTATGCGCCCTTCGCGACCCTGTTGCGCGACCTCATGCGCCACGCCGGGGCCGTGCGCATCGACCATGTGATGAGTCTGATGCGCCTCTACTGGGTGCCGCCGGGGGCGAAGCCGGACGAGGGTCTCTACGTCGGGTATCCGTTCTCGGATCTGCTCGGCGTGCTGGCGCTGGAGAGTCATCGCAACCGTTGCCTGGTGATCGGCGAGGACCTCGGCACCGTGCCCGACCGCGTGCGCAGCGCGCTCGAGGAGACCGGCGTGCTCAGCTACCGGCTGCTCTATTTCGCCAAGCGCGAGGATCACTATCTGGCGCCGCAGGAGTATCCGCGCCAGGCCCTGGTCGCCATGGGCACCCACGATCTGCCGCCACTGGCCGGCTTCTGGAGCGGTGGTGATATCGAGTTGCGCTACCAGCTCGGCCTGATCGCCGACGACCAAACCCGCGATGCCCAGATCCTCGACCGCGCCCGGGACCGCCAGGCACTGTTGTTGGCGCTGGAGCGCGAGGGGCTGTTACCCGACGCCCAGTCGGTGCTCGGCGAGGCGCCCTTCAGCGCCCAGCTCAACCAGGCGCTGCACCGCTTTCTCGCCCGGTCACCGGCGCAGCTGCTGGCGGTGCAGGCCGAGGATCTGCTCGGCGATACCCAGCAGGTGAATCTGCCGGCCACGACCGACGCCTACCCGAACTGGAGTCACCGCCTGCCGCTGAACCTGGAGCACTGGCCGGCGAGCACCGGGATCGTCGCTCTGGTGAACGCCATTGCCGGCGAGCGCGGCCGGGCGCCGCGCGCCGCCGCGGCGCCCCGGGTGCGGCCGTTGCCGGCGGCGGGACGGATCCCGGACGCCACCTATCGGCTGCAGCTCAACGCCGGTTTCGGCTTTGCCGACGCCGCCGAACGGGTCGACTATCTGGATCGCCTCGGGGTCAGCGACCTCTACCTCTCACCCATCTTGCGGGCCCGCCCCGGCAGTCCCCACGGCTACGACATCGTCGACCACGCCAGCCTCAACCCGGAGCTGGGCGGCGCCCACGGCCATGAGCGCCTGTGCCGGGCGTTGGCGGCGCGCGGCATGGGCCAGCTGGTCGACATGGTGCCGAACCACATGGGCGTCATGGGCGGCGACAACCAGTGGTGGCTGGATGTGCTGGAGAACGGCCCGGCCTCGACCCATGCCGGATTCTTCGATATCGACTGGTATCCCTCGCAGCCGCACATGCACGGCCGGGTGTTGCTGCCCGTGCTCGGCCAGTCCTACGGCCGCTGTCTGGAGGCCGGCGAGATCCGCCTGTGCTTCGACGTCCAGGCCGGCGCCTTCCACTGCCAGTACTTCGATCACCGCCTGCCGATCGATCCCCAGACCTACCCGCTGATCCTCGCCGCCGGCAACGAGGCGCTGGACGCCGACGGCGGCCTGCGCGCGGCCTTCGAAAGCCTGATCACCGCTCTGGGCAACCTGCCGGGGCGGGATGCGGAAGACGCGCAGCTGCTCGCCGAACGGCGGCGCGACCAGTGCCTGCACCAGCAGCGGCTGGCCGAGCTGTACCGCGATCAGCCGCTGCTGCGCGCGCACCTGGGCATGCTCCTCGAACGTTTCAACGGTGATCCCGGCCAGCCGGCCAGCTTCGATGCCCTGCACGATCTGCTCGAGGCCCAGGCCTATCGGCTGGCCGACTGGCGGGTTGCCGCCGACGACATCAACTACCGTCGCTTCTTCGACATCAACGATCTCGCCGCCCTGCGCATGGAGCGGCCGGAAGTGTTCGACGCCACCCATGCCTGCCTGCTCGAGCTGCTCGCCAGTGGCCGCATCCAGGGGCTGCGCATCGACCATCCGGATGGGCTCTATGATCCGGAGGCCTATTTCGCCCGTCTGCAGGACTGTTTCCGCACCGACAACAGTTCGCGCCCGCTGTATCTGGTTGCGGAAAAGATTCTCGCCGCCGATGAGACCCTGCCCGACAGCTGGCAAGTACAGGGCACCACCGGCTATGAGTTCGCCGCCCAGGTCCTGGGCGTGCTCGTCGACCCCGCCGGCGAGGCGCCGCTCGACGCCCTGTACCGCGACATCGCCGGTCCGCTGGCCGATTTCGAAACCGTACTCTGCGCCGCCAAGGATCTAATCCTGGAATATGCCCTGGGCAGTGAACTGCGGGTGCTCGCCGATCGGCTGGCGCGCATCGCCCGCGCCGACCGGCGCAGCCGGGACTTCACCTTCGATTCGCTGCGCGGCGCACTGGCGCGCACCCTGGCTCAATACCCCATCTATCGCACCTACCTGCGCCCGGACGAGGACAACGAGCCCTTCCGGCCGGCAGTGGAGCAAGCCGCAAGCCGGGCCCGCGACGGCGATCGCGAGCGCGAGCCGGAGCTGTACGACTTTCTGGCCGCCAATCTGCTCGGCGACAGCGCGAGCGGCGCCAGCCCGGAGCTGAGCGAGGCGATCTGGGACTTCGCGCTCGCCGCGCAGCAGCTGAGCGCGCCGGTGATGGCCAAGGGTCAGGAGGACACCGCCGGCTACCGCTATCTGCGCCTGGTCTGCCACAACGAGGTCGGCGCCGAGCCGGCGCGCTTCGCGGTCGATCCCGCGGCCTTCCAGGCCGCCAATCGCCGCCGCCGCGAATGCCGGCCGCACGGGCTCCTGGCCAGCTCCACCCACGACAGCAAGCGCAGCGAGGACGTGCGCTGCCGGCTGGCGGTGTTGTCGGAGGTGCCCGATCTCTGGACCCAACAGGTGCGCGCCTGGCTGGCCCAGCACCGGGCGCCGGCGCCGGATGCCAACGATCGCTACCTGCTCTATCAGACACTGTTCGGTAGCTGGCCGCTGGAGCCCGCCGCCGAGGTCGATTGGCCGGCCTATCAGGAGCGTATCCAGGCTTACCTGCGCAAGGCCCTGCGCGAGGCCAAGCGTCACACCAATTGGCGGCGGCCCAATGCCGACTACGAGGCCGCCATGGCGGACCTGGTCAGCGAACGGCTGGCGTCCCAAGCGCATGCCTTCCGCACCGAGATGCAGGGCCTGCAGGACCGCCTGGTCGGCTTCGGCCTACTCAACAGCCTGGCGCTCAACGCCCTCAAGCTCAGCTGTCCGGGCGTGCCGGACATCTATCAGGGCTGCGAGCTGTGGGACCTCTCACTGGTCGATCCGGACAACCGCCGCGCGGTGGACTATGGGCACCGCGAGCGCCTGCTGGCCGAACTCGAAGCCCTGGATGCCGCGCCGGATGGCTGCGCCGAAGCCGTGCGCGCGCTGCTCGACGAGTTCAGCGACGGGCGCGCCAAGCTCTATCTGATTTGGCGCCTGCTGCGTCTGCGCCGCCGCCTGCCGGAGCTGCTGCGCGACGGCGACTACCAGCCGCTTGCGGTGCGCGGCGCGCGGGCCCCGCACCTGATCGCCTATCGCCGCCGGCTGGGGGACAGCGAGCTGCTCATGCTGGTGCCGCGCCTGCCGGCGGGCCTGTGCGGCGGTCGCCCCGGCCTGCCGCTCGGCGCCGAGGTGTGGCGCGACACGCACATCGAACTCGGTGGCCCGGCAAGGGGCTACCGCGACCTGCTCAGCGGCCGGACCCTGGGCACCGATGGCACCGACGGCGCGCTGGCCGTGGGATCGGTGCTGACCCACTTTCCGGTGGCCGCGCTGTGCGCGGAGGGCTAGTGGGCCACGTGGCTAATTAGGTAACACTCAGAGCCACTGTGCTGGTGCGAATCAAGGCGCGTTTC
>CAJXRS010000047.1 GCA_913060555.1 uncultured Gammaproteobacteria bacterium | reverse complement strand
TGATGAACCGCCTGGTGCGGGCCCGCATGCCAGGTGGTGTGGGGAGGGCGGGCTAAATACCCACCCTTACCCGATTAAATTGCATTACTAAAGAATTTCCTCTACCTCGCCAGACAAGAACTTATCAGCCTGGCATTCAGTTACCTCATGCAGTTTTTCGTTATATTCGTTCAGGCCAAGAAACCAAAAACCTCTTCCACAGGTCTTTCCGGTGCGCCCTGGCTTAGTGTTGAACTTTGTGTCCAGAAAATATTTTTCGCCAACACGATAACCAGTGACACTAACCACACGCCTTTCATTCTCTTTGACAGATTCGTCTAGCACTTCCTGAGTAGCAATTTTCTTGAGTTTTTCATGTGGCGGCCATTTTACAGGCCATGACTGTCCGGTTTGATCGATAATCTCCGCTTTGTAAATCTCAGTTATGCTAATACCATTAGGCAACAATATGGGAAAATCAACTTTTTCCCCCTCGCTTAACTTCACCTTTTGCTTTGGCTCTTGATGCCACATCCATCGTCCAGATTTATGTTGCCAGTATTTGGTAGCTCTTTGCTTCCAGCTTCTTGGGGTGATGAAATACCTGATACTGTCGATAGATACTGGTCTCCGTCCTATCGCCCTGATCGTAATTTTGTGTTTTGAAAAGTTCGGGCCATCATAGCCGAAGGAAGACTCACACTTAAGTTTCGGTTTGTCTAGCCCATGCTGTCTGAACCGAAGCCAAAGATTAAGCAACCCAGCTAAAGTGCCGATAGTTCCTGTCACCGCTCCCCAAAGAGCAAGTGCTTCAGTTTGGTTCATAACTCTCCTTGCAATTTAACATGGAGTGTCTGGAAACCGTCCTGTTTAAACACGGAATATTTCCGTATAGCCCGCATGACCGCTGAATTCCGTCCTTCTCCAGCGCGAAAGCAAAGGCGCCGGCAGTGGGCAAACCTTGTTTGGGCGTGGGTCGCAGCCTGGGCCGGCGCCCTGCCGATGATCAATGTTGCTCACGAAGTCTGGCTCGGATGCTGTTGTTGCAAGCAGTGTAATCCCGCCCGGGAGGATTCGTCACATGGCGCATCGACGAAGGGGCTCTCCATTCCTCTCGCAATGCCAACCACGTCAAAACCAACGATACCGCGGCGTGAGTGGCGGCACCCGGCCGGTTCGGAGGTCAGCCACACGCCATCCACGCGCACTTCGTAGGTTTGCGAATCCACTGCCATCAGCGGCAGATGATCGTTTCGCACTGTCGGATTTGGTCGCGCTGCGGGGTGTCGTTGGCCGTCACTGCGCGGCGCTTGATGCCGGTTCTTTTCTGCACCCCTGCAGCGGGCGCGGCCCGGGAGATGCATGCGGGGCGGGCACCCCGAAGCCGAGCAGGAATGCCGGCAGCAGGAAGGCGAGCAGCATCGCCTCGGGGTTGACGAACAGCCGGTCGCCGTCGGTGAGAAAGCCCAGTTGCATGGCGGCCACCAGCACGCCCCACAGCCAGAGGTCGGGCTCGCGCCAGGCGCGGCGCAGCAGACTCACCACCCAGCCCAGGTAAAGCGCGACGCCGACCAGGCCGGCATAGAACCACTGATTGAGCACCAGGTTGTGGTAGTGGGCTGCCATCCTGCCCGCGACTTCGGTGGCCGCCTCGGCGGACAGGCCCCGGCCGAACCAAAGCTGCCAGCCGCCGTCGCTCATTTGCCGCCAGCCGTGTTGCCAGATCTCCAGGCGACCGGACGTGCCCCGCGCCAACAGGTGGTCGACCAGTTCCGCCAGGCGGTCATGGAGCACCAGCTCCATGGCCAGCCCCAGCGCGATGCCGGCGGCGGCCAGGGCTGCCGCGCGCCGGCCGTGCCAGCGCAGCAGCATCAGCACTCCGCCGCCGGCGAGCACCAGGTAGGCGCTGCGCGCCTGCACCCAGAACACGAGCAGCGCCAGCCCCAGGGCGGCGCACCCGTGGAGCAGGGCGGCGCGCGGCTGCGGCACCCTGAGGTAGCGGTACAGGGCGATCAGGGCGACGCTCGCCAGTGCCCAGCCGACCAGTACATGGTGTTTGAAGACGCCGCGCGCGCTGTACGCGTGGTAGTTCCCGCCCTGCTCCCTGAGCTCCGGCCAGTCGTTGATGATCAACAGCGCGCCGATAACCCCCAGGACCACCAGGGCGTCGAGCAGCAGACCCATGCGCCGCCGGTGCAGATCGCCGATCAGGAACACCAGATAGAACAGCGCCAGCACGTTCAGTTCGCGCAGCAGCAGCTTGAAGTCCTTGTGGCTCCAACCGTCCCAGAGCAGGCTCAGGCTGAGCCAGGCGCAGAGCACGAGGAACCAGCGCGCCGGCGCTTGCCGCCAGATGACGGCGAGGTCCGCCGGCCGGAAGCACAGCAGCATGGGCACCACCACGAACAGGCGGTAGAGGTTGGTGGCTCCGGTGCCGTTGGCGGGCAGGAAGCAGATGGCGAAGAACAGCAGCAGGGCGAGCCAGGCGTAGCGTTCGCGGATCGCGGCGCGGAGCCGCGCCGGTGCGGAATTGCCGGTAGCGGGTGACAACGGTGGCTCCTCAGGATTCCGGGTCGGCGGATTGGGCGCGGATGCGCTCGACCAGCGCCGTGGTCGAGCAGTCGTCCACCAGGCCCAGGGTGCGGACCTCGCCGCCGTAGCCGGTGACGATCTGCCAGCCCACCACCTGGTCTTGGCGGTAGTCGCCGCCCTTGACCAGGATGTCCGGTTGCAAGCGTTGCAACAGTTGTTCCGGGGTGTCCTCGGTGAAGCTCACCACCCAGTCCACGGTCTCGAGTCCGGCGAGTACCGCCATGCGCCGCGCCACCGGGTTGAGCGGCCGGCCGGCGCCCTTGAGGCGGTGCACCGAGGCGTCGTCATTGACCGCCACGATCAGCCGGTCCCCCAGGGCGCGCGCCTGGCGCAGATAGCTGACGTGACCGGCGTGCAGCAGATCGAAGCAGCCATTGGTGAACACGATGCGTTCACCGCGGGTCCGGGCGTCGGCGATTTCGACCAGCAACTGCTCCGGGTTGAGCACGCCGGTTTCGGCGCCGCGCTCGCGGCGCAGCGCCTGGTGCAGTTCGGGGCCGCTGACCGTCGCGGTGCCGAGCTTGCCCACCACGATGCCGGCGGCCAGGTTGGCCAGCGCCACCGCGTCCGGCAACTCGGCGCCCGCCGCCAGGGCGCCGGCCAGCACCGCGATCACGGTGTCCCCGGCGCCGGTGACGTCATAGACCTCCCGGGCCCGGGCCGGCAGGTGCAGTTCCGCCTGTCCCGGGCGCAGCAAGGTCATGCCCTGTTCGCCGCGGGTGACCAGCAGACCACCGAGTTCGAGCGTTTCGGCCAGCGCCCGGCCGCGTGCGCACAGGGTTGCCTCGTCGCTGCAGGGGCCGATCACGGTTTCCAGTTCGGCGAGGTTGGGCGTGAGCAGCGCGGCGCCCCGGTAGCGGCGGAAATCGTTGCCCTTGGGATCCACCAGCACGGCCACGCCGGCGGCCGTGGCTCGCTCGATCAGGGCGGCGGGGTCCTGCAGGCTGCCCTTGGCGTAGTCGGACAGCACCAGAATGTCGCAGGTGCTCAGCAGCGCCTCGACCCTGGCCGGCAGGGCGGCGATGTCCGCCGCGGTCGGCGGGTCCTCGAAATCCAGGCGCAGCAGCTGCTGGTTGCGGCTCATGACGCGCAGCTTGGTGGTGGTCGGCCGGTCCGGGCAGGAGAGCAGATGGGCTGCGACCCCGGCCGCCGCCAGCTGGCTGGCGAGGATGGCGGCAGCCTCGTCCTCGCCGACGGCGCCGACCACGCCGACCCTGGCGCCCAGCGCGGCAAGATTGAGTGCGACGTTGGCGGCGCCCCCCGGGCGATCGTCGGCGGCGGTGATACGGACCACCGGCACCGGCGCTTCCGGGGAGATGCGTGCGGTCGGGCCGTACCAGTAGCGGTCGAGCATGATGTCGCCCACCACCAGAACCCGGGCGCGTTCGAAGGGCGGAAATTCAGCCGGCAACGGAAGACTCCTCGATGGTGGCGCTCAGCCGGGGGAGGGGGAGAGTACCTGTTCCAGCCGTGCCCATGCCAGTGCCGGGGTCAGCTCGCGCAGGCACTGGGCCTCCGGGCCCTGATAGCCCTGGGTACGGCACTGGCGGCGGCCGCAGGGAATGCAGTCGCGGGTGTCGGCCTGCAGGTGCTGCGCCGCGGGGCCGGTGGCCGCGATCAAGCGCGGATCCGTGGGCCCGTACAGGGTGAGCACCGGGCGCCCCAGGGCGGCGGCCAGGTGTGCCAGGCCGGTATCCACACTCACCACCGCGACGCTGGCGGCCAGCAGCCCGGCGATTTCGGTGAGCGACATCCGGGGCGGTACCAGGACACCGGGACGATTCGCCGCCAGGCGCTCGGCCCGCTGCCGTTCGGTTGCGCTGCCCCAGGGCAGCACCAGGCTGTAGCCATGATCGAGCCCGCGTTCGATCAGTTGGTGCCAATGAGCATCCGGCCAATGCTTGGTTGGCCAGGTGGCATTGGTGACCAGGGTCAGCGCGGGGGCTGGCAGATCGACCGGCGGCACCGGCCAGGACACTGCGGAGAGACCGAAATCCAGATCCCCGGTGGGCTGGCGATAGCCGATCGCCATGGCCAGTAGTGCCCGCCAGCGGGCGATGGCGTGCCGGTTGCGGGGCACTGGGTAACGCTGCCGGTAGAGCCCCTGGGCGCCGGGCTCGCGGATGCCGGTGCGGTCGAGACCGGCGCCCGGCCCGCGCGCCAGGGCGGTCACCGCGGCGCTTTTCCAGCTGCCCTGGGCGTCGATCACCAGGTCGTAGCGGCGGGCGCGCAGTTCGCGCAGCCAGGCGCCGGCGCCGTGGCGCAAAAATTCACTCTTGCGTTCGCGCCACTGGCGGTGGGCGCTGACGATCACCCGGTCGACCGCCGGATGCCAGCGGGGGATCTCCGCGAAGGCGGTATCGGCCACCCAGTCGAAGCGCAGTTCCGGGTGCTGCGCGCGGGCGTCGCTGAGTGCCGGTAGCAGCTGGATCAGGTCGCCCATGGAGCTGAGCTTGACCAGCAGGATATGGGTCAACCCTGGGTTCCTCGGTCGGTTGCGGGCGCTGCTGCCGCGAGCGCGCTGCCGGTGTGGGCCGCGACTCTAGCAAATGCCGTGGATGACGGCGCGGTTGTAAAGAAAGTTACCGTCAACCGGCTAGAATGTCGCTTTGTCGGATGCCGGGCGGGCGACGATCTGAAATGCTGAGCACAGACGGGTTTGACAGGCTGGACGAAGCCGCCTATCAGCAGTTGACCGCGGGTGCCCGGGTACTGGAGGCCGATCACCACGGCGCCAAGCTGCTCGCGCTCGGAGATGGCCACTACCTGAAACTGTTTCGGCGCAAGCGGCTGTTCAGCAGCGCCCTGATGCGGCCCTATTCCCGGCGCTTCCAGCGCAATGCCGAACGCCTGGGGCGGCTGGGCATCCCCACCGTGGTTCCGGAGCGCCTGCTGCGCATTCCCCATTTGCAGCGCACGGCGGTGCTGTATCGGCCGCTGGCGGGATGCACGCTGCGCGAATTGCTGGTAGCCGAGGCCGACTGCGAACCCTGGATCACCCGCTTCGGCGGCTTTCTCGGCGAGCTGCATGGCTTGGGGGTCTACTTCCGTTCGCTGCACTTCGGCAACCTCGTGGTGGGCGAGACCGGCGATCTCGGCCTCATCGATGTCGCCGACCTGGAGTTTCGCAACGCGCCGCTGGGCGCTGCCCTGGTGGCCCGCAATCTCCGCCACCTGATGCGTTATCCCGGCGATTGGGGGCTGGTGCGCACCTCGATGGACGCCTTTCGCCGCGGCTATGCCCGCAGTGGTCGCCCACTGCCGGCACCGGCCGAGATGCTGATCGGTGGGCCTTCCGGTTAGCGTCCGGCCGCATATCCAGTTCGCAGGCGATCTCATCCCTGCGGGTCGCTCAGGGGCACGCAGCGCGCATGGCTGCCGAGCATTAGTGACACAAAGTGCGAGCCGCTGAAGTTCGAGGACAGGATGTACACCAGACCGCGGGTCACGACTTTTTCTCCGGTCCCAGGCCGCAGCGCAGCTTCAGGTACTTGCGCAGGTAGGACCAGCGGCTGAGCGTCGCCAGGGGCTCGAGGCGCAGCGCGCGGTGAAAGCAGTCGAGGGCCGCCGGGCGTTCTCCGGCCAGGTAATGGGAGCGAAACAGCGACAGCCAGCGCCGAGCCTGGTAGCGCCTGCGGTAGGCCTGGGTCCAGCCGGGCATCAGGTCGGCGCGAAACACCTCCTCGAGCAGGGCCGGCGCCGCGGCCGCGGCGCGTCGGGTGTCGTGGCGCAGGGAGTCCGGGTGCTGGTGCATGATCGCCACCACCGCCGGGGTGACTGCGATCTCGCCGGTGGCCAGCAGATAGGCGAACACCGGGATGTCTTCGGTGGAGGGCATGTGCTCGGGGTAGCGACGCGCGGCGAGCGCGCCGCGGCGGAATGCCGCAGCACTTCCGGCGAAATGCAGGGCCCCGTCGAACAGATAGGTCTTGAAGCGCCGACGCGGTTCCGCCGGCAGTGTGCCCACGGGGCAAGGCTTGGTGCGGCCGTCGGGGGTGACCACCAGGTGGGTGCCGGCCAGCAGGTCGGCCTGGGGTGCCCGCTCGATCAGCTGGCGATAGCTCGCCAGGGCGTTGGGTGCCAACTCGTCATCGGCGTCGAGAAAGATCAAGTAGCGTCCCTGGGTCTGGTCGATGCCGCGGTTGCGGGTCGCGGCCACGCCGCGGTTGGGCTGACTCAGAAAGCGCAACCGCCCGGGATGGCGGCCGAGCAGGTCCCGACCCACTTGTGCGGTGGTGTCCGTCGAGCCGTCGTCGATCACCAGCAGCTCCCAGTCGCCGCCGCCCTGGGCGAGTACCGAGTTCACCGTCCGCTCCAACCAGTGGCCGTAGTTGAAGCAGGGAATGACGATGCTGAACAGCGGCGCTTCAGCCACGGGGTGGGCCGGGCTTGCTGATCAGCAGATCTTCCATGGCCAGGTACTGCAGATCAGAGCCGAAGAACATTTCCAGGGCGTCATCGGGCGAGCACACCATGGGTTCGCCGCGGCGGTTGAGCGAGGTGTTGAGCACCACGCCGTTGCCGGTGAGGCGTTCGAGTTCTTCCATCAGTTCGTAGTAGCGCGGATTGTGGCGCCGCTCCAGCGCCTGGGCACGGGCGGTGCCGTCTTCGTGGACCACCTCCGGAACCCGGGACTTCCAGGCGTCGTTCACCTCGAAGGTGAAGGTCATGAAGGGCGCCGGGTGATCCACCTTGAACATCTGTGGCCGGACGCGATCGAGGAGGCTCGGGCAGAACGGCCGCCAGCGCTCGCGAAACTTGATCTGCTCGTTGATGCGATCGGCGATGCCGGCAACGCTGGGGCAGCCGAGGATGGAGCGCCCACCCAGGGCGCGGGGCCCGAATTCCATGCGGCCCTGGAACCAGGCCACCGGGTGGCCGTCGGCGAGCAATCGCGCTACCTGCTGTGGGATATCCGCCACCCGTTCCCAGCGCGGGCGCTGCGGGTGGCGCTGGCACGCCGCCAGACATTCCTCCGTGGTGTAGGCGGGCCCCAGGTAGACATGCTCCATGGGCTCGGGGCGGATGCCGCGCTGGACCAGCGCATGGGAGGCGGCGCCCACTGCGGTGCCGGCATCGCCGGAAGCCGGCTGCACGAACAGCTCGCGCACTTCCGGGCGGGCGATGATCTTCTGATTGAGCTTGACGTTGAGCGCGCCGCCCCCGGAGAAGGCCAGGCGGCCGGTCTCGCGCAGGATGTCGCCCAGATAGTGATCCATCAGTTTGAGCACGGCCTCCTCGTAGAGCGCCTGAATGGTCGCGGCATAGTCGATATAGGGCTGATCGGCACTGTCGCCGCGGCGGCGTGGCCCCAGCCATTCGATCAGCCGGGGGCTGAAGTAAAAGCCCTTGCCGTTCTCCTTGTAGCGGCGCATGCCGACGGTGTTGACGTACCTGGTGTTGACCCGCAGTCTGCGGCCGTCACAGTCGAGCAGGCGCGACAGGTCGTGGCGGTCCGGGTCGCCATAGGGGGCCATGCCCATCACCTTGTACTCGCCGTCGAGCATCTCGAAGCCCAGGTACTCGGTGAGTGCGCCATAGAGGCCGCCCAGCGAATCCGGGTCGTAGAATTCCTTGATCTTGTGGATGCGACCGTGTTCGCCGTAGCCGAAGAAGGTGGTGGCGTACTCGCCCTTGCCGTCGACGCCCAGGATCGCGGTCTTGCCCTCGAAACCGCTCAGGTGGTACGCGCTGCTGGCATGCGCGAGATGGTGCTCGACCGGCTCGAATTCGATCCGCCGGGGATCTATGCCCAGCGTGCGCAGCAGTTCGAAGATACGACCGCGATAGCGCCGGTAGCGGCGGTTGCCGTTGAGCAGGGCGTCCAGGGCGCGGTCCGGTGCGTACCAGTAGCGGCGCGCGAAGTGCCAGCGCGCCGGGGACGACAGGGGTATGGGTGCGAAGGGCACAGCCACCAGGGTGACGTCCGCCGGGCTCACCCCGGCCTGGCGCAGGCAGAAGCGGGCCGCTTCCAGCGGCATGCGGTTCTTGGCGTGCTTGTCGCGGATGAAGCGCTCTTCCTCCGCGGCGGCGGCCAGGTGGCCGTCGATATAGAGGGCGGCGGACGGATCGTGGCCGAGGGCGCCGGAGAGGCCGAGTACGATGGTGGGCAAACCTAGAGCTCCTTTGCGATACGGTGACCGGCGGCCAGCGGTGCCAGCAGTCGGGCGAAGTGCTGTTGCAGGCCGGCGTCCCAGTTGGCCAGGAAACGCCGCAAGTCGCGTTGCAGGGCACGCCTGTGGCGGCTGCCGCTGCGGTGGAGCCGCATGGCGTCGAGATCGATGAGCAACAAGCGTTCGAGCCTCTCTTCGACCAGGAAATTGGTCGCCTTGAGATCGCCGTGGCTGATCCCGCTGCGGGCCAGGCTGGCGAGCGTCTGCAGCAGGGCCCGGTCGAGCCAGGCCGGCACTTCGTTCGGCGTGTGCGCGCGCAACCAGTCGTGCAGTGGCACCCCGTCGCTGGCCTCCGTGATCAGGTAGGTGACGCGCCTGAACGGCCCCCAGCGCCCTTCCCGCAGACCCAGGGCCCGCGGCGTGGATACCCCGATGTGCGCCAGCAGGTTGGCGTTCTGCCAGGAAATCCAGGCCCGCGAACGGCGCGGGGCGCGACTCAGGGCGTGCCGCCAGTTCTTGACATTGTAGCGTTTCACCACCAGGTCCGATGCCGGTGTACCGCAGCGCACCACGGTGGCGGTGTTGCCGTCCTTCAGGCGCTGCGCGCCGGCGACCGCGGGTCCGGGATCGGCCAGCAACTCCAGAAAATTCCTGTCCCGGCGATCGCGCCGGCGCGCCGTGAACCGGCGCCAGGAGCGCTCGACGGTGAATTCACTGCAATTGCGCAGGCATTTGCGGCGATAGGCCCGCAGCCGCCGGCGGCGGGCTCGATCCCGGGCGCGCGCCAGTCGGCGGGGGGCCGGCAGCGGTCCGTAGGCCGCCGCCAGGGAGAGGACCTGGTGGTCGCTGCCGGGCGGGAACTGGGCCAGCAAGAGCGCCAGATTGGCGGTCGTGTCCCCACTGCCGGCGGCGCGGCGGATACCGGCGCCGTCGATGGCGTAGGCGCGCGCACCCGAGAGCAGGAAATTGTCGAGGTGAGCATCCTCCTGGATCAGCCCGGCGCGGTGCAGGGTGCCGAGCAGCGCAAACACCGCGCGCGCGTCCGCCGCCGAGTGCGGCCGGCAGAGGCCGGAATCGAGTGCGTGTGCCTCGGGCAGCCACTCGGTGGCCAGCAGCCAGGCGTCGCCGGCATGGTAGTGCCAGCGGATCCTGGGGCTGGGCACGCCCCGATCGTGGAGCAATTCCAGCCCGGCGCGTTCGCGCCGGTAGTCGCGGTGGCGAAAGAACAGTTTCACCAACAGTTGCTCGTTGCCCCAGCGGGCGCGGCAGGCCAGCCGGCGTCCGGGCAGATGGCGGTGCACCTGAATGATCCGCAGTGGTTCGCGGCCCACCAGCGCCAACTCGAAGCATTCGAGGCTGCCGGGAGCCGCGGCACGCAGTTGGGCAAAGTCCACGGGCGATGGGGTCATCGCTTGTTCCGCGCGACCCGTTCGGCCAGTTGCCGGGTGTCGAGGTTGACGCCGAGCCCCGCGATATAGCTTGCCAGCAGCTGTTCCCGCAGGGTGGCGTCCAATGCCGGGCAGTGGCGAAACAGGGTGTCCAGGTCGCGCACTCCCCCGCGGGGGCGCCGGATGCGCTTGCACTTCTCGAGATCGATCAGCCGCAGCGGATTGGCGGCAGTCCGCGCCGGGAAATCGCGTGCTATGAACAGGTGCTTGGGGTACAGGCAGCCGTGCCGCCAGCCGGCGCCGTGGAGCGCGGCGATCAGCGCTCCGACGGTTTCCGCGAGCCGGCTGCGGGCCGCGCGGTCCGGGTGGTCGTGCAGCCAGGCGTCCAGGTCCTGATGGCCGTCGAGGGCGCGGGTGAGCAGCAGCGCGCGGTCGTCGCCCCGGCGATGGTGGCGGCCGTAGGCTGCGATTTCCAGGGTGGCGATCCCCCGTCGTGCCAACGCCTGGATCGCGCACCACTCCCGCTGCGCGACCGGGATGCCCCCCAGCCAATGGCGCGGCGTGCGGCAATTGAAGTTGCGCTGGCGCTTGAGATAGAACCGGCGTGTCCCCTCGGGCGCTTCGAGCTCCAGCAAGGCAACCGTACTGCTGCCGCCACGCGCGGCGTTGCCGGCCTCGACCCTGGCGGCAGCCGTGCTCCAGAGTGCCTCGAAGCTGTCCAGCCCCCGCGCGGCGAACAGCGCGCGCTCCGCATCGGCGATGGTCAGGCGCGCGCCGGTCATGAGTGATACCCCTTGCGCACTCCCTTGCGGTACAGCCTCCGGGCGCGCCGGTCCACCTGGCGCCAGGGCCGGGCGGCCAGTGCCATGCCCAGGCCGCCGGCCTGATAATGGCGCAGGAAGTGAAGTTCGTCGCGCCGGCTGAAGCCGGCCCGCCGGGCCGAATAGCAGAGACTGGCGAGATCCTTGCGGCGCCAGCGCCAGGGAATGCGGCGCCGCTTTTGCATGCGGTGCAGATCGATCAGGTACAGCGGCCGCTCCGCCGGCGGTGCGTTGCGCCACCGCGGTGCGGTATCGAGCAGCAGGTGGCAGAGGTAGAGGTCGCGGTGGTTGAGGCCATGGTCGTGCAGGGTGCGGGCGATGTCGGCGACGCGTGCAATCAGGCGTCGTCGCTCCGCAATCCCCAGTCCGGCCAGGCCGCCGTTGGTGCAGAAGGTCTCCAGATCAATGCTCGGCTCCAGCGCTTCGGTGACCAGGAACGACAGCCGTTGCGCCGGATTCCAGCCGCGCTTGCCGAAGGCCACCGCGCGCATGGTGTCCAGCCCCAGCCCGCGCAGGCGGGTGATCGCCCGCCACTCCTGCTCGGCGCCGAGCACCGGCAGGCGCAGGCGCAGCAAATTCTTGGCGATTTCCCGCCAGCCGATGCCCTGGTGGACCTTGGCGAAATAGGCCCGGCCGTCGAGTTCGAAGCGCAGGGTGCGGCGACCCTCGAGGGCCCGGTATTCCTCTCCTTCGAGCCGCAGCATCTGCTCGAAGAGGTCGCGGCCCGCCCAGGCGCGGGCGAGTTCGCCGCTGATCATGACGCGCATGCGCGCTCCCTTCCCGGGGCCAGCCGCTCGATCAGCACTGCGGCCTGTTCCGCCAGGCGATAGATGTCGGCCTGCCCCGCCCAGTCCAGTGCCCGCCGGCGCAGCACTGCCCGGTCCCCGGTGAGCAGCTCGGCGAGCGCGTGATTGAAATCTGCCTGTCGAAACGGATCCGGCAAGACCCGACCGCCGCCGGAGCGCGCAACATGGCCGGCGTAGCCGCAGTTGGCGGTGGTCAATACCGGGAGGCCGGCGACCAGCGCCTCGAGCAGCACGGTGCCGGTATTCTCGCTGTAGGCGGGATGCACCAGCAGATCGGCGCCCTGCAGGAAGCGCGGTACGTCATCGCGGCCGGAGAAGAAGCGTACCCGGTCGCCGACCCCGAGCCGGCGCGCGAGGCGCTGGAAGGCACGCGGGTCGTCCTGGCCGATGACGAACAGCCGGGTCGCGGCCAGTGCCGGCGGCAGCGACGCCAGCCCCTCCAGCACGCGGTCCAGACCCTTGGTGCGGAAGCCCGAGCCGATCATCAGCAGGAGCGGCTGGGTCGCTTCGATGCCGAATTCGGCGCGCAGGCCGCGGCGCTGGTCGGCGGCGTCGGGGGTGGCCCGCCGGCTGGGATCGATACCGGGCGGGAGCTCGTGAAAGCGGGTCGCCGGGGTCCCGTAGTAGTGTTGAAACAGGGGTTTCTGGAGGTCGGAGATCATCAGAATCTCGGTATTGGCCGAGGCCGCGAACACTGCCCTTTCATAGTGGGAAAAATGCCGATAGCGGGGCGACAGCCGGTACAGGGGCCCGCGCTGGGTTCGGGCCTTGTGGGCGTAACAGGGGTCCGCGGCGTAGTAGATATCCAGCCCGGGCATCTTGTTGAAGCCGACCACGGCATCGGCGGGTGCCTGGGCGAGACGCTGCTGCACCGCGGTACAGAAATTCCGGTAGCGTGCCGGGCCGCTCAGGCCGCGTGCCGCGACCACCTCGATGTCGAGCCCCTGTGGGCGTTCGCCGGTCCATCCCAGGGTCAGCACCCGGACGCGGTGGCCGCGCGCTCGGCAGGCCAGGGCGATGCGCAGGAAATCCCGCTGCAGACCGCCGTAGGGAAAGTACTTGAACAGGCAGACCGCCAGCTGCATCGCCGCCCCACTCAGCCGTTGGCCAGTAGGCGCTCGCCGGCGGCCAACACCAGCTCGGGTTGCAGGTCATTCAAGCACTTCAGGTGACGCTTGGGGCATTCGCGCTGGAAGCAGGGACCGCAGTCGACCGGGATCGCCAGGGTTTCCGCGCGCTCCGACAGCGGCGGCGTGAACGCCGGGCTGCTGGCGCCATAGACCACCACCAGGGGGCGATTCAGGGCCGCGGCGATATGCATCAGGCCGGAGTCATTGCTCACCACCAGATCGGCCCCGGCTAGCAGGTCGACCGCATCGACCAGCTCTGTGGCGCCGGCGAGATTGTGGGCACTGTGGCGCTGTGTCGCGGGAAGCGCGGCGATGACCGCAGCGGCGACATCACGGTCGCGCGCCGAGCCCAGCAGCCAGACCTGCCAACCGCGCGCGATCAGGGTGCCGGCGACACTGGCGTAGTGCCGTTCCGGCCAGCGCTTGGCGGGGCCGAATTCGGCGCCTGGGCACAGCGCCAGCACAGGTGCGCCCGGATCGAGGCCGAACTGCTCGCGCAGTGCGGTGAGGCGCTCGGCATCGGCGTGCAGCCGGGGACGCGGCAGCGGGTCGGGCAGCGGCCGGCCCTCGGGATAGGCCAGCGCGACAAAGCGCTCCACCATGAGCGGGTAGCGCTGCCTGTCGAGCAGGCGGATGTCGTTGAGCAGCCAGAAGCGCATTTCGCCGCGCCAGCCGGTGCGCACCGGGATGCCGGCAAAGGCGGGAATCAGTGCCGACTTGAAGGAATTGGGCAGCACGATGGCGCGGTCGAAGCGCTTGGGTTGCAGACCCCGCGCCAATGCCAGGCGGCCGCCGAGGTTGAATTCGCCGTGCGCGAAGGGCAGGTCGATGGCGGAGTCGATCTGCGGCATGCGCGCCAGCAGGGGGCGGCTCCAGGCCGGTGCGAGCACGGTGGTGCGGCAGCCGGGATGCCGTTGGCGCAGCGCCATGAACAGCGCCTGGGACATGACCATGTCGCCGACCCAGGAGGCGCCGACCACCAGGATCCGGGGGCCGCTGCTGTCGTCCGGGTCCGCGGTCATGGTCAGCCGTCGACCGGCGTCAGCCACTCCGGGTGGGCGTCGAGGCGGCCGCGCACGGCGTCGAAGTACAGGCTTTGCAACCTGGTGGTGATGGGCCCGGGCCGACCATTGCCGATCACCCGGTTGTCCAGTTCGCGGATCGGCAGTACCTCGGCTGCGGTACCGGTAAAGAAGGCCTCGTCGGCGACATAGACCTCGTCGCGGGTGATGCGCTTCTCGCGGATTTCGTAGCCGCACTCCCGCGCCAGTTCGATCACGGTCTCCCGGGTGATGCCTTCGAGGCAGGAGGTCAGCTCCGGGGTATAGAGCACGCCGCGGTTGATGATGAAGATGTTCTCGCCGCTGCCCTCGGCGACATAGCCTTCGGGGTCGAGCAGCAGGGCCTCGTCGTAGCCGCACTGCAGGGCCTCGCGCAGCGCCATCATCGAGTTGGTGTAGTTGCCGGTCGCCTTGGCCTTGCACATGGTGATATTCACGTGGTGGCGGGTGATCGACGAGGTGCGGATACGGATACCCAGCTCCAGGGCTTCCGGGTTCATGTAGGAGGGCCATTCCCAGGCGGCGACGATGACGTGGGTGCGCAGGCCGTCGGCGCGCAATCCCATACCCTCGGAACCGAGAAAGGCGAGCGGTCGGACATAGCCCTCGTGCAGGCCGTTCTCCCGCACCACCCGGCATTGAGCGGCGTTGAGCGTCTCGGCGTCGAAAGGCATGGAGATGCCGAGGATCTTGGCGGAGTTGAACAGCCGCCTGGTGTGATCCTCGAGGCGGAAGATGGCCGTGCCCCGGCTCTCGGTGTGATAGGCGCGGACGCCTTCGAACACGCCCATGCCATAGTGCAGGGTGTGGGTCAGCACATGCACTTTGGCCTCGCGCCATGGCACCAGTTGGCCGTCGAACCAGATGAACCCGTCGCGATCCGCAAAGGACATGGGTTTGCTCTCCTTCAAGCAATGTCGTCAGGTGCCCAGCAGGCGTTCCCAGATGGCGGTGACCGCGGCGCGCTGGTCGGCGAACTCCGCCGCCATCGCCCTGCCGGGCAGACCCTGCAACTGCAGCCGGTGTCCCGCCATGCGGTAGCTCTTGTAGGCCTCGCGCAGGACTTCGGTATCCGCCACGCGCAATACATTCGCCGCCTCGAGGTCACCCAGGATGCGAATGTTGTCGGTCCAGCGGGTCAGATCGGGGTGGCAGTGAGACTCGGCCAAGACTAGGAATTGAACCATAAATTCGATGTCCACGATACCGCCCGGATCCTGCTTCAGGTCAAACACCTCGCTTGCCGAAGTGCGCTGCGGCGTACCCAGATGGGTACGCATCCGCTGGCGCATGGCGCGGACTTCGCGCGCCAGCTCGGCGCGGTCGCGGGGGCGGCAGAGGATGGCGCGGCGGATTTCGTCGAAACGCTCGGCGAGCGCCGGGTCCCCGGCGATCGCGCGGGCACGGACCAGGGCCTGATGCTCCCAGCTCCAGGCGTCGCTCATCTGGTAGCGCTCGAACGCGGCCAGCGAACTCACCAGCAGTCCCGAGTTGCCCGAGGGGCGCAGCCGCATGTCGACTTCGTAAAGGGTGCCCGAGGCGGTGCGGGTGTTGAGGATATGGATGATGCGCTGGCCGAGGCGGATGAAGAACTGCTCGTTGCTGAGCGGCTGCTCGCCGTCGGTGTCCAGCGCGCCCTGGGCGTCGTGGAGGAACACCAGATCGAGGTCCGAACCATGGGCCAGTTCGATGCCGCCGAGCTTGCCGTAGCCCAGCACCAGAAAGCCGGGTGTCGGGGCGTCGGGCGCGGTGCCCGGCTTGCCGTGCCGGGTGCCGAGATGGGCGCGGGCGATATCCAGCACCGCACCCAGGATCGCCTCCGCCAGCCAGGTCAGGTAATCGCTGACCTGCATCAGTGGCAGAGCGCCGGTGATTTCCGCGGCTGCCACCCGCAGGGCGTGGGCGCGGCGGAAGTAGCGCAGCGCTTCCATCTGGGCTTCGAGATCGCCGGCCGGCATCCGCCGCAATTGTTCCTCCAGGTCACGGGCAATACCTTCGCGATCCGGCGGGCGGTAGAGCGTGCCCGGATCGAGCAGTTCGTCGAGCAGGGCGGGGTGCTGGGCCAGCTCGCCGGCGATCCAGGGACTGGCGGCACAGAGCCGGACCAGCTGCTGGCGGGCCCCGGGGTTCTCGCTGAGCAGAGTGAGGTAGACGCTGCGTCGTGCCACCGCGGCGAGCACCAGGTTGATGCGGCGCAGGGTTTCCGCCGGACTGCCCGCCGCAATGCAATCCCCGATCAGCAGTGGCATCAGTTGATCGAGGCGCTCCCGGGCTTGAGCGGTCATTGCCTGCACGGGCCGCGCCGTGAACAGTTCGCGCAGCGCGGCTGCGGCGGTGGCGGCATCGGCGCCATAACCCAGTTCGGCCAGATCGGTCTCGGCACCTTCGCCGCCGGCTTCCAGCCAGGCGGTGCGCGCCGGGGTGTCGTCTGCCTCGGTTTCCGCGGGCGCCGCCACCGCTGCGAACAGCTCCTGTACCCGGGCTCTGGCGGCTGCCAGAGCGGCAGCGAAAGCCGCCCAGCCCGGGTAGCCCAGCACCTGCGCCAGGCGTTCGCGGTCTTCGGCTGCGTCGGGTAGTTGCTGGGTCTGCTGATCCCGCCAGGCTTGCAGCGCGTGTTCGGTATCGCGCAGCAGGCGGTAGTCGTCCCACAGCTGCGCGCCGGCGCCGTCGGGCAGCAGCCCCTCACGGTCGATCAGCGCCAGCACCTCGGCCAGGCGCCGGGTCTGGAAGCGCGGGTCGCGACCGCCGCGGATGAGCTGGAAGGCCTGGGCGATGAATTCGATCTCGCGAATGCCGCCGCTGCCGAGCTTGATGTTGTCGGCCAGTTCGCGGCGCGCCACCTCGCGGTTGATCAGTGCCTTCATGTCGCGCAGCGACTGGATTACCGAGAAATCGATGTATTTGCGGTAGGTGAAGTTGCGCAACAGCTCCTCGAGCCGCGTGCGGTCTTCGGCGGCGCCGCTGATCGGCCGGGCCTTGATCATCGCGTAGCGCTCCCAGTCCCGCCCCTGGGTCTGGTAGTAATCGGCGAAGGCATCGAAGTTCGCGACCAGTGGTCCGCTGTCGCCATAGGGCCGCAGGCGCATGTCGACCCGGAACACGAAGCCGTCCGCGGTGTGCTGATCCAGGGCGCGAATCAGTGTGCGCCCCAGGCGCAGGAAGAATTCCTGGTTGTCGAGGCCGCGGTTGGTGTTGCTTTCGCCGCCTTCCGGATAGGTGAACAACAGGTCGATGTCCGAAGACAGGTTGAGTTCGCCGCCGCCGAGCTTGCCCATGGCTACCACCACCAATTCCTGGGGTCGGCCGGACTCCTGCCCCAGGGGCTGGCCCCAGCGTGCGCAGGCCAGTGGATGGAGTACTTGCAGGGCGCCGCGCACGCAGGCTTCGGCGAGTTCGGTCAATGCGGCCAGCGTCTCCTCGAGGTCGGCGCGCCGGGTCAGGTCTCGCCATACAATCCGCAGCATCTGGCGATTGCGAAAGCATCGCAGCAGTCCGCCGAGACTGTCTTCGTCAGCGCAGCCCTCGAGCTCCGCGGCCAGCGCCGCTTCGAGCGCGCCGGTCTGGTGGGGATGGCCGAAGATTTCGTTTTCCGCCAGTTCGAGAAAGGCCTCTGGTTGTCGTCTGCAGACGGCGGCGGCGAATTCGCTCGCCGACCACACCCAGGCCAGCTCCGCGGCGAAATCGGGGTCGCGGCACAGCCGCGCCAAGCGCGCGCGCGCGGGTTCACCGACGGTTTCGAGGAACTGCTCACGCTGGCGCTCGAACAGCGTCGAGCGGGCCGTGGAGAGGGCGGGGCGGTCGGGCATATTCAGCGCCCCAGTTCCGGGGTCACCCGCAACACCTCGGCGACTGAAGTGCTGCCGGCGCCGACTTGCTGGGCACCCGCCAGACGCAGGGTGCGCATGCCCTCACGCACGGCCTGGGCGCGGAGCGCGGAAATGTCGCACTGATCGATGATCAGCGGCTTGAGGGTCTCGCTGATGGGCATGATTTCGTACAGACCCTGGCGGCCGCGATAGCCGGTGTCGCGGCATTCCAGGCAACCGCCGGGCTCGCGGAACCGGGCCGGCGGTGACGCTTTCCAAGGCTGTATCAGGGCGTGCCAAGCCTGGGCATCCACCGGTGCCGACAAGGCGCAATGCGGGCACAGGGTGCGCACCAGGCGCTGGGCCATGATGCCATTCAGGGTAACCTTGAGCAGATGCGCGGGCACGCCCAGGTCGAGCAGCCGGGTGAGGGCGGTGGGGGCGTCGTTGGTGTGCAGGGTGGACAGCACCAGGTGCCCGGTCAGCGCCGCCTGGATCGCCATTTCCGCGGTTTCCAGGTCGCGGATTTCACCCACCATGATGATGTCCGGATCCTGGCGCATCAGGGTTCGCACCCCCTCGGCGAAGCCGAACTGGATCTGCGGTTGCACCTGGGTTTGGTTGAAGCTTTCCTCGACCATCTCGATCGGATCTTCCACCGTACTGACGTTGACCTCCTCGGTCGCGAGCTGCTTGAGCGTGGAGTACAAAGTGGTGGTCTTGCCCGACCCCGTGGGCCCGGTGACCAGGACTATCCCGTGGGGCCGATTGACCATCTGTTGCCAGCGCCGGTAGTCCTCGCCGCTGAGGCCGAGTTCGGTGAAGCTGCGCAGCAACACTTCCGGGTCGAAGATGCGCAACACCATCTTCTCGCCGAAGGCGGTGGGCAGGGTGGAGAGGCGCAGCTCGATTTCTCCGCCGGCCGGGGAACGGGTCTTGACACGGCCGTCCTGGGGTTTGCGCTTCTCCGCCACGTTCATCCGCCCGAGGATCTTCAGTCGGCTGGTCACCGCCGCCAGCACCGGGCTGGGCAGTTCGTAGACGCGATGCAGCACGCCGTCGATCCGGAAGCGCACCTTGCCCAGTTCCCGGCGAGGTTCGATATGGATGTCGCTGGCGCGCTGGTCGAAGGCGTACTGCAACAGCCAGTCGACGATATTGACGATGTGCTGGTCCTGGGCGTCCGGATCCTTGAGCGAGCCCAGTTCCAGCAGCTGCTCGAAATTGCCGGTCCCGGGACGGGCGCCGGTCACCGCGGATCCCGCGCCGAACACCGAGCGCGACAGGGTGTAGAACTCGAGCAGATATTTCTCGATGTCGGCGGGGTTGGCGACCACCCGGCGCACCCGTTTGCGCGCTGCCTGTTCCAGGCCCGAGACCCAGGCGGTGACGAAGGGTTGCGCCGTGGCGATCACGATTTCTTCGGCGCCGGCCTCCAGACAGAGAATGCCGTGGCGTTTGGCGAATTCGAAGGACATCACCCGGGTCACCTCGGCGACGCGGATCTTCAGCGGATCGATGCGCTGTACCTGCAGTCCGGCGGCGTCCGCCAGCCACTGGGTGAGGGCTTCGAGATTGAGCACCCGGCCGGGCCGGGCAGCGCTCTCCAGTTGCTGGCTGGCGATGTAGATCAGGGGATGCCTGAGCGCCTGTTCGCGGCTGCGGTGGCTGCCGGCCACCTGGTTGGCGTCCTGCCGGTGCAGCAAGCCATCGGCCGTCAGGCGTTCAAGCGCGGCGGCGAGGTCGAGCGGTTGATCCGCTTTGAAGGCCGCTGTCATGGCGTCGTGCCCCGGAGTTATGACCGAATCTGGTGTTTGAGGAATTGAGAGAAAGCGGCGTATCCGGTTGATTGCTGGTCGCCAAACAAATCAGCCAACCAAGGAATACGCCCCATGAGCAAGAGTAGCGTTGTTCGGTTTTCGGGTCGAGAGGAAGCCTTGTCCAATATGAAGTGAGTCTGGAGGGAGGCGGCTGATTCCAATATGAAA
>CAJXRS010000046.1 GCA_913060555.1 uncultured Gammaproteobacteria bacterium | reverse complement strand
TTCCCTGCGAAACGCGCCTTGATTCGCACCAGCACAGTGGCTCTGAGCGTTACCTTATTAGCCGCGTGGCCCACTAGACTCGGGCCACCCCAAACCCATCGCCCCGGGAGCCGACCATGGACGCCGAGCATCCGATCCACGAACTGACCCACGAGCACGGCTACATCCTCAAGGTGGTGCACAGCCTGAGCCTGTTCGATGCCGCACTGGAGTGCAATGAGCCGGTCGATGCGGCGCTGCTCCGCCAGGTGGTCGATTTCATGCGCGAATTTGCCGACCGCTGCCACCACGCCAAGGAGGAGCAGATCCTGTTCCCGGAGATGGTGCGCAAGGGAGTGCCCGAGACCGGCTGTCCGATCGAGGGGCTGTTCCGGGAGCACGTCCGGGGCCGCGAGCTGGTCAGCGCCCTGGCGCGGACCAACGAAGCCCATGCGGCGGGTGAAGCCGGTGCCGCCGAGGCCCTGCGCGCGGCGATCGCCGGCATCCAGCAGCTCTATCCCAACCACATCTGGAAGGAAGACCAGATGGTATTTCCGATGGCCGAAAAGCTGTTCGATCCCCAGGAAACCACCAAACTCGCCGCCGACTTCGCAGCCGCCGAGCGCGCTATCGGCGCCGAGCACGAGCGTCACGCGGCCTTTGCCGACGAGCTGATGGAGCGGCTGCAGCGCGCGCCGCAGCGCTGAGCCACCGCACCCCGCCAGTGGTGGAAGGACAGCGCCGCCGGCAGGACCGGCGAGGGAGCGCAACGCAGAGATCTGCTCGCCGAGGGCGGCGCCTCCCGGTTACCGCGTGGTAGGATCTGCGCAATTGCGAGGAGGATCGAGCATGCCCGATACCCAGGAGGTGGCGAGGCTCCGCGCCCTGGCCACGCAGCTCGCCTGCCCCAGCGGCACGGACGGGTTGGCGGTGGCGGCCAACATGAACAACGCCAATGCGCTGTTGGCAGAGCGCGCCATCGCCGCCCTGGCTGCGCGACCCGGACAGCACCTGGTCGAAATCGGCCCGGGCAATGGCGAGCTGTCGACCGGTCTGGTGCGGCTGCTGGCCCCGGGCGGCCGCTACACCGCGATCGAGCTGTCGCCGGACATGGCGCGGGAGTGCGATCGGCGGCTGGGCTCCCTGGCTGCAGCCCGGGTGCAGGTGCTCAATGCCGATTGCCGCGAGGTGGAGCTGGCGCCGGCAAGCGTCGACGGTATCTTCGGCACCAACTTCGTGTACTTCCTCGACGATCTGCAGGCGTTTCTGCGCCGCGCCACGGTCTGGCTGAAGCCCGGCGGGCGGCTGGTCCTCGGCATCCGGTCGCGGGACAGCATGGCGAAGCTGCCCTTTACCCGCTATGGATTTCGGCTGCGCGATGCCGCCGAGATCCGGGCTGCCATGAGTGCGGCCGGACTGGAGCAGGTGGATGATCAATACTACGACGACGAGGGCGAACAGCAACTCGGGGACCTGCTGCTCAAGGTCGACGCCCATGTGCTCAGCGCGCGCAAACCCGGCTGAAGGAGACCAGGAGATGGGCATCAAGGCATTCGATCACGCCGCCGTACCGGTCAGCGACATGGAGGCCATGCTGGCCTTCTATGGCAAGCTCGGCTGCGCAATTTCCGAGGACTACGCGCCCATCGTGTATTCGGTGTGCTTCGGCGACAACCGCATCAACTTCCATGCGCCGCAGCTGTGGCAGTCCGAAGACTTTACCCTGCGCGGCCCGGCCGCGCGGCCCGGGTGCGGAGATTTCTGTTTCGTCTGGGAGGGCGGGTCGGAGGCGCTGGCCGAACTGATCGATTCGCTCGCCACGCCGGTGATCACTGGGCCGGTGGAGCGTCAGGGCGGTCGTGCCGGTGGCACCGGGGTGGGCATGAGCACCTATATTCGCGATCCCGACGGCAACCTGCTGGAGTTCATCGTCTATCCGGATTGACGGCCACCGCTCGGGGAGGCCCGGGCGATCGCCGCCGGATTCTCAAACTGCGGGCTCCGTCACAAAGCTGCTTTCCGTTCCTTGATCGATTTCACGGCAAGGCCTATCAAGTCTGCGGTTGCCCGGCCGGAGTGGACTGAGTCGGGAATCCGAAGCCGCCAGGCTTCGCAGTGGGCGTTCGGACAGTGCCCAGCGGGTGAGCGCCGGACGCCTCCTACCCATGACTGCAAGACAAGGAGTCTCCCATGGCTGGTGAAAGAAAAGTCGCTGTCATCTCCGTTCCCGTCAATCTGATCGATCTTCCCTCCGGCGAACCACCTTCTGCCGAGGCCTATGCCTTTTCCGCCGACGGCCGATTGCTCGCCCGGGCGCCTGTTTCGGCGAAGGGCGAAGCGGAGCTGAAAATCGCCGCCGAACACACGGCACTGCTGCGCCTGCTGGTGGGGCCGGCGGCCGAAAAGGACGAGGCGAACTTCACCGAGTTGTTGCGCCGCGGCGCCGAGGAACAGCAGTTGCGTGTCGACCCCGGCGTCGAGCGCTACCGGTTGCCGCCGTTCGTCATTTACCCCGACATCTGGAAATGCTGGCTCAAGAGCCTTTGTTTCGTGCGCGGCACGCTTTACAAGCGCGTGCTGATCGGCGGCCAGTACGAAAACTTCCCCGTCTGCAACGCCACCGTGGAGGTGTACGAGGTCGATCCGCTGTGGCTCATCCTGCCCAGGCTGCCGGAGATCGACATCGACCGGTTGCGCGACATGGTGTTGGAGCGCATCCCGCTGCCCATCCCGGAGCCCATTCCGGGGCCGGATCCGGCGCCCTTCGCCCGCACCGCCATGGCGCAGGTCATGCAGGCGCGGGCCGGCGCAACCGATCCGGGATTGTCGCGTGCGCTGCGTGCGCTGCCCGAATCCGCCGGTTTGCACCACGCCGCCCAGCTCGGCAGCCGGCAGCAGTTCCAGGACAGCCTGCTCAGGCATCCGGACATTCTGCGGCCGCTGCTGTGCTGGTTCTATCCCCGCTTCGTCACCATGCAGCAGGTGGCCACCGCGACCACGGACAGTTGCGGCCACTTCCGCACCCTGTTTTTCAAGGGTTGCCACAACCCGGACCAGCCGGACCTGTACTTCAAGGCGAAGCAGAAGCTGTTCGGCTTGCTCGATGTGTATATCCATGCGCCAACGCCGATCGCCTGCCATACCCACTGGAATTACCAGTGCGGCACCGAGGTGACCCTCTACACCAGCAGCCCCTGGGCACAGACCTGTGCGCCCTGTCCGCCGGTGATCGGCCCGCCCGGCGAGAACCTCTGGGTAGCGTTCATGGCCATCGGCGGGCACGGCATGAATGATATCTACGGCACGGCGACTGACCTGCAGAGCGCGGTGACCCCCGACAATCGCGGGTTGACCCAGGATGGCAGGCCCTGGGGCGGCCTATTGCTGCCAAGGCTGGAATTTTCCCCGGATCTGGAGGCGGCTGGTGTCCGCTACTATCAGATCGGCTGGCGCAAGGGTGACAGTGGCAGCTTTCTGCCGCTCACCGGGGAGATCCACCACTACTACCGCCACACTGTCTCGACGCCCACCGGGGACATGCCGGTGTGGTCGCCGGAGAAGCTGGGGCCCGTCGAGGTGGACGACGGCGCGGGCCACAAGGTGCCCAATCTGTTTCGCATTCCCTATGCCTCGGTGGCGCCGCAATCCGGGGTCTGGGATGTACCCCCGGACATTCACGAGATCAAGGAACATCTGGCGAGCGCCAGGTTTCCCAGTGCCACCATCGCGCCGGGCATGAGCTACGACGCCTCCGGGGCTCTGCAGGGCACCGATACCAGCGGCAAGTACCAGCTCCAGGTACGGCTGTTCGATGGCGACGGACAGCCGGTCGATATCGACGCCCTGGGTATCGTGTTCGCGATACCCGAGGATACCGATGACGGCGGCGCCATCCGCACCGCCGATGCGGCGGACTTGGGTCTGGTCAGCGGCGACAGTCTGATCATCACCCTGCACGTAGACAACAACCGCTGTTACGCCGAAATCGCAGCGCCCACCATAGGTGCGGCGACCGCCGATCCCTGCTGCGGAATCCTGCAGTATCAGCCCGCCGACAATGTGACCATGGCCTTCGCAGCAGAACATCCCCACGGTTTCGCCAGGTACCGTTTTCGCGTCGTGCGGGGTGCCGCTCAGGTGTTCCAGGAAGATGCGCCGGTGACCGCCAGCAGCAGCCCCGTGATCCAGAACGTCGGTTTTCTGATGACCGAAAACCTGCCGCTCGGCTGTGCCTCGGCGGGTTGTGAGGTGGCCGGCTTCGGCGAACATCTCTACGTCGATTCCCTGGCTACCGATGGTTGGAGCAACGAGCTGGGCTATGACGCCAGCGACTTGCGCGCTTTCGTGCTGGCCAAGGATTGAGGCGAGCTTCCGATTGGCGACATCGGCGTGGGCCGGCCCGGGTTTCGGGCCGGCCTTTTTTCTGCGTCGTTGCTGGCGCCATCGCCAGGTTATCGGGCCTATAATCCCGGGAAATGCCCAACTGGCTGCTGCGGCCCCATTGGGGAGTCCGGCGGGGGAGGAACAGAGAATGCGCGAGGTGATGATCGGCGGAACCGGCATGACCCGGTTCGGCAAGTACCCGGATGCCAGCATCCGCAGCCTGGTCGGCGAAGCACTGCGCGAGGCGTTGGCGGATGCGCGGGTCGGCCCGGATGATGTGGAAACGGTGTTCTTCGGCAATGCCGCGGCCGGCCTGCTGACCGGCCAGGAAATGATTACCGGGCAGGTCGCGCTGCGCGACAGCGGCCTGCTCGGCAAGCCCATCATCAATATCGAGAACGCCTGCGCCTCGGCGTCGAGCGCGGCGCATCTGGCGTGGTTGTCGGTGGCCTCCGGGCAGGCCGATGTGGCGCTGGCGATAGGCGCAGAAAAAATGACCCATGCGGACAAGAATGTCCCCTTCCGGGCGCTGGTCGCCGCCCTGGATCTGGAGGAGGTCCGCGCCGAGACCGGCTCGGACGACCCGCTCACCGCGGCCAGTGCGCCGGGGCGCTCCGGGTTCATGGATATCTATGCCGGCAAGGCGCGCAAGTACATGGCACAGACCGGCGCCACGGTCGAGGATTTCGCCCGGGTCGCCGCCAAGAGCCATGGCTTCGGGGCCCTGAATCCGAAGGCACAGTTCCAGGGCGGCATGACTTTCGAGGAAATCATGGCCGGGCGCACCATCATCGATCCCCTGAAGCTCGCCATGTGCTCGCCGATCGGCGACGGCGCCGCGGTGCTGGTGTTCTGTTCGGCGGAATTCGCCCGGGCCCGGGACCTGGATGCGGTGCGGGTGGGCACCATCACCCTGGTCTCCGGTCTGCCCGGCGGCGCTTCCTGCAACGCGCGCGCCGCGGTCAAGGCCTATGCGGCGGCCGGGGTGGGACCGGAGGACATCGACGTGGTCGAACTCCACGACGCCGCCTCGCCGGCCGAGCTCATCTATGTCGAGGAATTGAGTCTGTGCGCACCTGGCGAGGGGCTGCGCCTGCTGCGTGACGGCGACCTGGGGCCGGGCGGGCGTATTCCGGTCAACACCAGCGGCGGTCTGGTCGCCAAGGGCCACCCGGTCGGAGCCACCGGCTGCGCGCAGATCGTCGAGATCGCCGACCAGTTGCGCGGCCGCTGCGGCGCCCGCCAGGTCGAGGGCGCCCGGGTGGGCATGGCGCAGAATGGCGGCGGTTGGATCGACGACGATACCGCAGCGACCACGCTCACCATCCTCACCCGCTGAGCGCCCTGAGCGCGGCCAGACACAGGGCCCAAATCTTTGATCCATACCACCACACTGGGGGCACGACCATGGCGAGCATCGAACAACGACTACAGGTTCTGGAGGACAAGGACGAGATCCGCGAACTCACCGCCCGCTACTGCTATGCGGTGGTGGCTCAGGACGGCCAAGCCCTTTTGGGGATGTTCACCGAGGACGGCGAATTCCACATGGGAGAACACGCCTGGCGGGGCCAGGCGGAGCTGCGCAAGCTCTACGTCGACCAGGTCGGCAATATCGGCCCCAAGCCGTTCATTCAGAACCACGTGATTCAGGTGGACGGGGATGCCGCAACCGGCAATTGCGCGGTGGAGATCCGCGTGATCGAAAAAGGTGAATCAGTGACCGCCTGCGGCCACTACGATGACCAGTACCGCAGGGAGAACGGCCGCTGGAAGTTCGCCAAGCGGGTGTTTCACCTCTATCACTGGGCGAAGTTGGCGGAGGGCTGGGCCAAACCCGCTGCGCCGCCGGATTTGCGTTAATCGTCGGGCAAGCAATCCGGGGCGGTCCCCGGGCGCTCAGGGCCAGCAGACGCGGCCCCGCCAGCCCGCGGCCAGCGCGTATTCCAGGTCTGCCGGGGTGACCGCGGCGAGCGCGGCCATGCGCTCCCGCAGCTCCGGAACCCGGGGCAGGTACCAGAGTTCGCGCCCCAGGCGGTGCATCAGGCTCAACGGGCTGGAATCCGCTGCCAGCCGGGTGTGCAGCGCCGCTGCCGCGCGTTGCAGATCCCCGCGAGTCACCGCCCCGGTGGCCAGTGCGCGCAGGGCGCATTCGACGGCCTGTCGGCACGCCGGCCGCCGCTCCGGCAAGGCCGCGGCTTCGACCAGTAGCAGGCCGGCATCGCTGAACAGGGTCAGTCGCGAGCCCAGCGCGCAATCGCCCGAGCCCGCGGATTGCATCCCCAGCAGTTGGTCGGCGAGCAGCAGCGCGTATAACTCCGGATCCGACCAGCCCGGGGTGGGCAGTGCCCAGAGCGGGTTTTCGCGGCTGGTCTCCGGCTGGCGGGGCACGGCGGGGTGCTGTGGTCGTTGCGCCACCGCCGCAGTGCCGGGCTCCAGGTCGGCGAGCGCCGCGCAGGCGCCGGCCAGTTCCCGGTGGGACACCGGCCCCACAGCGATCACTTGGAGGCGGGCGCCGCAGACGATTTCCCGGTGGTAGCCGAGCAGGCGGTCGATATCCATGCCCGCCAATGCCGTGGGCGAGCCGGCGACCGGAAGCCCGAGCGGATCCCGGGGCCAGAGCGCGGCGCAGGCCAGGTCCTCGACCCGGCCCGCATCGTGGCGCGCGCGCTCGACCGCGATGGCGTCCCGTTCGCGCACCAGATCGTGGCCCGTGAAGCCCGGGGTCACCAGCATGGTGCAGAGGAGCTCAGTCAGCTCCCGCCACCGCCGGGCCGGAACGCTGCCGTACAGCGCAGACAGTTCACGACCGGTGCGCGCGTTGACGGCGCCCGACGCGGTGCACTCCCGGCCGCCCTCGCGCCTGTGGATTCCCGCAAACCAGAGATGTTCCAGCAGGTGCGTACAGCCGGCGCGGTCCGGCGTTTCGTGGCGGCTGCCATGGCGCAGCCAGATGCCCAGCGCAAACCGGTCGCCGGGCCGGTGGCAGCTGAAGATGCGAGCCCCGTTGTCAAGTGCAGTCTGTTCCAGGGTTTCGGCCATGGGCGGATTATGCCGGTTCGGGGCCGGCCGGCGCTGCGGTTCGTGCGCTGCGCCTGTACCGTCCGGCACGTCCCTTGCTTTGCGTTGTTCGGGTCCAATTGCGTCTAGGGTTCCGATCCCGCCCATCGCGGCGCGGATGCCTGGTCCGAGAGATGCAGATCCCGCGCCTTCAGTGCGGGATACACGGCGGGATAAAAGCCCGGGAGAGGATGACCTTGGAGGCTGCTCGGCAGACCCGGTCCTGTTCCCGCCCGCCGGCCGGCGCCTCCGATGCCCACATCGAGGAAAGCTGGAGAATGTCATGCTTCGACAAGCGAACCGTATCCTGACCGCCGCTGTGCTGTGTGCCGCCCTGAGCCTGCTCGGGGTGACCCAGGCACAGGCTGCCGACAAGCAGCAGTTCCGCATCGCCTGGTCGATCTATGTGGGCTGGATGCCCTGGGGTTACGCCAAGGACAGCGGCATCGTCGACAAATGGGCCGACAAGTACGACATCGGCATCGATGTGGTGCAGATCAACGACTACATCGAATCCATCAACCAGTACACCGCGGGCGCCTTCGACGGCTGCACCATGACCAACATGGATGCGCTGACCATTCCCGCCGCCGGCGGCGTTGATTCCACCGCGCTGATCGTCGGCGATTTCTCCGACGGCAACGACGCCATCCTGCTCAAGGACCGCGAGAAACTGACGCAGATCAAGGGGCTCCCGGTCAATCTGGTGGAGCTGTCGGTGTCCCACTACCTGCTCGCTCGGGGGCTGGCGTCCGTGGGTCTCAGCGAGCGCGATATCCAGGTGGTCAACACCTCGGATGCGGATATCGTGGGTGCCTACCAGTCGCCCGACGTGCAGGCGGTGGTGACCTGGAATCCGCAGAAGAACGAGATCCTCAAGCAGCCGGACACCTACAACGTATTCGATTCCGCCGACATTCCCGGCGAGATCATCGACCTGCTGGTGGTGAATACCGAAACTCTGAAAGCCAACCCCGCGCTCGGCAAGGCGCTGACCGGCGCCTGGTACGAGACCATGGCGATCATGGCCGAGGACAGCGAGCGCGGCCGCGCCGCGCGCGCCGCCATGGCCAGGGCGGCGGGCACGGATGCGGTCGGCTATCAGGCCCAGCTCGAAACCACCCGGATGTTTTATGAGCCAGCTGCGGCGGCAGCCTTCGCGCGCGCCCCCAAACTGGGCGAGACCATGGATTATGTGCGCGGTTTCTCCTTCGAGCATGGCCTGCTGGGCGAGGGTGCGCCGAGCCCGGACGTGATCGGTATCGCGCTCGCCGATGGCAGGGTGCTGGGCGATGCCGGCAACCTCAAGCTACGCTTCGACGCCGCCTACATGCAGATGGCGGCCGACGGCGAGCTCTGAGTCCGGTGTTTGCGGAGATTGCCGCGTTGGCCTGCGGCGAGGCGCGCTGCGCCCCGGGTTCGACGCGCCCATTGCGGGAGCGCCCGTGCGCCGGCTGATCAACCGCAAGCCCGGGCGGGCCGCGGCCCTGGGGCTGGGGTTGCTGCCCTTCGTCCTGGTGGTGATCGCCTACCTGTTCGGCTCCCACACCCGTCTGCAGGATAACCCGGCGGACAAGCTGCTACCGCCGCCGGCGGTCATGGTCGATGCCATTGAACGCCTGGCTCTGGAACCCAGCAAGCGCAGCGGGCAACGACTGCTCTGGGCGGATACCGCGGCGAGTCTGCAGCGGCTGGGGCTGGGCGTGGGGCTGTCCGCTGTGCTGGGCCTGGTGTTCGGGGTCGCGATCGGCGTGGTGCCCCACATCCGCGCGACCCTGGGTCATTTTCTGGTCGTGCTGTCGATGATTCCACCGCTCGCCGTGCTGCCCATTCTGTTCATCGTCTTCGGCCTCGGCGAGCTGTCCAAGGTGGTGCTGATCGTGATCGGCGTGGCGCCGTTCATCATGCGCGACCTGGCCGCGCGCGTCGCCGAACTGCCGCGCGAACTGATGATCAAGGGGCAGACCCTGGGCGCATCGACCTGGCAGATCATCACCCGGGTGGTACTGCCGCAGCTGTGGCCGCGGCTGATTCACTCGGTACGGTTGATGCTGGGGCCGGCCTGGCTGTTTCTGATCGCGGCCGAGGCCATCGCCGCCACCGATGGGCTGGGCTACCGCATCTTCCTGGTCCGCCGCTATCTGGCCATGGATGTGATACTGCCCTATGTCGCCTGGATCACCCTGCTCGCCTTCCTGTTCGACTGGCTGCTGCAGAAATGGGCGCGGCGCGCCTTCCCCTGGGCGGAGCCGGCGCCATGAAGTCCTTCGAGGTCCGCAATCTGTGGAAGGAATACGGTGACCAGGTCGTGCTGGAGCGGGTTCACCTGGCGCTGGCCGGCAACGAGTTCGTCACCATCGTCGGTGCATCGGGCTGCGGCAAGACCACCTTCCTGAAGATGTTGATGGGGGACGAGGTGCCGACCCGGGGCGAGTTGCTGCTCGATGGCGAACCCCTGCCGACCGAACCCGGGCCGGATCGCGGCGTGGTGTTCCAGCGCTACTCGGTATTTCCGCACCTGACGGCGCTCGAGAACGTCATGCTGGGTCTGGAGCTGCGGCAGGCGCCGCTGGCCGGTCGGCTGTTCGGCGCCGCCCGCACCGCGGTCCGGGAGCAAGCCGCCCAGGGGTTGGCGGCCGTGGGTCTGCAAGCCGCCCTGGACAAGTATCCGGCGCAGTTGTCCGGAGGCATGCAGCAGCGCCTGGCGATCGCCCAGGCGGTAATCATGCGGCCCCGGATCCTGCTCCTCGACGAGCCCTTCGGCGCGCTCGATCCGGGCATCCGCAGCGACATGCATGGGCTGATTCTCGATCTCTGGCGGCAGGGAGACATGGGCGTGTTCATGATCACCCATGATCTGCACGAGGGTTTCGAACTGGGCACCCGGCTGCTGGTATTCGACAAGGTGCGGGACGATCCCCAGGCACCGGAGGCCTATGGCGCCACCATCACCTTCGATATCCCCCTCCAGCGGCGGCCGCCCCCGGACGTGATGGAAGCGGTCCGTCGCGCCACGGCGCCCGCTGGCGCACCATCCTGATACAGAAAGCACCACATTGGGGCAATTCGGGCTGATTCGGGGGCGCCTGGTGGCCGTTTCACCTGCCTGGAAAGTGGCGCGAGGGTTGCATCCCCAGCCCAAGCGGGCAACTAGGGTTCCGGTCCTCCGAGCGAAGCAAGGCTTCGGCAGGGGATGTCTGGTCCGAGGGTTGCCGGCCTTGCTGGTGCAGGGTGACACGGCGGGACAAAAGCCCGGGAGATTTCCATCCGCACTGCGACGAGGAGCGAGGCCATGCCGCGACTGACGATCCGTCCCACTTCCCCCTTTGATCCGGCCGACGCCGGTTGGAACCACCACCCCACCTTCGACAAGACCCAATTGCAGGGCTGGAAATCGCTGCACAAGGAAAAGGACCTGCCCACCGACGCCTGGAAGGCCCAGGTGCGGCATGGCCTGGACAATGGACTGACCGCCGCCGCCAGTGTCGAGGATCGCGCGATTTCCACCTTCGTGCGCGGCGAGCTGCCCCACTTTGCGGGCATCAACACCTTCATGAAGGCGCCGTTCTGCGAAAACGTCCACAACATTGGTCGGTACGATGCGGCAATCCTGGGCGTGCCCTTCGACGGCGGCACCACCTACCGCCCCGGTACCCGCTTCGGCCCCCAGGGCATTCGCAAGATCAGCGCGCTCTATACGCCCTACAACTACGAACTGGGCGTCGACCTGCGCGAACAGATGAGTCTCTGCGACGCCGGCGACGTGTTCGTGATCCCGGCCAATATCGAGAAGACGTTCGACCAGATCAGTCGGGGCATGGGCCATATCTTTGCCTCCGGCGCATTGCCCATCGTGCTCGGCGGTGATCACTCGATTGGCTTCGCCACCGTGCGCGGCATTGCGGAAAACACCGACAAGAAGATTGGCATCATCCACTTTGACCGCCATGCCGACATCCAGGAAAAGGATCTCGACGAGCGCATGCATACCACGCCCTGGTTCCACGCCACCGATCTGCCCAATGTGCAGGCCAAGAATCTGGTGCAGGTGGGCATCGGCGGCTGGCAGGTGCCGCGTCCGGCGGTGAAGGAAGCGCGCAAGCGCGGCACCACCATCCTGACCATGAACGACGTCACCGAACTGGGTCTGGAGAAGACCGCCGAGATCGCGCTGGAGACCGCCTGGGACGGCACCGATGCGGTCTATCTGTCGTTCGACATCGACGCGGTGGACTGCGGCTTCGTTCCGGGCACCGGCTGGCCCGAGCCGGGCGGCTTCCTGCCCCGCGAAATTCTCTATCTGCTGGGTGCGGTGGCCAAGGAGGGGATTTGCGGCATGGAGGTCGTGGAAGTATCGCCGCCTTACGACCAATCCGAGATCACCGCGCTGCTCGCCACCCGCGCCATCGTCGATGTGTTGGGTACCCTGGTCGCGTACGGCAAGCTGGGCTCGCACCGCTCGATCATTCGCGGTTGGGGTGGCTGATGGCTCGGGTGCGCCGTTCGCGGAACCAATCCCGTATTATCGGCTGCGCCCATCGCGGGGGGAGTGCGTTGCCTTGAGCGAATCACTGCTGTTGCTCGCCAGTGGCCTGGGGCTGGGCATGCTCCATGCGCTGGACCCGGACCACCTGCTGGCGGTGGCCAATCTCGATGATCCGCGCGCCGCGCGCCGTGCGGGACTGCGCCTGTGCGGCCGCTGGGCGCTGGGCCACGGCGCCGTGCTGGGCGTCATCGGCGCCCTGGTACTGCTGGCCGGGATGGCCGTGCCGGTAACCCTGAGCTTCTGGGCCGAACGGCTGGTGGGCGCCGTGCTGGTGCTGCTCGGCGTGGGCACGCTCTGGACCCTGGCGGCCGGTGAGGCACCTCTGCGGATTCACCGCCACGGCGAGGTCGGCACCCACCTGCACCTGGCCGGTCTGCCGGCCCACCACGGCCGCCGCGCGCTGCTGGTGGGCGCTCTGCACGGCACCGCGGGCTCGGCGGCGTTGCTCGCCCTGGCGCCGCTGGCGCTGGCGGCCAATCCCTGGTTGGGCATGGGGTATCTGGTGGCGTTCGGCGCCGGGGTGCTGGCCGCGATGCTGGCCGCCGGCGGTCTGCTGGGTGCCGGGCTGGCGCGGCTGCGCCACCGGGTCGCCGTTGTTACCGGCGCGCGTGTACTGCTGGCGCTGGCCGCCATGGCGTTGGGTCTGTACCTGCTCGGCGAGGGCTTATAATCCGGGTCCATTCCCGATCTGGAATCCGCCATGTTCATCGCCATGAATCGCTTTCGTATCGCACCCGGGCACGAAGCCGAGTTCGAGGAGCTGTGGCGCAGCCGCGAGAGCCATCTCGCCGGCGTGCCCGGCTTTCGCGAATTTCACCTGTTGCGCGGTCCCGGCGAGGCCGATCACACCTTGTTTGCCTCGCATTCGGTGTGGGAGTCGCGGGAGTCCTTCGAGGCCTGGACCAAGTCCGATGCTTTCCGCAAGGCGCACGCCAATGCCGGCGGCGCCAATCGAGCACTGTACCTGGGGCCGCCGCGCCTGGAGTGCTTCGAGGTCGTGCTCTGAGGAGCGGGCCAGTCGCACGCCCCGGCGTTGGGCCGGATGACCGGCGCGCCCCGACAATGCCATCCTCGCCAAGATTGCGGAGGAGACTTTCATGACCGGTTCCCAGCGGCCGCACATTCTGATCGTCGGCGGCGGCGCCGGGGGGCTGGTATTGGCCAGTCGTCTGGGGCGCAGTCTGGGCCGGCGGCGTCGCGCCACGATCACTCTGGTGGACGCCCAGCTCACCCATATCTGGAAACCGCTGCTCCACGAGATCGCCGCCGGGTCCCTGAATCCCTATGAGGACGAGCTCAACTACTTTGCCCAGGCGCAGCGCAACGGCTTTTCCTTTCAGCCCGGACGGATGGTCGGACTCGACCGCGAGGCGCGGACCATTCAACTCGACGAGATGCATGACGAGATCGGCGAAACCCTGGTCGAACCGCGCGAGATCCCCTACGACTATCTGGTGCTGGCCGTGGGCAGCCGGGCCAATGACTTCGGTACGCCCGGCGCGGCGAGCCACTGCATCTATCTCGATACCCGGGCCCACGCGGAGCGCTTTCACCGCGCATTGTTGAACTGCTACTACCGGGCCAAGGCGCTGGGTGAAGCGGGCGTCGGGCTGGATATCGGCATCGTCGGTGCCGGCGCCACGGGCGTCGAGCTGGCCGCGGAGATTCACTACGCCACCCTGGCCATGGCCCGTTACGGGCTCGACGAGATCGCTTCCGCCCGTGTGCGGATCACCCTCCTGGAGGCGGCCGATCGGATTCTGCCGGCACTGCCCGAGCCGATCGCGCGACGGGCGCTGCAGCGGTTGGCGGACATCGGCGTCGAGGTCCTGACGGGCGAGAAGGTGGCGGAAGTGACCGCCGAAGGCATTCGCACCGCCGGCGGGCGCTTCATCCCGGCGCGGCTGAAAGTCTGGTCGGCGGGGATCAAGGCGCCGGATTTTCTGCGCGCTCTCGATGGCCTGGAAACCGGCCGGGGCAATGCCTTGACCGTTGATGATCACCTGCGGGCCAGCCTGGACTCCCGTATTTTCGTCCTCGGCGATTGCGCCCACTGTGTGCTCAAAACCCGGGATGGTGGCGAGATGGCGGTACCGCCGCGCGCCCAGGCCGCCCACCAGCAAGCCAAGTGGCTGGCGCGGGCGCTGCCGCGAATCATCGCCGGGGAAACGGTGTCGCCCTTTGTATACCGGGATCACGGCTCGCTGGTGTCCCTGTCACGGAAGGGTTCCGTGGGCCGGTTGATGGGCAACCTCACCGGTCACGTGGATCTGGAAGGCCGCCTGGCACGGCTGATGTACCTGGGGCTCTATCGCCAGCATCAGGCCTCCCTGCACGGCTGGCCGCGCACCCTGCTGTTCGTGCTCAAGGACTTGCTCGGGCACAGCACCGGCCCGCGGGAGAAGCTGCACTGATCCCGCCGGGCCGCTTCAGAACCAGCCCTTGCGCTTGAAGTACAGGACCATGCCGCCGGCAAGTACAGCCATCAGCAGCAGCGCCAGCGGATAGCCCAGGTACCAGTTCAATTCGGGCATCGCGAAAGGACCCGCGGCCGGATTGCCGTTGCCGAAGTTCATGCCGTAGACGCCGGCAATGAAGGTCAGGGGCATGAACAGGGTGGCGAACACGGTCAGGGTGCGCATGACGTCGTTCATCCGGTAGCTGAGACTGGACAGATAGATGTCCATCAGGCCGGTCACCATCTCGCGATAGTTTTCCAGCAGGTCCATGACCTGGACGCTGTGATCCTGACAATCGCGCAGATAGGTCAGGGTATGGGCATCGATCAGGCGGCCATGCTCGCGCAGCAGGGCACTGATCAGTTCGCGCTGCGGCCACAGCATGCGCCGCAATACCAGGAGATTGCGGCGCAGCTGATGGATGGCCGCGACCAGGGTGCGGTCTGGCCCGTCGAGCACGGCTTCCTCCAGCTGTTCGATGCGCTCGCCGAGGCCTTCGAGGACCGGAAACCCGGCGTCGATCACCAGATCCAGCACCGCGTAGAGCAGATAGCTCACAGAATTGCGCCGGATCAGACTGGTCTCGTCCTGCAGCCGCTTGCGGATGGGTGCGAAGGGATCTGCCGCTCCGGTCGCTATGGTGACCAGGAAGTCCGGGCCGAGAAACAGGCTGATCTGGTCGATATGGACTTCGTCGCCGTCCAGCCGCGGCAGCGCGGCGATCAGAAAATAGTGCTCCGGTTGCGGATCGAACTTGGGTCGCTGGCCGGTGTTCTGGACATCCTCCAGCGCCAGTGGGTGCAGGTCGAAGCATGCGCCGAGAGCCTGCAGTTGTCCGGGGGAAGGCGTGCCCTGCAGATGCAGCCAGGTGATTGCGCCGCGTTCGGTTTTCGTCCGGCAATCTTTCAGGGCGCGCTTGCGCACTTCCCGACAGCCTTCGAGATCGTATTCGATCAGTCGCTCGGTGGCCGGCGCCGTGCCCGCTGCGGCGGGCAGCAGGGTGCCGGGCGGGGTGCCCGGAGGGTGGTAGCGTTTGACGATCTTTTTCACGACGGCATATCCTCCGGGCTTCGACAGGCCGATCCTGCGGCGATGTTGCCGCGGGACCGGCGCCATGATATCGCCCCGCGCCTCCCGCTGGTTGCGACCGGGACCGATCAGCGGGTCGCGCCTCATGCCGACGCGCCCGGCAGTCGCGCCCCCGACAGCCGCGGAACGCGCTAGGCTCGGAGATCCACGGTCGGATCCCGGGATCCGGTAGCAGGATGATTCCCATGCCAACCACATCAGGAGCACAACCGATGAAACTCTATTACGCACCCGGCGCCTGTTCGCTCGCCCCCCATATGGCGCTGCGCGAGGCGGGCCTCGAATTCGAGCTCGAACAGGTCGATCTGACCAGCAGGAAAACCGCGACTGGCGAAGACTTCACCCGGATCAATCCGCTGGGCTATGTGCCCTGCCTGAAGCGCGACGACGGCGAGATCCTGACGGAATGCGCGGCGCTGTTGCAGTGGATTGCGGATCAGAGCCCGGAGCTGGGTTTGGCGCCGCCGGAGGGTTCGCCCGAGCGCTATAGGCTCCAGGAAACCCTGAACTTCATCGCCACCGAGCTGCACAAGGGTTTTGGCCCGTTGTTCAATCCGGCGTTTCCCGAGGCCGCCAAGGAAATAGTGCTGGGAAACCTCAAGGGGCGGCTCAGCCACATCGATGGGCGGCTCGCCGACCGCACCTTTCTGCTCGGCGACCACTTCTCGGTGGCCGACTGCTACCTGGCCACCATTCTGGGCTGGACCCGGTTCCTGAAGATGGACCTGAGCCCCTGGCCCAATCTGGGCGCCTATCTGGGCCGGGTCACGGCGCGTCCTGCCGTGCAGGAAGCACTCAAGGCGGAGGGCTTGCGCGCCTGAGCGGACTCAGCGCGGCCGGTGGGCGCCTTCGTAGAGGAGCCTGCCGGTGGCGTCGCGCAGGCGGCTGTGCAGCACGCCGTCGGCGGCGATGGCCAGTTCGCCGAAGTTGAACCAGCGTAGTGCGTCGGCGACATCGGCCGGGGGTTCTCCGGCGCCGGGGTCGTGCAGAAACAGGCGCTCCGGGCGCAGGCTGTGATCGAGCAGGTCTCTGGGATACGCGCCGGCGTGCAGTGGGCCGCTGACGTATTCGTAAAGCCGAAAGTTCGGGGTATCGGCAAAGGGCGCCAGGCGCAACACGGTCGCGAAGTGCACGTCGCCGGAGAGAAACAGCAGATTGCGCACGCCGGCCTCGCGCAGGTGGGCGAGCAGGTCGATGAGTTCGGTCTCGAAGCCGGTGTCATCGCCGCCGTTCGCCCAGCCGTCGCGCCCCGCGTCCCTGGAGGATGTGGGCACGGTCAACGGCACACTGGAGGCGATCACCTTCCAGGTGGCGTCCGAGGCCGCGACCCGGGTCTTGAGCCAGCTCAGCTGCTCGCGGCCGAGCAGGGTCTTGGGCCGTGTTCTGTGGTCCGGCGCGCTGTTGGCGTCGCGGTACTGGCGGGTGTCGAGCACGAAGAGTTCGAGGTGCGCCCCCCAGCGCAGACTGCGGTAGATGCGCAGCGGGGTGCGTGCGGATTCCGCAATCGGGTGGTAATCGAGAAAGGCGCGCAGCCCTGCCGGCAGCAGCCCGGTGTCGGTGCCCGGCGCCAGGTCGTGCAGCGGGCCGAAGTTGTTGCGTACCTCATGATCATCCCAGGTGGCGAGGTACGGCGTCTCCGCCAGCAGCTGTTGCAGGCCGCCGTCGGCGCGCTGGTACTTCCAGTGCGCCCAGTAATCGCTGCGCCGGCGCGCCGGCGCCAGCCCACTGGCGATCTGGGCATTGCCCAGCGCCCCCTCGGCGCGGCAGGGGTGGTCGGCGTAGATCATGTCGCCCAGGGCGAGGAAAAAATCCGGCTTGGTTTCGCGAATGGCCTGCACTATCGGATAGCCCAGTTCGGCGTCCCGGCAGATGTTCTGGCCGCCGAGATCGCCGCCCCAGGCAAAGCGCACCGCCGCGGGCCGGGAGGGCGGGGGCGGGGTGTGAAAGCTGCCTTGGCGCGCCGCCGCCGGCGGTGTGTCGAGGAGCTCGGTGTCCGCCCACACCAGATAGCGGTAGGCGGTGTCGGGCCGCAGGCCGCGGATCTGCACCCTGGCGGTGTAATCCCGCGCCGCCTCCGCCGCTGCGGCCGCCCTCTGGGGATCGCCGCCGGGGCCGAGAACCTGCACCTGGAGCAGCGCCGCGTCCGCGGCCCGGGCCCAGATCAGCACCGAGGTCGGGCGGATCTCGCCGCTGGCGACGCCGTGGGTGATGGGTACCGCGGCGGCCTGGCACAGGCCGCCGGCGAGCCCGGTGATCAGGGCGAGCAGCAGTGACAGTCCCGGCGGGCGGCTCAGGGGTGCTCCCATTTGGGTCCGGTGCGCCAGCATGAGTCTTGCGCCAGCATGGGTCTTGCGGATGACGCCGCCAAGACAGCGCGGCGCCGCTTCAGTCCGCCAGCACCGAACGCTTGGCGATCTCCTCCAGCATCACCTCGGTGGCGCCGCCGCCGATCGACTGCACCCGAGCGTCCCGGCTCATGCGCTCGATGGTGCTCTCGCGGATATAGCCGAAGCCGCCGTGGAATTGCAGGCAGGTGTACATCACCTCGTTGACCAGCTCGCAGCACAGGGCCTTGGCCATGGACACCTCCTTGACCGCATCGACGCCCTGGGCGTCGAGCCAGGCGGCGTGATAGGTGAGCTGGCGGCCGGCCTCCACCCTGGCCTGGAGCATGGCCAGGCGCTGGCGGATCGCCTGCTTGTCCCATAGCGTTGCACCGAACGCCTTGCGCTCCTGGACGTACTGCAGGGTGAGCTCCAGCGCTCTGGCGGCTTCGCCCATGGATTGGGCGGCGAGCACGGTGCGCTCATTCTGGAAATTGCGCATGATCGCGTAGAAGCCCTTGTTCAGCCCCCCGAGGATGTTGTCGCGCGGTACCCGGCAGTTGTCGAACACCAGTTCCGCGGTGTCGGAACAGCGCCAGCCCTGCTTGTCGAGCGCGCGGCCGACGCTGAAGCCGGGCGTATCCTTCTCGACGATGAACATGGTGATGCCGCGCGAGCCCTTGACGCTGGTGTCGGTCTTGGCGGCGATGAAGTAGATGTCGCCCTTGACGCCATTGGTGATGAACATCTTGGTGCCGTTGAGCACATAGTGGTCGCCGTCGGCCACCGCGGTGGTGCGGATCCCGGCGACATCGGAGCCGGCGTCGGGCTCGGTGACTCCGACCGCGCAGATCTTGCGCCCGGCGATCAGGTCGGGGAAGTATTTGTCTTTTTGCGCCTTGCTGCCGAAGTTGGCCAAATGCGGCGAGGCCATGTCGGTGTGCACGGTGACGGTGACCGCGAAACCGCCGAAGGTGGAGCGGCCCAGTTCCTCGGCGAGAATCACGCTGCCCAGGGTGTCCATGGCGCTGCCGCCGTACTCCTCCGGGTAGCGAATGCCGAGAAAGCCCAGCTCACCCATCTTGCGCAGCACCTCGCGGGGCACGAAACCCTGGATCTCCCAGGCGTCGCCGTGGGGTACCACCTCCTGCTCCACGAAGCGACGGATCTGCTCACGCAGCATGTGCTGCTCTTCGGAAAAAAGCGGATGTTGGATAGTCACGAAGGGCCTCATTCGGGGTGGTTGGGAGAAGTGCCGTCGCTGGAGACGGCTTCGAGTTCGACCAGCAGCGCGCCGCCCTCGACGCTGTCGTCGACCGCGCAGTAGAGCGCGCGTACTTGACCGTCGCTGGGTGCGCACAGGGTGTGCAGCAGTTTCATGGAGTCGAGCACGACGAGCGTCTGGCCGGCGCTCACCCGATCTCCCGGGGCACAATGAATTTCCGCGATCCGGCCGGGCAGGCTGGCGGTGATGTGCTGCTCGGTGGCGCTGGCGCCGGTGACCGCGGCGCCGATCTCGAGCACCTGGACGTCCCAGCCGGTGTCGTTCCAGCGGAGCAGCAGCCGGTCGCCGCAGCGATGCCAGTGCAGGGGTTCGGAGCGGCCGTCACTTTCCAGGAGCAGGGTATCGGAGCCGATCTGCCGGACGCGGGCGCTGAGGCTCTGGTCGGCACATTCCGCCTCGTACTGCCCAGCGCGCCCGCAGACGCGCACCTCCCGGGCGGCGCCGTCGCCGCCGGCCAGTAGATACCAGCTGGCGCCGGGCAGGGCGGCGCATTCCAGCACCCGGAAGGCGCCCAGGCGTTGCCAGGGCGAAGATGCCCCAGCCCCTGCCGCGGCTTCGGCTTCGCACTGCGCGGCCAGCACCAGGGCGGCGCGCATCAGCGTCTCGGCATCCGCCGCCGGCGCCTGCCAGCCGGCGGGGAAATGCCGGGTCAGGAATCCGGTGGTCAGGGGCTCGGCCGTGAAAGCGGGCAGGCGCAGCAGGTCGCGGAGCAGCCCGAGGTTGGTGGTCGGGCCGACGATGGCAAAGGCGTCCAGGGCCGCGGCGAGCCGCCGCCGCGCCTGGGCGCGATCCTCGCCGCCGGCGATCACCTTGGCGATCAGCGAGTCGTAGTGCGGGCCGATGACACTCCCCTCGCGCACGCCGCTGTCGATGCGCAGGCCGGTGCCCGAGGGTTCCCGATAGTGGGCGATCCGCCCGGTGGCGGGCAGGTAGTTCCGGGCCGGATCCTCGGCGTTCACTCGTGCCTCGATCGCCCATCCGCGGCAGTGAATCTGCGCCTGACCGCCACCTGTCTCTTATACACATCTCCGAGCCCACGAGACTAGGCATG
>CAJXRS010000045.1 GCA_913060555.1 uncultured Gammaproteobacteria bacterium | reverse complement strand
AGTCGTGGAACGACATTCCGCATGAATCATCGGACAACTATCTTGACAGACTCCGGATGTTGTCGGGCTCATCGTAGGGAGTGCCCTTGGGGAACAGGGCGACCAGCTCGATCGTCTCCGCGTCGGGGTCGTAACGCCAGATCTGCCCGCTGTGTTCGGCCGCGCTGCGGTCTTCCTCGTCGTTCGCATCGGGTCCCTCACCGCGGCTGGAGACGAACCAGATCGAACCGTCCGGATCGGCCCAGGTCCCCTCCGCTTTCTGGATGGGGACTGCGCCCAGGGCGATGACCTGCTCGCGCACCAGCATCTCGCCGTCCGCCGGGTCTGGATTGGGCACCTCGATCCAGCGTGCGTTGAGCAGCATGCCCGGAGTCTGAACGATGGACAGGTCGGTGCCCAACCCGGGTACCGCCAGCGCGGACAGCCGGCCGCCTGCGTGCAGGCTGCCACGGCCGCCCAAGGCGCGGTCGGGAATGAAGCGGTACAGACAGCCATGGGGGCTGTCGGCGTCTTCGGTCAGATAGGCGACGCCCTGCCGATCGAAGGACACGGCCTCGTGGTCGAACCGCCCCATGGCGACGATGGGTACCGGGTTACCGCCGGCCAGCGGATCGACCTCGAACACATAGCCATGGCGTTTGCCAATCGTCTTCGAGGATTCCTCGCAGCTCAGCCAGGTGCCCCAGGGGCTGGGTCCGCCCGCGCAGTTGTCCAGGGTGCCGGCCAGGCTGACCCCGTGGTGGATCAGGCGGCGATCGTGATTGACCACCAGGGTGGTGGTGCCACCCGCCAGGGCTTCCGGGTCGTACACCCTGCCACCGACATGCCGGACCGGCGTCAGGCCATCCTCGGCGACATCGCCGACATCCACTTCGTGGTTGCGCACCAGCACGCTGGCGCCGCCGCGGCCGGGAAAGGCGGCCATGCCGTCGTGGTTGGAGGGCACCAGGTTGCCGTCCGACATCAGGGCATCTTCCCGCGAGAACATGCGATAGCGGAAGCCGCGCGGCAAATCCAGCAGACCTTCGGGATCCTCGACCAGCCGGCCGTAACCGTGCACCGGGCAATCGCCCTCGTCGGTGAAGCGCGCGGGCGGCCGCGGCGAAGCGATCACCCCGCCCAGCGAGCCGGCCACACCCACGGCTGCGGCGCCAAAGAGCATGAAGGATCTGCGTGATACTGGCATGGGCGAACTCCTGGGTAGGCTGCGTGCAGTATGTGTGGCATGGTGGTTCGGCGGCCGCGGGAGGACACCCCAGGCAGGCCGGCAAGCGTGCCCAACCTAGCATGGATTCATGGCAAACCGGTGACCCCGGCATTACAGATCGATGCATCCGCCGCCTGTCCACGCGGTGTGGCGGGCCGGCAATGGGAGGTGCAGTCGGCGGCGGGTCTCACTGCCGCAGATGACTGCCGCAGATGGATGCTGGCAATGGCGGCCCCGGCCGCCGCACCGCCCGACCCGGGGATACCGCCGGCGCGGTTCAGGGCGACCCGCCGGCAGGCACCTCGACCCGCGCCGTCTCGATGCGCGAGGCGTCGCGGATCTTGCCCAGCTCCTTGATGGTGCCCTTGAAGGTCAGGCAGAAGAGGGTGCGGCCGTCGGCGCCGCCCAGGGTACAGGCCACCGGATAGCGGTCCTCGACGCGCACGCAGTGGGTCACCTCACCGCCTTCGCGCACCCGCAGGAAACGGTCGCTGTTGAAGCCGGCCACCCAGATCGCACCCTCGGCATCCAGACAGATGCCGTCCGGCGAGACTTCCAGCTCGGCGAACACACGCCGGTTGGTGAGACTGCCGTCGTCCTGGATGTCGAAGGCGGTCAGCCGTTTCGCCCAGGATTCGGCGAGGATCAGCCGCCTGCCGTCGGGAGTCACCACCGGGCCGTTGGGCACGTGCAGCTCCTGCGCCACCTCGCGCACCTCGCCGGCCGCGGTCACCAGCACCAGGTTGGTGGGCTGGAATTTCTCCCCGGCCAATAGATCGAAACCGATATTGCCGACATAGGCATTGCCGCGGCCATCGACCACCATGTCGTTGATCTCGTAACGGCAGAGCGCGGAGAGGTCCGCGTGCTCGACGAGCTTGCCGTCGACGAGCTTCATCAACTTGCGGTCATGCATGGAAACGATCAGCGGCGTACCCTCGGGCAGAAACCCGATACCAGAGGGCTTGCCCGGCACTTCGACCACGACCTCCCGCGAACCGTCTTCCTGCAGGCGATAGACCCGGTGATCGTGCATGTCCGAGACCCACAGCCGATGGCCACGCCAGCGCGGTCCCTCCAGAAACACGAAACCTTCCGCGAAAACTTCCGTACTCAGCTCTTTCATCTGTCCTCCCGGCCCCTGTCGGGCGTGGGGCTCCGGCCCCGATCATTGTGGTTATTCAGTATGGATCCCGGACCCGATGGCGGCCCGGCATCTCGTCCGCAGCCTAACCGAAACCACGCCGCGCAAGGAATGCCCGCCGGCGCCGGACCGGGTTCAGGCCGCCGCAACCCGGGCGCGGGCCAGCACCCGCCTGGCGAGGGAGAGCGCCCGCAGCTGAGGATTCTTCTTGTCCTGATGGCCGCCCATGCGGGAGAGGATATCGGCGAGCACCTGCAGCGCCCGCAGCAGATGGGGGCCCTTGTTGAGCATCACGCAGTCGGCACGGGCGGCGGCCGCCGCGTCGGTGATTTCCGGCCGCGACAGCGTGCCCTTTTTGGCCAGCGTCTCCAGCACCTGGGTGGCCCAGATCACCGGCACCTGGGCCGCCTCGCACAGCCAGAGCATCTCCTCCTGGAGTTCGGCCATGCGCTCACCGCCGATCTCCACCATCAGATCGCCGCGGGCGATCATCACCCCGAACGGCTGGCGACCGGTCATGCCCAGCAGCATCTCGGACAGGTTGTCCACGCCCGTGGCGGTTTCGATCTTGGCGATGATGGGCAGCGCCGGGGCACCACGCTCGGCCAGCGCGGCACGCAGCGCTTCGAGATCGACCAGCGACCCGGCGAAGGAGAGCCCGACCAGGTCGGCATGGGACGCCACGAAGTCCAGATCGCGCAGATCCTTGGCATTGAGCGCAGGTAACCGCAGATCGGACTGGGGAAAGTTCAATCCCTTGTCGGCGAGCAACCGGCGGCCCCTGGGCCCCGCTTCGGTGATGCGCAGATAGGCCCCCTCGGCCTCGACCCGCTCGACCAGGGCGCCGATCTTGCCGTCGTCGATCCACACCGGCTCGCCGGGGCGCAGCTGGCCGAGGATGCCGGGCTCGCCGCAGGAGATGTGCGCGGGGCACTTCCCGTCGCGCGCCGGCTCTGCCGGCCGGCAGGCCCGCTCCAGCAGCAGGGTATCGCCCTCAAAGAGGCGGATTTCCGCCGCCGGCAGGCACAGCAGGGCACACTGGGCGACGCGGCGGCCCTTGATGCGCAGGCGGAACTCGGTGTCCGGGCCGACTTCCGCGGTGCGCGGCAAGCTGGCGTGCAGCACGCCGGCCTCGTCCAGACGTTCGATCACCAGGTCGCGCTGCTTACCGCGCCGATCGCGCAGCGACAGGCGGTCTCCGGGCGCCAGCGCGGCGATCACCTGCGCCGGGAAGCCCAGTTCATCCGAGTTCGCCGCGGCGCCGGGCACCAGACGCACGGCGCCCTTCAGGCGCAGGCTCTGGGCGGGCACGATCGCGCCGGTGCGCAACTTGGGGCCGGCCAGGTCCATGAGGATGCGGCACTCCCGGCCGGCGGCAGCCGCCGCCGCGCGCACATTGGCGACCATGGCCTGCCAGGCTGCGGCATCGTCGTGCGCGCAGTTGATGCGCGCGCAGTCCATGCCCGCGGCGACCAGGTCGACGGCGAACCGGGGATCCGCGGCGGCCGCCGACGGCAATGTCACCAGGATGTGGCTGGGACGGCCCTCCGGCAGCGGTCCGAACAGGCGCGCACGCTGGTCGAGCAGTGCGCGCCGCCCGGCCTCGAACGAGGCCGCCACCGCCGGCTCAGGTGCGGGCCGGTCGAGCACCGCAGCCAGTAACGCCAGCAGGCAATCCAGGGTGGCGGCGACATGGGCCTCGCTGCGCCCCAGTGAGGACAGCGCACAGCGCGCCAGACGCTCCTGCAGCGAGCGCAGGTCGCGGCTGCGCAGCGCCAGATAGTGCGCCAGGTTGCTGCGCCCGGGCGTGCGCTCGCCGTCGACCAGGCGCAGCATCTGCTCGGCGTCCGCGAACACCGCTTCCCGCAGCCCCTGTATCTCCTCATACAGCGACGCCAGCAGCGGAAAATCCGGCAAGTTGTCATGCCCCAGGGGTTCTGACTGTTCAGGCGAGGGATTCATGGCAACACCGATCTACGAGGTTCCGGCCGACAAGCATTGCAGAACCCTGTGAAGCCTCTGTGTCAGCCGCCGGGCCCGGACGCGGTCCATCGCCGACCGGCGATCCGCATTGTGATCGGGCCGGTTTGCCGGGATCATGGCGACAGCCGGCCCCGGCGCTGCCCGGGCATCGGCGCCGTCAGGTACAGGAGTCCAGCCAGTGGTGCAGAACATTCCGCCCGTGCAGCTCGGGCTCGCCCTGCTGCCGGCGTTCGCGGTCATCGGCATCCAGATGGCCTGGTCGCAGCCCACCGGGCACAGTTGGTACGCCCTGGCGCGGATGCTCGCGCAACTGTTGCTGGTCGGCTATGCGCTGAATTTTCTCTTCGCCGCCGACCATCCCTGGCCGGTGCTCGCGGTGCTGGTGGTGATGATCTGGGCATCCTGCTGGATCGCGCTCGGCAATGTGCCGGATGCCAGGCGCGCCCTGCTGGGGCCGGGTCTGGCCGCCATCGCCATCGCCGGACTCGGCGTGCTGGCGCTGGTGGTGGGCCCGGTGCTGCGCATCGAGCCCTGGTACCAGCCGCGCACCCTGATTCCGCTGGCGGGGATGATCTTTGCCGCCGCCATGAACAGCGTCAGCCTCGCCGGTGAGCGGCTGTATGCCGAAATGAACCGTGGCGGCGACTACCGCACGGCCCGGGACGCCGCCTTCCGCGCCGCGCTGATCCCGGTGTTCAACTCGTTCTTCGCGGTGGGCCTGGTGACCCTGCCGGGCATGATGACCGGCCAGATTCTCTCCGGGATCGCGCCGCTGGTCGCGGCGCGCTATCAGATCGTGGTGATGGCGATGATCCTGGGCGCGTCGGGGATCGCGGCGGCGCTGTTCCTGCACTGGACGGGCGCCCGGCTGGCGCGACCGAAAGGCCGCGAATCCCCCACCGGCGACCTGTAGCGGCCCGATGGCCCCTGCTACACTCGACCGCAACGAGTTCCCCTACCATTCCCTCCAAGGAGCGCACATGCAAAAGTTCTTCACCATCGGGAAACTACTCACCCTGGGCTTCTGGATCCTGCCCTTGCTCGCCCTGCTCGGGGTGTTCGCCCCGCCCTGGGATTACCGCCTGCTCGCCATCGCCTTCGTGGTCTTTCTCGCCCATCTGGGCGAACTGGTGTTCGTGCACGGCAAGCTCCGCGCCGCGGGCCGCGCCGAGACGAGCGATATCGTCATGGTGATCCTGGTGGGCCTGTTCCACTGGGTGCCCATCCTGCGGCAGCGCTGACGCCGCGCGCATGTTCGATCCCGCCGCCGCCGAAGACGAAATCCGCACTCGCGGCTATACCCTGCTGCCGGGCTTTCTGGACGCCGAGTGGCTGACCCGGGTGCGCGCCGCACTCGACCGCGAACTCGGTGCCTATCGCGGCCGCAACAATTTCGAGGGTGAGGCCACCGAGCGCGTCTATACCCTGGTGGCGCGGGATCCGGTGTTTCAGGACATCGTCGAGGACACCCGGGTGCTGGCGCTGTGCGACCGCTTTCTGGATCCCAACTATCTGCTCACCGGCAGCCTGGCGATCTGCATTCATCCAGGCGAGTCCCCCCAACCCTGGCACAACGACGACGCCTTCTACCCGCTGCCCCGGCCGCGGCCCATGGTCAGCCTGTCGACCATGGTCGCGGTGGACGACTTCACCGCCGACAATGGCGCTACCGAGATGATTCCCGGCAGCCACCTGTGGAGCGAGGCCGACATCGGCGGCGACTACCGCAGCGGCGAGCGCGAGACCGACCCGGACTTCGCCGAGCGCATGGCTGGGCTCGGCATCGGCATCGAGATGCCCGCCGGCACCTGCCTGGTGTTCGCCGGCAACCTGCTGCACCGGGGCGGCGCCAATCGCACCGACCAACCCAGGCGCGGCTTTTCCATCCAGTACTGCCAACCCTGGGCACGCACCCAGGAAAACTATTTCCTGACAGTGCCTCAGCAACAGGCGCGTACCATGAGCGCGCGCCTGCAGGCCCTGCTCGGCTATTCGATCCATCCACCCTTCATGGGCCACGCCGCCGGCCGGCATCCGCGCAAGTATCTGCTGGGCGAGGACTGACCGACCCGCGCCGCCGTTGCCGGTATAGTTATTGCGTTTCGGCATCCACACCCCGGGCCGCACAGGGCAAACCCAGCAGTGAACTCGCTCGTCCAGGCACCATCCCCGACCACCGCCGGCTGGTCCGCGCGGCTCGAACTGGTATTGGCGCGCCGCGGCGAACGCACCTCGTTGGTGCGCAATCGGAGCCTGGGACCCTTGCGGGTGCAGCGCCCCTTCTATCCCCGGCCCGACGAGTGCCACGTCTACATCCTGCATCCGCCGGGCGGGCTGGTCGCCGGCGACCACCTGGATATCGACATCCGCTGCGCGCCCGATACCCGGGTTCTGTTCACCACCCCCGGGGCCGGGCGCGCCTATCGCGGCGGCAGCCCCGCACGGCCGCAAACACAGATCCTGAACCTGCAGGTCGCCGCCGGCGCACACGCCGAGTGGCTGCCCCAGGAAAACCTGCTGTTCGACGGCGCCTGGGCGCGCAACCATGTGCACGTGACCCTGGAGCCCGGCGCCCACTACACCGGCTGGGACATCAACTGCCTGGGCCGGCCGGCCGCCGAGGAGCGCTTCGCACACGGCCAGTTCGAACAGCGCCTGTGGCTGTGGCGCGGGGACGAGCCCCTGCTGGGCGAGCGCCAGCGCCTCGATGCCAGCCTGCTCGACAGCCACTGGGGGCTCGGCGGACACCCGGCCTTCGGCACCCTGGTCTCGACCGCGGCCACTGCGGACATGCTGGCCCGGGTCCGCGCGCGCCTCGACGACCCCACGCCCGCGCTGTACGCCGCCGCCACCCTGCTGCCGGAACTGCTGGTGGTGCGCGCCCGCGCCAGTTGCGCCGCGCGGTTGCGGTCGCTGTTTATCGGGCTCTGGCAGGAGCTGCGCCAGGCCAGAGATGGCCAGCCGCCCCCGATCCCACGCATCTGGGCCACCTGAGCCCCATCGTCAGGAGACACCATGGAACTCACCCCCCGCGAAAAGGACAAGCTGCTGCTGTTCACCGCCGCCCTGCTCGCCGAACGGCGCAAGGCGCGCGGCGTCAAGCTCAACTACCCGGAGGCCGTGGCCTACATCAGCGCGGCGATTCTGGAAGGCGCCCGCGATGGCCGCACCGTGGCCGAGATGATGGATTACGGCCGCACCCTGCTCACCCGCGACGACGTCATGGAGGGGGTGCCGGAGATGATCCCCGACGTGCAGGTGGAAGCCACCTTCCCGGACGGCACCAAGCTGGTCACCGTCCACGAACCCATCGTGTGAAAGTGCCAACCGTGCGCGGCCGGCCGATACCGGGCTGAGGGTGCGCGCGGCCCGGCGCGGCCTTTGCCCGGCCGGCTCAACCCGGCCCGCCGTCCACCCGCGCCCGCCACAGCATCGGGCCATAGCAGTACACGAACAAGCCGAAACCCAGGCACCACAGCGCCGCCGACAGGGCCACCGCCAGGCGCGGCGCCACGCCGCTCAGTCCGGCACGCACGGCCGCGGCCGCGGCCACGGCCCCGAACGCGAGCGACATGACCGCCGGCGGATCGAGCGGCCGACCGGTGTGGCCCAGGCTGACGCGCGCCATCATGGCCAGGATCAGACCGCCGATGGTGCCGATGGTGAACAGGTGCAGCGCCGCACTGCCCAGGATCGGCAGACCCAGGTGCCAGGCCGTCAGCCCCAGCAGCGCCGCCACCAGCCAGGCGTAGGCCAGGTGCAGCGACCACAGCAGCGGCACGCGCAGCACGCCGGGGCGAAACCAGCGCGCCAGGCGCAGGGCATGGGCGATCCCCAACAGCAGGAACAGCGGCGCCAGACGCCTGTCCGGCGCCAGCCCCACCCCGGCGAGCGCCAGCCCCGCGAGCAGCGGCAGGCCGCCGTGGGCCAGTGCCTCCAGCCAGCGGCGCGGGGCAATCGGCGCCGGCAGCTGCAGGCCGCTCGCGGTGAACATGGGAACCACGCGCCCGCCGACGATGGCGACGACCGTGCCGATCAGCCACAGCGCGGCCCACACGGCCCGCCGCAGCAACTCGAAATCGCCCGCCGCCAGCGCCCACAGCGCCAGCGCGTCCGTCAGCGTCAGCACCACCAGCAGCGCGACCAGCGGATAGTTGCGCCGCTGTCCGGCGCGCCCGAGCTGCCAGCCCACACGCGCCGCCACCGCCGGCAGGAACGCAAGTTCCAGCGCTACCAGCACCGGCCAGGGCAACCCCGGCCATAGCCAGCCGATGCGCGCCGCCAGCCACAGCGCGAACACTGCCGCGAGCCACCGGCCGCGCAGGCCGGGTGAGCCGGTCCAGGCCTGCACCGCAGTGAGCAGGAAGCCGGCGATCACCGCCACCGCGAAGCCGAACGGCATCTCGTGCATATGCCAGATCAGCCAGCTACCGCGCGGCGCGAGCCCGCCCAGCCAGCCGGCGTAGGCTGCCGCCCACAGCCCCGCCGCCAGCACGGCGAACAGTGCGGCGCCCAGAAAAAACGGCCGAAAGCCGAGCCGCAGCAGCGGCACTCCGGCCGCCGGCCTGGCGATCATCGACTCGCCCGCGGATCGCACGGTCGTTCCGGCTCGCCGGCGAGCGCCTGCTGCGCCTGCCCCAGCAGGGCGGCCATCTCGTCCGCAAACGCCACGAAGCGGTTGTGATCCTGGCCGAGGTCGATTTCCGCCTGTTCGAAGCGCGCGCCCAGGGCCTTCAGCTCGGCCTCGGTGAACAGGCGCTGCGCCATCGGAAACACCATTTCGTCTTCCTTCCAGATGTGGTTCGGATACAGCTGCTGGATGCCGGCGATGGCGCTGCGTGCGGCGTCGCTGGCGGATGCGTCGCCGCCGGCCAGCGCCGCGGTCGCGGTTGCCAGCGCGCCGACCAGTTCGCGCCCCCTGGCGTGTTCACGCAGCAGTCCTTCCAGCGGACAGCCGCCGTGCGGCACGCCCTTGTCCTCCATGGCCGGGAACAGGATGGCCTCCTCCTTGGCGTGGTGGCACTGGTCGGCGAACTCGCGCATGAAGGCGACGATGTTGCGCAGGCGGGCGAGGTCCGGCACACGGCCTGCCGCCAGTTCCTGGTCGATGGCGCTCAGGCCGTGCACCACCTTCAGGATGTAGCGGTGTTCGTGGCTGAGCAGGTGAATGGGGTTGTCGTTAGACATGACGAATACCTTCTGATGATGTCGGGCTGATGGTGTCCGAATCTGCCGCGGCTGACCGCCCGCCAAGGGTAACCCACGCCAAGGCGGGCGGTGATGACGCGCCCGCGTCAGTCCTCCAGCGCCGCCGCCGGGCCGAAGAACTCCCAGTGCATCTGCCCGGCGGGCACACCGAGCTTGCCCAGCATGCGTTTGATGGCGCCCATGAACGCCGGTGGCCCGACGAAATAAGCGTCCAGGTCGCGCGGGGCGGGCATCCAGCGATCGAGCAGTTCGGCGCTCGGACGCCCGTAAGCGTCGGCCTGTGCGGCACCATCTTCCTCGTAACAATAAAACTGCCGCGCCTGCGCATGCCGGGCCACCAGGTCGTTCACCCAGTCGCGAAAGGCGTGCGCCCGGCCGCTGCGCGCGAAGTGCAGGAAGGTCACCGGCCGGTTTTGCTCGTGCGCCGCGTGCAGCATGGGCAGCGTGGGGGTGATGCCGACGCCGCCGCTGATCAGCACCAGCGGCCGGCTGCCCGGCTGCAGCACAAAATCGCCGGCCGGCGGAAACAGATCGATCGTCGCCCCGGTGCCGACCGCATCGTGCAGGAAATTCGAGACCAGCCCGCCCGCCTCGCGCTTGACGCTGATGCGATAGGTCGACCCGTTGGGCGGGGCCGACAGCGAGTAATTGCGCCGCACCTCCTGGCCGTCGACGGTGAGTTTCAGACCGATGTACTGGCCCGGCCGGAAGGCCATCACCGCGCTGCCGTCGGCCGGTTGCAGGTACAGCGAGACGATCTCGTCGCTCTCGATCACCTTGCGCGCCACCTGAAACGGCCTTGCGCCGCGCCAGCCGCCGGGCGCCGCCGCGGAGTCTGCGTAGACACCTTCCTCGGCGCCGATCAGCAGGTCCGCGAGTTGCTGATAGGCCGCCGCCCAGGCATCGATGACCGCATCGGTCGCCACTTCCGCGCCCAGCACCTCGCGAATCGCCCGCAGCAGGCAAGCGCCGACGATCGGGTACTGCTCGGGCAATACCTGCAGCGAGACATGCTTTTGCACCACCTGCCCGACCAGCGGGCCGAGCGCGTCCAGGTGGTCGATGTGGCGGGCGTATTGGAGGATGCCGTTGGCGAGTGCCCGCGGCTGCGCGCCGCTGGCCTGGTGGGCCTGATTGAACAGCGGGCGCACCTGCGGGTACTCGTCCAGCATGATGCCGTAGAAGTGGCGGGTGAGCGCCTCGCCGCCGGCTTCGAGCAGCGGCACGGTGGCTTTGACCAGACTGCGGTGGTGTTCGGAAAGCATTGACTGACTCCATGACGGTGTGTTGATCGGACCTGGCCGGCCGCGCGTCCACCCTGCCGGATGATTGCGTGCAACACGGTTTGCCCGCCCCGCATTGCACCTCTCACGTTTCGTGCCATGCAGGAAAACCGCACGGTTACACGCCGGCCGCCTTATCGATGTCAGAATGACAACCCTTCAATGAAGTCGATACGACACCCAGGAGCAGTCAAAGTGACTCCACCCCAACAGCTCGCCGCGTTCGCGCAGGTGGTCGAAACCCTGGCCCGGGACGAGCCCGACGAGGCCCCCTACCGGCACCTGCTGGAAGCCGCACTGACGCTTTTCCCCTGTGACGCCACTGCGCTGCTGCGTCTGGAAGGCGACACGCTGCAACCGCTGGCAGTGATCGGACTGAGCCACGATACGCTTGGCCGGCGCTTTCGCCTGCAGGACCACCCGCGCCTGCTGACGCTGCTGCAGCGGCGCGGCCCGACGCGCCTGGCGGCCGACTGCCAGCTGCCCGACCCCTACGACGGCCTGGTCGAAGGGCGAACCGGGCAGCTCGAGGTGCACGACTGCATGGGCTGCCCGCTGTACGTCGACGAACGTCCCTGGGGCCTGCTGACGCTGGATGCGCTGAACCCGCAGGCCTTCGCGGCGGTGGATCTGGCGGTGCTGGACGCCTTCGGCCGCCTTGCCGCGGCCGTGGTGGCGGCCGGCGAGCGCATCAGCGGGCTCGCGAAGCGCGCTCAGCGCGAGCAGCAACTGGCACGCGCGCTCGCGCAGGATCCTGCGCCGCTACGCCATCGCGACCTGGTTGGCCACAGCGCGCCCATGCGCCACCTGCAAGCCGAGATCGACACGGTTGCCGCCACCGACCTGACGGTGCTGATCGGCGGCGAGACCGGCGTCGGCAAGGAACTGGTGGCACAGGCCATCCACGCCCGCTCGCGCCGTGCGCAGCAGCCGCTGATCACCCTCAACTGCGCCGCCCTGCCGGACAACCTGGTCGAAAGCGAGCTGTTCGGCCACGTGCGCGGCGCCTTCACCGGCGCAGTACGCGAGCGCTGCGGCAAGTTCGAACTGGCCGACAGCGGCACGTTACTGCTGGACGAAATCGGCGAGCTGCCGATGCCGGTGCAGGCCAAATTGCTGCGCGTGCTGCAAAGCGGCCAGCTGCAGCGCCTGGGCTCGGATCGCGAACACCACGTCGATGTGCGCGTGCTGGCCGCCACCAACCGGGAGCTGGCGGCGGAAGTCCGCGCCGGGCGTTTTCGCGCCGACCTGTACCACCGGCTCAGTGCCTATCCCCTCACCGTGCCGCCGCTGCGTGAGCGCGGCCGCGACGTGCTGCTGCTGGCCGGCGGCTTCCTGGAGGAAAACCGTGTGCGCCTGGGCCTGCGCGGCCTGCGCCTGGCCGCCGACGCGCAGCAGGCCCTGCTGCACCAGCCCTGGCCCGGCAACGTACGCGAGCTCGAACACCTGATCGGCCGGGCCGCCCTGCGCGCGCGGGCGCAGCAGCCGCAGCGCCCGCGCATCCTGACCGTGCATGCGCAGCATCTGGATCTGCTGCTCGCCATCGGCACCGCCCCGGCCGCAGCCGTGCCGGCAGACCGCGCCGCCGATGCCCCGACCGGCACCGGCCTGCGCCAGGCGGTGGACGAACTGCAAACCCATCTGATCCGCGCGGCGCTGAGCCGCCATGCCGGCAACTGGGCCAAGGCGGCGCGCGAACTGCGCGTGGACCGCGCCAACCTGCACCGCCTGGCTGGCCGGCTCGGACTGAAATAGACTCGCTGCGCAGCCCCCGGAGCGGCTGCGTCTGGCACAAAGTTTGCTGATCCCGGTTGAGCGCCGGACCGTCACTTTCGTCCCACAAAGGAGTCACCTCGCATGATCCCCGGAGAACTCGACACCGCGCCCGGCGAGCTGGAACTGAACGCCGGCCGGCCGGTGGTGACACTCAGCGTCGCCAACACCGGCGACCGGCCCATTCAGGTCGGCTCGCACTACCATTTTGCCGAGACCAACCCGGCGCTGCGCTTCGACCGCGGCGCCGCGCGCGGCATGCGGCTCGACATCCCGGCCGGCACCGCGGTGCGCTTCGAGCCCGGCCAGACCCGCGAAGTGACGCTGGTGGCCTATGTCGGCACGCGCGCCGTGTGGGGCTTTCGCGGTGAAGTGATGGGTCAACTGGAGGCGCAGCAATGAGCCGCATCGACCGCCGCGCCTATGCCGAAATGTTCGGCCCCACCACCGGCGACCGCGTGCGCCTGGGCGACACCGAGCTGTGGATCGAGGTCGAGCGCGACTTCACCGTCTACGGCGAGGAGGTCAAGTTCGGCGGCGGCAAGGTGATCCGCGACGGCATGGGCCAGAGCCAGGCTACGCGCGCCAGCGGCGCCCTGGACACCGTCATCACCAACGCGCTGATTCTCGACCACTGGGGCGTGGTCAAGGCCGACATCGGCATCCGCGACGGGCGCATCGCCGGCATCGGCAAGGCCGGCAACCCGGACGTGCAGCCGGGCGTGACGCTGGTCATCGGCCCGGGCACCGAAGTCATCGCCGGCGAGGGGCTGATCGCCACCGCCGGCGGCATCGACGCGCACATCCATTTCATCTGCCCGCAGCAGGTGGAGGACGCGCTGATGTCCGGCATCACCACCATGCTCGGCGGCGGCACCGGACCGGCCACCGGCACCAACGCCACCACCTGCACCCCCGGCGCCTGGCATCTGGCGCGCATGCTGGAAGCCGCCGAAGCCCTGCCCATGAACCTCGGCTTTCTCGGCAAGGGCAACGGCAGCCGGCCCGAGGCACTCGCCGAGCAGGTCGAGGCCGGCGCCATGGGCCTCAAGCTGCACGAGGACTGGGGCACCACGCCGGCGGCCATCGACAACTGTCTGAACGTCGCCGAGCATTACGACGTGCAGGTCGCCATCCACACCGACACACTCAACGAATCCGGCTTCGTGGAGGACACCCTGGCCGCCTTCCAGGGCCGCACCATCCACACCTACCACACCGAGGGCGCCGGCGGCGGCCACGCGCCGGACATCATCAAGGCGTGCGGCGCCGCCAACGTGCTGCCCTCCAGCACCAACCCGACGCGGCCCTACACAGTCAACACGGTGGACGAGCACCTGGACATGCTGATGGTCTGCCATCACCTGGACCCCGGCATCGCCGAGGACGTGGCCTTCGCCGAATCGCGCATCCGCCGCGAGACCATCGCCGCCGAGGACATCCTCCACGACCTGGGTGCCTTCTCGATGATCGCTTCGGACTCCCAGGCCATGGGCCGGGTGGGCGAAGTCATCACCCGCACCTGGCAGACCGCGCACAAGATGAAGGTGCAGCGCGGTCAACTCCCCTCGCCCGGTGGGAGAGGGGCCGGGGGAGAGGGAGACCGCGCCGACAACTTCCGCGCCCGCCGATACATCGCCAAGTACACCATCAACTCCGCCATCAGCCACGGCATCGCCCACGAAGTCGGCTCGTTGGAGGCCGGCAAGCTCGCCGACATCGTGCTGTGGAAGCCGGCGTTCTTCGGCGCCAAACCGGCGCTGATCCTCAAGGGCGGCGCCATCGCCGCCGCGCCCATGGGCGACCCCAACGCCTCCATCCCCACCCCGCAGCCGGTGCACTACCGGCCCATGTTCGGCGCGCTCGGGCCCGCCATCGCCTCGACATGCCTCACCTTCGTTTCCCAGGCCGCGCTGAATGCCGGCGTGCCCGAAAAGCTCGGTCTGAAACGCCGCGCCGTGGCGGTCAAAAACACCCGTGCCATCACCAAGCGCGACATGGTGCTCAACGACTACCTGCCGCTGATGGAAGTGGATTCGCAGACCTACGAAGTGCGCGCGGATGGGATTCTGCTCACCTGCGAGCCGGCCAAAGTGCTGCCGCTCGCGCAGCGGTATTTTTTGTTTTGAGCGCGGCTAGCGCGCGGTTCATAGCCGGGTCCACTGCAATCAAGCATGGCGTGGGCGGCCAAAACACGGCGCAATGCGCTACGCTTATTGCGCCCTGCGCGGGCTGCACTCGGCTGAGCATGGGCGCCGGCCCCAAGGTCCGGCAGTAGCCATTGGCCGCTGGTAAGATGAATCCAAAGAACTTTGTTCACACCGCGCATTACACGTACATCGACGCAGCGCTTCGAGCGCGGTGGGATACGTTCTGCACCCTCGAAGCTGAGATGGCAGAATTTGTGCCGAAACCGATTGATGAATATGGTTCGCACCGCGAAAAAGAAATCGAACGCTTGCGCATACTGAATCCCGATGCTTCAGTTGAAAGATTAGTCGCCTCTGTAGATAAGCAAATTCAGTTTCTTTCGTCACACGATTGGCAGTTCCATGAACTTTTCGATCAGAGGCACATGATAGGGTACGTAGATGTGATAATGCTTTCCTATGCCCTCTGCGAGGCGTTGATCAACGCCATATTAGCAATTGGCCTTGCAAATGCCGAGTCAGTCGAGCTGTTCCCTCTATTTGAAAAGGCAGACTTCAAGAAGAAATGGCTCTTTGGACCAAAGAGCTTTTCCCCCACATATCGGTTTCCGCATGGAACAGGTCTGCACGAAACGCTTGTCATGCTTTCCCGGCAACGGAATGCGCTTGTTCACCACAAGATCGAGCTTGAGGTCAATGGCACCAAATTACTTGAAGGTTCTGGGTTCGAAAGGAAGCAGTACGATGAAGAACAGCGCTGGCTTCGACGCTTTTTTAGCCTCCCATATGATCTTGCAGAGTTCATCCGAGAATCCATTAAAGGAGTACCGCTGATGCTCTTGTTCGACCGAAAACCTATCGAGATCGCAGCCGCACATGTCGGTGCCCAAAAAGCCTCAGCCGCCCGGTAGGTTGGCTGACGCAGGAAGCCTAAGATCGTGTCGGGGTGCAGCCCGCCCGACCGAGCGCTTTTTGGGGGCGCTTGAATGCGATGTACAACCCGCAGGCCTCGCAAGCGTATCTTTCAGGCGAGCGTTGAATCTGTTGGGCTTCCTGCGTGAGCTTAGCTCATGGAAATTCCACGTTTCAATGCCGCAACTCATCGCGAATAAGGGGTTATTTATGAAAGCGATTATGGCGTTTCTACTGGTCGGGCTTCTCTCAGGGTGTGCCACCGTCGGCACTCTTCAGCCCGGGAGTGGTGGTTCTACATTCGAGGTGCGGGGCAAGGCTTACGACGAAATATGGAAGGCATCTGTCCGTGCGATGACTGCCAACCTGACGATTGTAGAAAGTGACAACGCATCAGGGACTATTAAGTCAGAAGCGCGCACAGGCATGACGACATGGGGTGAGGTGGTCGGGCTTTTCATACGGCCTACTTCAGCCGAGGCCGATCGGTACACTGTTGAGGTTCAGAGCTTGAAACGTCTCCGTACACAAATTACGGGGCAGAATTGGGAGCCGTCCGTGATAGCAAATATCAAGGCAGAGCTCGGAATATGATATCCAATCTCGATAGGTTGGGCTGACGCAGGAAGCCCAACATCGTAAACACCGGGAATATCGGGGCACAAAGGTTGCCGGCTGCAACCTGCCCGACGGAGCGCCTTCTGTGCGTGATGCTTGGGTGGGGTGCAAAACGCGCAGGCTTCGCAAGCGTGTGTTTCGGACGGGGGTTGGTCTGTTGGGCTTCCTGCGTCAGCCCAACCTACAGGGGGCTGTATAAACTCTAGGCCTGACCCCGTATGCCTACGAGATATCAAAGCTGGCCGTCGAATGCGCGGCACGGTACTCTCCGGGCGATTTGGCACTTGGCATAGACCCCCTATAGGTGCACGGCGCGATGACAACATTCAAAGATCGACTGGGTCTCGCGTTGCGGGTGTGCAGCGCAATTGCCGCGCTCGCGCTGGCCGGATTGCCGGCACAGCCGGCATCCGCGGCCGGGGGAACACCCCGCGACAGCCTGCTGGTGCTGGATGCCTCCGGGTCGATGTGGGGGCAGATCGACGGCGTCAACAAGATCGTCATCGCCAAGGACGTGGTCGAGGCGCTGACCTACGAGCTTCCCGCGCAGCAGCGGCTGGGCCTGGTGGCCTACGGGCATCGCCGCAAGTCGGACTGCGCCGACATCGAGACGCTGGCCGAGGTCGGCACCGATCGCGAGGCGCTGCGCCGGCAGATCCGCACCCTGACCCCGCGCGGCATGACGCCGCTGTCGGCTTCTGTGCAGCACGCCGCCGAGAAGCTGGACTACAGGCGCCAGGCGGCGACGGTGATCCTTGTTTCCGACGGCAAGGAGACCTGCGACGCCGACCCCTGTGCGGTCGGCCGCGCGCTGGAGAAGAACGGTCTGGATTTCACCGTGCACGTGATCGGCTTCGACGTCACGGTCGAGGAGCGCAAGGGCTTGCAGTGCCTGGCGGCGGAGACCGGCGGACAGTTCCTGGCCGCCGACGATGCCGCGCAACTGGCAGCGGCCCTGTCCACGGTGGCGGTTCCCGAACCACCGCCCGAGCCGCCCGCGGCCGCACCGGCCACGGTGGTGCTCAAGGCCACGGTCCTGGACGGCGGGCCGCTGATCCAGTCGAAGCTGGACTGGTCGATGACGCCGGCAGACGCCGCAGCCCCGCCGGACGGCGACGGCGCGTTCGCGGGCTTCGCTGCCGATGGCGTCGGCGTGGCCGAAACCGAGGTGCCCGAAGGGCCTTACCGCGTGCGCGCCACCTGGCACGGCTGGGCCGACGGCAAGCCCCGGCACGGCGAGCGCGAAGTTCAGGTCACGGCCGGCAAGACCCATGTGTTCACGATCCCGGTGGACCTGGACCTGCCGGTCAAACTCGATGCCCCGGCCACGGCGCCCGAAGGCGCGGTGATCGACATCGGCTGGCAGGGGCCGGATGAACTCAACACCCTGCTGCTGGTGACCGAGCCGGACGCCGCGCCGGACGATGCGATCTTCTTCGTCTCGCCGGCCAAGGTGCCGGCGGCCAGCCCGCTCAAGCGCGCGCCGCTGCAGATGCCGCCGCGCGCCGGCCGCTACGAGCTGCGCTACACGCTGCGCCAACCGCAGGTGGTGCTGGCGCGACAGGACATCGAGATCACGCCGCAGCACTTCACCTTGCAGGCGCCGGATACCGCCAGCATCGCCAGCCCCCTCGATATCGTCTGGGGCGGGCCGCTGAGCAAACACGATCTCGTCACCATCGTGCCGGCCGGCGATGCGCGCGCCTTCGACAACGCGCGTTACAGCGCGCGCCTGGTGCCCGGCAAGCCGGTGCGGCTCACCACGCCGGGTGAGGCTGGCGACTACGAAATCCGTTACGTGATGGGTGCCGCCTACACCACCTATCCGGGCATGCAGTACGCGGTGAAGGCGACGCGGCCCCTGCGGGTCGAGGACGTCAGTGCCAGCGTCTCGGGTCCGGCGACCGCCGAGGGCGGCTCGACCATCAACGTGACCTGGACCGGGCCGGACGGCTGGGACGACGACTGGATCAGCGTGGTGCCAGTGGGCCAGGGCCACAACCGGGACAGCTATGTGGCGCTCAAGCGCGGTGCCGGCGACGCGCCGGGCACGGTCGAGATCCGCGTGCCGGCCATTGCCGGCGACTACGAGATCGCCTATCTGGTGAACCCCGGGCGCAAGGTGATCGCGCGCAGCCCGATCCGCATCGAGGCTTCCACCGCCAGCGTCCAGGCGCCCGCGACGATCAAGGCCGGGCAGGAGATTCCGGTGCACTACCGCGGTGCCGGCTTCGCCGGTGATCGCGTGGTGATCGCGCCCGCCGACACCCCCGACGGCAAGATGTGGGGCTACACCGTCAACTACGGCTTTGCGGCGAAGCCCGCGCGCGAGGCCGACGGCGAAGGGAAGATTCCCGCCCGCCGCACCGCCGAACCCGGCCAGTACGAGCTGCGCTACGTCACCGGCCTGCAACACCAGGTGCTGGCGCGCACGCCGGTGGAGATCACGCCATGAGAATGGCATCGCTGATGCTGTGCATGCTGCTGCTCGCCGCCTGCGGCAAGCCCGCCGGCTCGCCGTGCAGCATCTCCGGCAGCGGCTTCACCGCCAGCCACGACTGCGCGACGAAGTGCCTGTCGCGCTGGGCCGTGAACTGCCCGGACGGCAGCCGCGTCACGCCCGGCGTCTGCGCCGGACGCAAGGACTGCAACCCGGGGTCCTGCCCGGACGGCCAGGCCTGCTACGCCTTCGACGATCCCTTCGAGGAACGCAGCTACTGCCTGCCCGACAACGTCTGCGGGGCACCCCTGTCCGCCGACGCGCGCCTGCGCTGGGAGCGGGACTCGGCCGGTGCCGCCGCCGCCAAGCGCGCCGAATGGGCCGCGAAGTTTCCGCAACGCAGCGGCACCGTCACCGCACCCGCGGAACCCCTGAAGTCCGAACCCTGACGCCCAAACCCTGACACCCAAGCCTGGAGCACGCCATGAACCTTCCCGCCGCCCCCACTCTTGTCGCGCTGATGCTTGGCAGCCTCGTGCTGAGCGCCTGCGGCCCGGCCGCCGACAGCCCCGAGGCGCGCGAGAAGCAGATGGAGGACTACGCCGCGCAGCATGGCCTGGACGTGGATGTCAGCGTCGGCGCCGATGGCAAGGCGGTGGCGATCACCCAGGAGACCGGCGGCAACACCGTCACCACCGGCCAGAACCTGGAGCGGCCGGCGGACTTCCCCGACGACGTCAGCCTCTACCCGGGCCTGCGCATCCTGGCCGTGTCAGACACACCGGCGGGCCGCATGCTGCAGGGCCAGAGTGACGACGACACCGCCGCGGTCGCCGCCCACCTGCGAGAGCAGATGAAGACGCAGGGCTGGGACGACGAATCACTGCCCGCCACGGCCGGCGCGCCGATGACCTCGCTGCGCTTCGTGAAAAGCCGTCGTACGGTCAGCATCAACCTGATCGGCACCGGCGCGCAGACCCAGGTCCAGATGCTGCTGCAGACCGGCGGATGAGGCACGGCGCGGTGGCGCTGGCGCTGCTGCTGGCCTGTGCTGCGAGCGCGGCAGGACCGGACTTCCACACCTCGCCGGCCTGCTGGGACGCGCCGCGCGTGGTTCACGCCGGCCCGCCTGCGGCGGAGTTTGCCAACCGCCTGCACCTGATCGATGTCCCCGGCGGGGCGACCCCGGCCGGCGATCAGCTGCCCGCACCCGAGGGCGCCGCGCGCCTGTGGCTGCGCAACCCGGACACCACGCAGCCCGGGCCCTGGGGCGCGGCGTTGATCGTGGATGCACCGGGGGCGCCGCGCCGCAGCCTGCTGATCGAGAACGTCGGCGGGCCGATCGCGCCGCGCTGGCTCAACGAGCGGCTGATCTTCCTGCGCATCGTCTGGGGCCGCGCGCTGTTCAGCGACCTGATCCTCGACGCGCAAAGCGGCACGCTGCGCTATCACGAGCAGGCGCACGACGGACGCAACGCCTTCGAGCAGTACCAGGCCTGTCTCTTATACACATCTGACGCTGCCGACGAATAGAGAGG
>CAJXRS010000044.1 GCA_913060555.1 uncultured Gammaproteobacteria bacterium | reverse complement strand
ATTCAGGGCGAAGGGCTGAACGAGAAGGAGCGTCAAACGCCTTGTCGATGAGTACGGTATCGCATCAGATGCCCGCGCCAGCGGGGCGGGCCGTGAAAGGTCAGGGTGAAGCCCTGCCCCGAACGGTCAGCGATGAAACCGGTTTCCCGCGACAGGAATCGGAGGGCGCAGGGCGAGGCCTGCTGGAGCAGGCCTTCGCACGAGAGAATATGCAGCGGGCATGGAAGCGCGTGAAGGCCAACAAGGGATCGGCCGGTGGCTTCGCACCCGGAGCCGCCCCGTGCGCTGGGAACGTATTATGATGGCATGCGCCCGGATGGGCGGTGCAGGATCTGGTCTCCGGCATCGTGGATACAGGGACTCGAGAATGGAGAAATCGTGACCGACAACCAGCATTCCAAGCCAACGACCGGGCCGACCGGCGAGGGCGAAAACGGCAATGAAGAAGGGGTGATTCTGGCGCCCTGGGAGCGCGCCTTCGATCGCCTGCTCACCCCCTTCGAGGAATTTATCCATCGCCAGACCACCGGCGGCATGGTGTTGATGGGTACCACTCTGCTGGCGTTGCTGCTGGCCAATTCGGCGTTGGCTCCGGCGTATCAGCATCTGATTCACCTCCCCGCAAGCCTGCAATTTGGCGACTGGGGCCTGGAGAAAACTCTCCACCACTGGGTCAATGACGGCCTCATGGCGTTGTTCTTCTTCGTCGTGGGCATGGAGCTGAAGCGGGAGATATTGGTCGGCGAGCTGGCACAGCCCCGCCATGCCATGCTGCCGATCGTCGCCGCCGCCGGCGGGATGCTGGTTCCGGCACTGATCTACACCCTGCTCAATGGCGGCACCCCGGAGGTGCGGGGCTGGGGCATTCCCATGGCCACGGATATCGCCTTTTCCCTGGGCGTGGTGGCGCTGCTTGCCGGCCGCGTACCCCGGGGGTTGATCACCTTTCTGGTGGCGTTGGCGATCGTCGACGATCTGGGCGCGGTGCTGGTGATCGCGCTGTTCTATACCGAGCACATTGCGCTCGACTGGCTGGGTTGGGCGGCAGCCGTGGTGGGGCTGCTCGTGGTGTTCAACCTCGCCGGAATCCGCCGCACCATGCCCTACTTCCTGGTGGCGGTGGTGCTCTGGTATCTACTCCTCGAGTCCGGGATCCACGCCACCTTGGCCGGCGTGATCGGCGCTTTCACGGTGCCAGCGCGCCCGCGCTACGATCCGGCGGCCTTCAGCCGGCGCGTGCGAGCGCTGATGGCGCGGTTCGACCGCAGCTATCGGCCGGATGCCAGCATCATGACCAACGACGAGTTACGCACCATTGCCCAGGCGCTGGGCAATGGTGCGCTCCAGGTGCAAGCGCCCCTGCAGCGCCTGGAGCATCTCTGGTCTCTGCCGGTAGCCTTCCTGGTGGTGCCGGTGTTCGCCCTGTTCAATGCCGGAATCCCGCTGCAGGGCAGTGACTGGAACGCGCTGTTGCGCGATCCGGTCGCCCTGGGCGTCGGACTGGGGCTGGTGATCGGTAAGCTGATCGGGATTACCGCGGCGGTCTGGCTGGCGTTGCGCCTGGGTATCGGAGAACTGCCCAAGGGGACCCGTTTTCGTCAGATTCCGGGTGTCGCGCTGCTTGCCGGTATCGGTTTCACCATGTCGATCTTCATTGCCGAGCTCGCCTTTCGGGCCGATCCGGAAACCTTGATTCTGGCCAAGACCGGGGTGCTGTTCGGCTCCCTGATCGCGGGTGTCGGCGGCTTTCTCTGGTTGCGACTGACGGCCGAGCCGACGCCGGAGCGCGTACCCGATGCCTCAGCGCAGGGGCCAACCGGCCACTAAAACCGCGAGGGTGGTGACCCCGACCACCAGTTGCATGGGGATGCCGACCCGGAGAAAGTCGGTAAAGCGGTAGTTCCCCGGGCCGTAAACCATCAGGTTGGTCTGGTAACCGATCGGGGTGGTGAAGCTGGCCGAGGCGGCCATCATTACCGCCAGCACGAAGGGTTCGGCGTTGAGTTGCGCGCCATTGGTCATCGCCAGCACCGTGGGCAGCATCAGCATGGCCGCGGCGTTATTGGTGATCATTTCGGTGAGCACGGCCACGGTGACATAGGTCATCACCAGCATCAGCCAGGGGCGGCCGCCGCTCAGTGCCAGAAAGCTGTTGCCGATGGTTGCGGCGGCGCCGGTCTTTTCCAGGGCGGCGCCGAGGGCAAAGGCCGCGGCTATGGTGATGATCACCGTGAGATCGAGGCTTTTCTCCGCTTGACTGACCGAGCAGCAGCCGGTCAACAGCATGGCACCCGCACCGATCAGCGCGGCGTTGAGCATGCTGGTCCAGCCCATGCCGGCGGCTGCGACCAGGGTCAGCAGGATGCCCCAGGCGAGATAGGCGCGCTCGTGCCGTGGCTGCTCGGTATCCAGGTCATTGATGAGCAGAAAGTCCTTGGTGTAGCGCTGGCGGCTGACGAACGCCGGGCGGGCCTCCAGCAGCAGGCTGTCTCCGGCCTGCAGCTGGATGCTGCCGAGATTGCCGGGGACACGCTCGCCGTTGCGGGCCACTGCCAGCACCGCAGCACCGTATCGGTCGCGGAAGCGGGCATCGCGGATGGCGTGGCCCACGGCGTCGCAGTGTGGTGACACCACAGCCTCGACCAACCGCCGCTCGGCCCGTTCGGTCGCCAGCGGGCCCGGGCCGTCGGCGCCATCCGCGACCGAGGCAATGATGCCGTTGATGCGCAGCAGGTCGGAAATCGCCTGGGTGTCTCCCGCGAACACCAGACGATCGCCGCCGCGCAGTTTTTCCTGGGAAGGCACTGCGGTGACGATATTGCCGTCGCGCTCGATTTCCACCAGATAGACCCGGCGCAGATTGCGCAGTCCGGCCTGCTCGACCGTTTTCCCCACCAGCGGGCCTCCGGGGGCGACTGCCACCTCCAGGGTGAATTCGCGGAGATTGGCAAAGGGAGTTTTTTCCTGGCGGTCGGGCAGCAGGCGCGGGAACGTCAGCAGTAGGAAGCCCAGTCCCACCAGCGCCACCGGCAGACCCAAGGGGGTGATGTCGAATATGCCGAAGCCCGGCTCACCGGTCAGCGCCTGATACTGGCCGTTGACCACCAGGTTGGTGCTGGTGCCGACCATGGTCAGGGTGCCGCCCAGGATGGCGCCGTAACTCAATGGAATCATCAGCTTGGAGGGCGCCACGCCGATCTGCCGCGACCAGGCATGCAGTGCCGGAATCATGGCTGCAACCACCGGCGTGTTGTTGAGCATGCCGCTGAGGCAGGCCGCCGGTGTGGCGATACGAAACTGTGCCCCGCGCACATTGGTGGGGCGCCCGAGTAGCCGGTTGGCCAACAGATGGATACCCCCGGACGCGTCCAGGCCGGCGGCGACCACGAACATGGCGGCGACAGTGATCAACCCCGGGTTACCGAATCCGGCCAGCGCCTCCTGGGCGCTGAGCACACCGCAAAGGCTGAGCACGGTGAGTGCGGCCATCATCACCAGATGAGGGCTGAGATGGGTCAGCACGAGCGTCACCAAGACCCCCAGCGTCAAGCCGATGGCCAGCCAAGCCTGCCATTGCATGTATTTCCCCCGGAGTCAGCCCGCGCAAGAGGGCGCAGCATAGCCTCTGTTCATAATTTGAAAATACATCGAACCCAGAGTTTTTAGAATGTTTTGAAATAATGGTGTTCGCCCGTGGGATCAGTTCGCCGCCCTGCGGCGTACCGCGGTGTCATCCCGGTGGCCTATGGGGTATCTTGAGATCGGAACAACAACGCAGATCCGGAGGACGGACATGGTCAACATTCGCACTGCCACATCGGAACAGATGGCGAAGATCATCCCTTGGCTCAAGGTGTTTTCCCGTATCAACGAAAAGCTGTATCGCTGGAGCAATGGGCGCATCCTGGGCAAGCTCAATGGTCATGAGATCTGCCTGGTGACCATGACCGGCGCCAAGTCCGGTGCCAGGCGGACCGTGCCCCTGATGTACGTCCCCCATGGTGACGGCGTCATTCTGGTCGGCTCCCAGGGCGGGGCGCCGAATAGTCCGGTGTGGGTCAACAACCTGATCGCCCATCCGGATATCGAAGTGCAGTACCGCGACAAAAAGATGGCGCTGCGGGCGCGGCGCGCCAGCGCAGAGGAGAAGGGCGAAGTGTGGCCGACTTGCTGCCAGTATTATCCAGATTACGAGCTCTATCAGCAGCGCACCGACCGGGATATCCCGGTCTTCATCTGCGAGCCGCGTTGAGCCATGTGCCGCGCTCAGTCCAGCAGGCGCGCGAGTTGTCCCGTGGCAATGCTGCCGAGACCACCGATCAGGTTCATCATGGCGTCGAGGTGGGTCTTGCGGCCGTGGGCGACGCGCAGGCCGGTGGCGGCGATGGCGGCGGTTTTGTAATAGGTGAAGACTTCGTACCAGTGCAGCCGGTCGCGATCCACCCGGCGGCCCGAGAGGGCTTCATATTTTTCCAGCAGTTCCGTGAACGCCAGCAACCCGCAGGCCAGAGGTTGACCACGTTCATCCGGGCAACCGAGCAGCTCGCAGCCGACATAGGCGAGATCCTCGTGATAATCCCCGAGGTGGCATAGCTCCCAGTCCAGCACAGCGTTGATCCGCCCCTCGGCGGTATACATGAAGTTGCCACTGCGGTAGTCCCCGTGCACCACCACAGGTTGCTCCACCGCGGGCATGTTCGCTTTCAGCCAAGCCGCTGCCTGGTCCATGATTGGATGCGCCTGCAGACTGTCTTCGTGCCAGACCCGCTCCCAGAGCCCGAGCGACCAGCGATTGGCCTCGTCAGTGCCCGGCGCCGGCGCGTCGAAGCTGGAGAGATCGCAGCGGCGCCAGTCCAGCCGATGGATGGCGGCGAGATGAGTGACGAACTGGTCTTTGAGCAAGGCGCGCAGCTCCGGTGCGAAATGCATGCCCAGGCCGGTCATCTTGCCGCCGCCTTCCGGTTGCACCCTGCCTTCCAGGAAGCCGGCGATCAGAAACGGCCTGCCCAGGGCATCGGCCTCGTCCGCTACCCAGAGGACCTCGGGTACCGGAACCACGCCGCGCATCGCGCGCAGGATCTGCGCCTCGCGCAGGCGGTGTGTCTCGACCACAGATTCGAGCGGGTCCATGCGCAGAATGAGTTTCCGCGAGCCGGTCGCCGGGTACCAAAGGTCGAAGGTGAACTGTTCCTTGGAGGCGCCACCGGTGAGGCGCTGAAGGTTGGTGATACGCGCGCTGCTCGATCCGGTGGCGCGGCGCAGGTAGCTGAGCAGGCGCGGCTCCAGCGTGGAGAAATCCATCTGCTGCTCGAGCGCTTCCGCTCGCCGCGCCAGCTTGCGGGTCAGCAGCGCATCCAGTGCGCGCTCCACGGGAAAGCGCGCGCGGATGTCGGCGATCCACTCCGGCGTCGGAGCGGAGCGCAGCGCCTGCGTCGGCGTGTGGTCCGCCATGGCGGGGCCCTAGGTGGTGACCTCCTGGATCTCGCCCCAGCCGGTGAGGCCCGCCAGATCCCAGCGCACGAAACTGTGGGTCGCGCAGACATAGGGCCAGGGTTGCCAGGGATTGGAGGTGAAGGCGGTGCCCGTGAAGCGGTGGCTGCGGCCCTGCCTGTCCTCGACTTCCAGGTCCAGGAATACGTGCAGGTTGCCGCTGCGCAGCACCCGTCCGCGGCCCTTGGTGAGCCCGTGCACCTGGCTGCCTTCGCGGATGTAGCCGTGCGCGATGGCGGCGTAATCGTTCTGGTCGTCCGGGGAGATGATCCAGATGCAGTGGATGCTGGTGTCGTTGTCGAAATTGGCGTTCAGCCAGCAGAAGTTGGCGAACTGGTCTTCGTGACGCAGACCCCAGCTGTGATCCATGCTGGAGACGCAGTTGATCGCGAATTTCCGGCCGTCGAGGGCCATGGCGCCGGTGACCCGGCCGCTCTGGTCCCAGTGTCCTGCATAGGCCGTATCGGAGACGTTGTCACCCTGATGGGAGGCCTGGGCCAGGGGGTCCTGGTCTGGGTCATGGATGTCGTAGGGCGCCATCAGTCCCTGAAAGGTCACCTCGAACGACAGTCGTTTGCCGTCGTCGAAGCGGATGTCGTAGTCCATCACCGGTTTGGTGCAGCGGATTGCGAGACCGTTGCCAAGACGATAGTCATTCAGATCCCCCTGCGGAAAGGGTAGGTGGACCTGATTGTTGGTATAGCGCACCTGGTGCGGGCTGTTGGAAAAGCCATCGACAATGGTGACGCTCGACAGCACCACTCCCAGATTCTGCCGGGTCAGCACATAGACGTTGACGTGCAGCGGCTCCTCGGGAACATAAAAACCGAAATAGTTGGTTTCCGCCCAATAGGGGTCGTTTGAGGGGGGGGTGTGAAAATATTGGTCCTGGTCGATGATCATGAGGCATCTCCCGCTCGGTATTTTTAGGCATGTGTCGCTGGCGGGTGTACGGTCCGCGTTGCTGCAAAGCTACTCGGTTGTGGCGGTAAAGAAAAGCGGCCGGTGCGAGGCCGGCCGCCGCTGGTCAGGCGTGGCGCAGCTGGTTGGATCTGGGCCCTGCGCTGATCCGCTGGGCGAGCAGCAGACCGGCGATCATCGCCGGAACGAAGACCAGGGTTTGCGGGTAGCCGTAACTCAGGCCGGCCAGCGCGGGGCCCGGGCAATAACCCACCAGCCCCCAACCGACGCCGAAGATCGCCGCGCCGCCGAGCAGCCGCGCATCGATGTCGGCGCGCGTGGGCAGCGAGAAGCGGTCGGCGAACAGCGGTTTCGGATTGCGGAATACCAACCGATAACCGAATGTGGTGACCAGCAGTCCGCTACCCATGACGAACGCCAGGGTGGGATCCCAGGCGCCAAACAGATCCAGAAAGCCCTGTACCCGGGCGGTGTTGGTCATGCCGGAGATGGCCAGGCCGGCACCGAATAGGAGGCCGGACAAGAGAGCGGAAAGGGCAGTTTTCATTGTGTGATCCTCATCACGAGAGCAGGCGCAGGGCGGTGACTGTGGCGATACCGGTGGCCATGAAGGTCAGGGTCGCCAGCAGCGAGCGTTTCGAGAATCGGGAGATGCCGCAGATGCCGTGACCACTGGTACAACCCGAACCCAGCCCGGTGCCGAGGCCGACGATCAGACCGCCGAGCAGGGCCAGCCCGACCGCAGCCTGGGGTTGCGGTGCGCGCAGGTCGGCGTTGAGCAGTGCCGGCAGTGCTCCGCCGATCACGATGCCCACCACAAACAGCGCGCGCCACAGGCGTTCGCCGGCGGGCTGAGTGAAGGTGCCGGTCAGAATGCCGCTGACACCGGCGATGCGGCCGTTGAGTGCCATCATTAGAATGGCTGCCAGGCCGATCAGGGCACCGCCGATGGTGGCGAGAATGAAGTGATGCATGGGATATGCCTCGCGGATTGCTGAAAGGGCGGTGCGCGACCGTCGCCGGGCCGCGCGTATCTGTTGGAGATGGACGGCCGGATCAATTATATTAGCAATTCAACGATTAGCAATATTCGATGAAGCGGGCGCAGGTCGCGCGCCCGGCAGCAATGAGGAAATCAGCGTGTCCGATGCAATGCTTGCGGAACAGATCGACCTACTGACCCTGGAGAGGCACGCCGAAGCGGCGGAGGCGCTGCTCAAGGCGATGGCCAATCGCAGCCGGCTGATGGTGCTCTGCGTGCTGCACGACGGAGAGTTCTCGGTCAGTGAGCTGAATGCCCGGATCCCGCTCAGCCAGTCGGCTCTGTCACAGCATTTGGCGACCCTGCGCAGGGCCGGCCTGGTGACCACGCGCCGCGCCGCCCAGACCGTCTATTATCGGCTCAGCGACAGGGTCGCCAGCGCCCTGATCGCGGTGTTGCACGCCCATTTCTGCGGGCAGGTGTCCGCTGCGGAGTCCGCGAAAGTCAGTTGAAGCTGTGCTCCGGTCTTGGAAAGCTGCCGTCCCGTACCGCTGCCGCGTAGGCGCGCAGGGCGCCGAGGATACTGCCGGATTCGGCGAGAAAATCCTGGGCGAACTTGGGGATGCGGGCGGAGATGCCCAGCAGATCCTGGACCACCAGCACCTGAGCGTCGGTTTCGGTGCCGGCGCCGATGCCGATCACCGGGATCGCCAACTCGGCGCTGATCCGGGCGCCCAGCTCCCTGGGCACGCACTCCAGCACGAGCAGCCCGGCGCCGGCTTCCTGCAGCAGCCGGGCATCCTCCAGCATGCGTTCCCCCTCACCGGGGCCCCGGCCCTGGACGCGATAACCGCCGAATTTATTGACGGATTGGGGGGTCAGGCCGAGGTGCCCGCATACCGGAACGCCGCGCTCGGTGAGCATGGCGACGGTTTCGGCAAGCCAGGCTCCGCCCTCGAGTTTGACCATTTGGGTGCCTGCTTGCATCAGCGCGGCCGCGTTGGTCATCGCCTGTTCGGCCGTGGCGTAAGCCATGAACGGCAGGTCGGCGATGACGAAAGCCTTGGTGCTGCCGCGGCATACAGCCGCGGTGTGGTGCACCATGTCCGCCATGGATACCGGGATTGTGCTGCTGTAGCCGAGCATGACATTGCCCAGTGAGTCGCCCACCAGCAGCACTTCGATCCCGGCTTGCTCGGCGAGCCGCGCGAAGGTGCTGTCATAGGCGGTGACGACGGGGAATTTCTCACCCCCTCGCTTCAGTTCGCTGAGGGTGTTGATGGTAATGGTCTTCATGAGCGCTCTGCTTGGGGCCGTCAGGACGGCGGATTGTATTGCGGGTTGTAGTAATGGCGCCCGTTCTTGATGCCCAGCAGATATTCCACCAGTTGCCGATAGTCGAGGTCGTTGTCGGCGAGATCGATGTCCCTGGTGTTGACGATCAGCAGCGGCGCTTCGTCGTAATAATGGAAGTACTGCGTGTAGGCCTCGTTGAGGCGCTCCAGGTAATCCTGGCTGATGGCGCGTTCCGCGGCCACCCCGCGTTTGTGGATTCGTGCCAGCAGGGTTTCCGGCGGTGCCTGCAGGTAGATCACCAGATCGGGCACTAGCTTGTCGAAGGTGAGCTGGTCGTAGACCTGTTGATAAAGGCGAAATTCCTCGTCGTCCAGGGTAACCCGGGCAAACAGTGGATCCTTGTCGAGCAGAAAGTCTGCCACCCGGCAGGGCCGGAACATATCGCCCTGGCGCAGCTGTCCGATCTGGCGGGTGCGCTGGAACAGGAAGTACAGCTGGGTGGGCAGGGCGTGGACGCCGGGATCGCGGTAGAAGCGCTCCAGGAAGGGATTGTCCTCGACGTCTTCCAGCAGCAGATCATAGCCCAGGGTCTCGGCCAGGCGCCGCGCGAGTGAAGTCTTGCCGACACCGATGGGTCCTTCGATGGCGACAAAACGGGGCAGCGCATCGCGCTCCGGCCCCGGCGGGATGTCATTGGCGTGCTCGGTCACTGCGGCTCCCGGTCTGAGAGGCGGACAATACCCGCGCAGCCGACCCGTGCCAACAAGCTGGCGACCCGGCGGCCGTCCGGCAGACACAGGTGCGGATCCAGGTCGAGAAGCGGAGCGAGGACGAAGTTGCGGACGCCGAGGCCGGGGTGGGGGAGGGTCAGCTCCGGTGTGGAGACGCAGTGGTCACCATACAGCAGCAGGTCCAGATCCAGGGTTCGGGGTCCCCAGCGAACTTCCCTTGTCCGCCCGCGAAGATCCTCGAGCCGCTGCAGTTGCCGCAGCAGGGACAGCGGCTGCAGCGCCGTGCGCAGGCGGACGGCGGTATTGATGTAGTCGGGCTGGCGGCCGGGACCCATGGCCCGGCTCCGATAGCGCGGTGCGACGGCTTCGAGGTGCGAAGCGGGCAGGTCTGCGAGTGCGGTGATTGCCCAGTCGATCTGGGCCAGCGGATCGCCCAGGTTGGCACCCAGGCCGATATGGCAGATTTCGATCATTCCGCGTCTGTGGCTGGGGCCCGTCTGCGACTTCGTCGGCGCCGCCGGCTGCGCGGCGCCGGCTGCAGTTCCGCGAGCATGGCTTCGCGGTCGGCGCCGGAGGCTTCTTGGTACCCGGTCCACCATTCGCCGGCGCCACCCGGGAGTTCACCGCTCTGTTCGCGCAGCAGCAGAAAGTCATAGCCGGCGCGGAACCTGGGGTGGCCCAGGAGCTGCTCAGCGGATTTTCTGTGAGGTTGTTCCAGGCGCTGCTGCAGCTCCCAGATTTCACGCGCCGGAGTCGAGAAGCGGCGTGGAATCGCCACATGTCGCACCGCCCGCGCCAGCACTTCGGATATCGCCTGGCCGAGAGCGGCTCCTGTGCCTTTCCCCGATTCCAGCCGCGCCGCGGTGTGGATGATCGGCGGCCACAGCAGCGCAGCGAACAGAAATCCCGGTGTCACTCGCTGGTGATTGGCAATGCGTTGATCGGTGTTGATCAGCGCTTGGCGCAGAAACCGCTCGGCATCGGGATCCGCCGTGGCTGCCGCGGTGTCCGGCAGCAGGTACTCGAGCAGGCCGTATTCGCAGAGGGCTTCGTAGGCCGCCACGCCGTGGCCGGTCATGAGGAGTTTCACCAGCTCGTCGAACAACCGCGCCGGCGGCACCTCGGCCAGCAGCGGGCGCAGTTGGTTCATCGGCTCGGCGGTCGCCGGGTGCAGCGTGAAGCCCAGCTTGGCGCGGAAGCGGGCTGCGCGCAGCATGCGCACCGGATCTTCGCGGAAGCGGACTGCGGGGTCGCCGATGATGCGCAGTGACTGCTGCGCGATATCTTCCAGGCCGCCGACGAAGTCCAGCAACTGGTCGGCAGTGGGGTCGTAATAGATGGCGTTGATGGTGAAATCGCGCCTTTCGGCGTCCTCTTCCAGCGAGCCGAACACATTGTCGCGGAGCAAAATGCCACGCTGGTTGCGGCGCGCGAGTTCGCGGTGCGCGCGGCCGGTGCCCGCCTCGTCAGTCTGCTGGTGGGGAGCGCGAAAGGTCGTTACCTCGACCAGCTCCCGGCCCATGTGGACATGTACGATCTGGAAGCGGCGACCGACGATACGGGCCCGCCGGAACAGTGTCCGCACCTGCTCGGGGGTGGCGTCGGTGGCGATGTCGAAATCCTTGACCTTCTTGCCCAGCAGGGTGTCGCGCACGCAACCACCTACCACCAGAGCGCGGTGGCCGGCGGCCTCGAGTTTTTCCACCACTTCGCGAGCGCCCGGGCTTACGTCGGCGGGAGACATCTGGTATCTGCTGGCAGGGATCTGGAGTGGCGTGCCGGCGGGAGAAGCCTTGCGTGTGAATAGCCTTTTGAACCGTTGGAGCATTCGGGGAGATCCATGGGACAGTGGCGATTCTAGCACAGCCGACGATCCCGCTCTGACGCGGCAATGACCCAATGAAAAGGGAGAAGCCGTTTCCGACTTCTCCCTTCGAATCATTTGCCTGGGGCTTTGGGCTAACCCACCCTACCTTGGCCCTGCAAATCAGTAGGACTCTTTTATTGTTATGTTTATTGTTGTTATACGATCTTATTATTGTTGTTATGAATGGGTGTAATGCTATTTGCTGTGGTTCCCATGTGCAAAGGTGTTTTTAGACTTTTTTGTGCCATATACAGCAGCTGTTATTTTTTTAGGTGATATATCACGGCGTTTCCGCCTTTAATGGCCCCCTGTGCCAGTGTTCAAGCCCCCAGCGCAGCAGGGATTCCGGGTCCGAGCCTTCCAGCTCGCGAGGTGGCGTCAGGCCCAGCCACACCAGCGCCCGGCACAGATTGGCCGAGGCGGCGGCGGGCTGTACCCGGGGTGCGTGGTTCTGCTTGCTCAGCTTGCGGCCCTGGGCGTCGCAGATCACCGGGATGTGGCCATATTCTGGCGTTGCCAGACCCAGTTGCCGGAACAGGAAGATCTGCCGGGGTGTGGAGTCGGCGAGATCGGCGCCGCGCAGCACATGGGTGATGCCTTGGGCGGCGTCGTCCACCGCCACTGCCAGCTGGTAGGCGATCAGGCCGTCGCGGCGGCGGACGACGAAATCCCCGGAGGTGCGCAGGTCGGTGTGCTCCGGGCCGCGCAAAAAATCCCGGTAGCTGATATGAGGGTCGCCGTCGATCCTTACCCGTAGTGCGCCCGCCTGCGCTGTATCCGTACGCTGGCGACACCTGCCGTCGTAGCAGCCGCCGAGTTCGCGCAGGCGCTGTCGATTGCAGGTGCAGCGGTAGAGGAGTCCGGCCGCGGCCAGTTTTGCCAGTGCTGTTTCATAGTGAAAAAGGCGCTGGCTCTGGTGGAGAATCGGGCCATCCCAATGCAGTCCGTGGGCGTCCAGTTGGCCTACGATGGTATCGGCGGCGCCCGGGACCTCACGCGGCGGGTCGATGTCCTCGATGCGCACCAGCCAGTGGCCCTGACGGGCGCGGGCGTCCAGGAAACTGGCCACCGCGGTTGCCAGTGAGCCCAGATGCAGGGGGCCGGTGGGCGAGGGTGCAAAGCGCCCCACATAAGTGGTTGTCGCCACGGCGATGCGTTACCGCTTCTGCCGGGTTCTCGGTGCCCGGGGCTGCGAGCGGGATGCCGGCAGCACCCGGACCGGCGCCTCAATTGTTGACAGTCTGGCGCTCGCGGATCTCATCCAGGGTCTTGCAATCCACGCAGAGGGTGGCCGTGGGGCGCGCTTCGAGGCGCCGGATGCCGATCTCCACGCCACACTGCTCGCAATAGCCGTAGTCGTCGGCGTCGATCATTTCGATGGTCTTGTCGATCTTCCTGATCAGCTTGCGCTCGCGGTCCCGGGTGCGCAACTCCAGGCTGAATTCCTCTTCCTGGGTGGCGCGGTCGGCGGGGTCGGGAAAGTTGGCGGCGTCATCCTTCATGTGGCTGACGGTGCGATCGACCTCCGTCATCAGGTCCTGCCGCCATTCCCGCAGCAGTTTACGGAAGTGCTCGCGCTGGCTCTCGTTCATGTAGGGTTCGCCCCGTTTTTCCTTGTAGGGCTCGAAGTTGCGTAACAGCAGCGAGGATTTCGCTGCAGCCTTCTTTTTGGCCATGGGTCGTTCCGCTGGAGGGGCTGACAAGAAGCGGCGTTTATATGTCCGGACGCGGATTTTTTCAAGCCTGGATGTGAATCCCGCAGCCGACAGGGCGGCCTGTCGCTATGGTCTAGAATCGGCGCAGTTCTACGGGGAGCAGAGCATTGAAAACGGCGAGTCGGGTGGCTGGAATGACCCCTTTTCGGGTGGTCGATTTCCTCGAGGCGGCGGAGCGGTTGCAGGCGCAGGGGCGCGACATCGTGCGCCTGGAGGCAGGCCAGCCCGCCTTTCCGACGCCGGCTGCACTGGTCGAGGCGACGCGCACGGCACTCGCGGAGGAACGTACCAGGTACACCCCGGCGCTGGGTATTGCCCGCTTGCGCGAGGCGATCGCGGCGTCCTACCGGCGCCGCCACGGCATCGAGCTGGACCCCGGCCGCGTCGCAGTGACCACCGGCAGCAGCGCCGCCCTGGCGCTGTTGGGAGATCTGTTGATCGACCCGGGCGACGGCGTGCTGCTGAGTGACCCGGGTTATCCGTGCAACGCCAATTTCGTGCGTCGTGCCGGCGGCGAGCCGCAATGGATTCCGGTGGGTGCGGAACAGCGCTATCAGGTCACTGCAGCAGCCTTGGCCGCACATTGGCGGCCGAATACCATCGGCGCCTGGCTGGCGTCGCCGGCCAATCCCACCGGCGAATTGATCGCCGCTCCAGCCTTGCGGGACCTGGTCGAGGAGATCGGCCGTCGCGGGGCGAGCCTGGTGATGGACGAGATCTACCATGGTCTGGTCTATGACGAGCCCGAGGTCTCGGTCCTGGAGATGACGGCGGATGCCTTCGTGGTGAACAGCTTTTCGAAGTATTTCGGCATGACCGGCTGGCGCCTGGGCTGGCTGGTGATGCCCGAGGCGGCGGCCCGCGACATCAATGTGCTCGCCCAGAACTTCTATATCTCGCCACCGAGCATTGCCCAGCATGCGGCGCTGGCCGCGTTTCGGCCGGAAGTGATCGCGGAGCTGGAGGCGCGCCGCGCGGAGTTGCGCCGCCGGCGCGACTTTCTGGTTCCCGCCCTGCGCGAGCTGGGTTTTACGATTCCCCATACACCCGCCGGCGCCTTTTACGTCTACGCCGGCATCGAGGGCCTCGCCGAGGATTGCGAAGCCTTTTGCTGGGACATGCTGGAGCGGGCCGGGGTCGCCTTCACCCCGGGTACGGATTTCGGTGCTCATCTCGCCCGCTCCAAGGTGCGGTTTTCCTACACCGAGCCCCTGGATCGCCTGGAATTGGCGGTGGAGCGGCTGCGCCGCGCGCTGGCGGCCGGATGATCTTCGCCCCGCCCCTGGAAGCCGGCGTCTTCCTGCGTCGCTACCGGCGCTTCTTTGCCGATGTCCGCTGCACCGACGGCAGCGAACTGACACTGCACTGCGCCAACACGGGTTCCATGCGCAATTGCGGGGTGCCGGGCAGCCGCTGCTGGTTTTCGCGCAGCCATGACCCCAGGCGCAAGCTGCCGGGCACCCTGGAGATCGTCACCACGGGCGACGGCCGGCGCGCCGGAGTCAATACCGGTCGCGCCAATGCCCTGGTGGCCGAAGCCCTGGGGCACGACCGCATCGGCGCCTTGGTCGGCTATCCCGAGCTGCGCCGGGAGGTGCGTTATGGCAGCGAAAACAGCCGCATAGACTTTTTGCTGGGCGGTAGCGGCAGCCCCTGCTATCTGGAGGTCAAGAGCGTCACCCTGTCCTTGGGGGATGGCGTGGCGGCGTTTCCGGACGCGGTTACCCAACGCGGGATGAAGCACCTTCGCGAACTGGAGGCGGTGAGCGCCCAGGGTGCCCGCGCGGTGCTGCTGTTTTGTGTGCAACTGAACGACGTCCACACCCTGGTTCCGGCGGATCACCTGGACCCCGCCTACGGCGAGGCCCTGCGCCGCGCCCGGGGCCAGGGTGTGGAGGTATTGGCCTGGGCCTGCGCTGTCTCCGCCGCAGAGATCCGCCTCGACCGCGAGATCGCGGTGGAACTCGGCAGCTGATCGTGGGCTGGCTCGGACTTACATCTTGCCGTCGATTTCCACCACCCGCGAGTGGAACTTCCAGGCGCCGTTCACCTTCACCAGTTGGTCACGGTAGCGGCCGGAGTTGACCACGCTGACCTTGTCGCCGGTGTCGACCAGGATCAGGTAAGCGTCGTGGCTGGCGGTGTCGCCGTCGACTTCGACGATGGCGTCGGTGGTGCAGTGCTTCACTTTCATGGTGGGAATCATCTTGCGGGCGAAGGCGAGCAGGGCCTCCTGGCCGGCAGCGAGTTGCTTGCCGCCCATCGCGAAGGTCCCATCGGCGGCAAAGGTTGCCACCCAGGCTTCGGGGTCTCCGTAGTCGAAGGCGCGGTTGTACTTGGCTACCACCTGGCGGATGGCCAATTGATCGGCGATGGCATTCATTGTTGTGGCTCCTTTTGGGTCAAGTGCAGTGGCTGATGAGTGGGCCGGCTGGGCTGGGCCCGTCGGCATGAGATGAATCTGGTGCTCAAGGTGACAAAGGCTCGCGCCGGGCGGCGCCGGCGTCAAGGGCGAGATAGAGTTTTCCGCCGCGCTCGAGCACCGCGACCCGCTCCAGCCGGGCGCCCGGGCAGGGGCCTGCGAGGCAGATCCCCGAGTCGATCTCGAACAGCGCGCCGTGAGTCTGGCAGTGGATATAGCGGCCGCTGTGATCGAGAAACCGGTCGGGCAGCCAGTTGAGCTCGAAGCCGGCGTGGGGGCAACGGTTGCGGTAGACGTGGACACTGTCGGCAGTCCGCACCGCGAACAGCTTCGACTCCGGCCCCAGGGCCAGCGCCCGGGCACCGCCCAGGGGGATATCGGCGACCTGGCAGAGAAAGCGGTGCCGGGGTTCAGCCGCCACGGCGCAGCGCCTCGATGCGCTCCTCCAGGGGTGGATGGCTCATCAACAGCTTGGTGGCACGCTGTTTCCAACCAGGGGAGATCCCGAACGCGGTCAGCGAGTCCGGCAGCTCGCTGGGGAGGTGGGCCTCGGTCTCGCGCCGCAGCTTCTCGAGCGCTGCGATCATGGCGCCGCGGCTGGCCAGCCGGGCGCCGGCGGCGTCGGCGCGAAATTCCCGCCAGCGCGAAAACGCCATCACCACCATGCTGGCGAGAATGCCCAGCACGATTTGCAGGGCAATGACGATGAAGAAATAGCCGATACCATGGCCGCGCTCGTTCTTGAACACCACGCGGTCGATCACCGAGCCCAGCACCCGGGCCAGAAACAGCACGAAGGTGTTGAGCACGCCCTGGACGAGTGCCAGGGTGACCATGTCGCCATTGGCGACATGGCCGATTTCGTGGGCCAGCACCGCCCGGGCCTCGTCCCGCTCGAAGCGCTCCAGGAGTCCGGAGCTGACCGCGACCAGAGCCTTGTCCTTGTTCCAGCCGGTGGCGAAGGCGTTCGCCTGGCGGGCAGGAAAAACGCCTACCTCGGGCATGCCGATACCGGCCTTGCGGGCCAGCTCGCGCACCGTGTCGAGCAGCCAGCGCTGGGCGGCGTCGGTCGGCTGATCGATGATCTGTGTCCTGGTGCCCATCTTGGCCATGGGTTTGGACAGCAACAGGGAGATGAACGAACCCAGAAACCCGAACAGACCACAGAACACCAGCAGCGCTGTCAGGTTGGTATGGATACCCTGGCCGGTCAGGTATTGCTCGAGTCCCAGAGCCTGGAAGATCAGGCTGACCAACGCCAGCACAGCGATGTTGGTAGCCAAAAACAGCGCAATTCTCAGCATTTCTCAGAACTCCGTGTGGTGTCGGCCCATGGCTGTCGATAAGATGGGGACGCCTGCTGGAAGTTCAATGACCTGGAGGGGATTGTGGGCTATGGAGCAACGCTCGAAGCCGGGGTGCGCGGGATCCTGACCGAGGCCCGGCAGAGTTGGCGAGCGGCTCGGCACCGGCCCGCTCAGCAGTCCGCGACCGGCTTTCCCGGCCCCCGGCGGCTGCTGCATCACTACTGCCTGGTGCTGGCAGCGGCCGGGCTGTTGTCTGGTTGTGCCTGGTGGTCGGAGGACGCCGCACCGGCGCCGCGGGCCGAGCTGATCGGTGTCCGCCAGCTGGACCGCGACGGCGGCGAGACCAGGTATCTGGTGACAGTGCGTATCGTCAATCCCGGCCAGGAAGTATTGCGCATTTCCGGGTTGACCTGTTATTTGCATATCGACGGCACCCTGGTGGCCGAAGGTTTCTCCGGTCCGCTGGCGTCGCTGCCACCGGGGTCGGCGATGCGCATGGCGGTAGAGGCTAGGGCGAACTTCCTCGGCGGCCTGAAGCTCATGACCGGCACTGCGGCCCCCAGTTCACGCGACTACCGCCTCGAACTCCGCTTGCGTAGGCCCTGGCACCTGGCACCCCTGACGCTGACCGATATCGGAGAGGTGAACATTGACAAATGACCCTGTCTTGATCGACCTGGAGACGCGCCTGGCGTTTCAGGAAGACGCCATCAAGTCTCTCGAAGATCTGGCACACCGCCAACAACGACGCGTCGAAGCACTGGAAATGCACTGCCAGCGCCTGTCGGCGCGGCTTGGAGAGCTGGTGGCGGTGCTCCCCGGGCCCACGTCGGAACCGCCGCCGCACTACTGAGGCCGCGGAGCAGGCGACCATGGCACGCGACAGACAAGACGCGGCGGATGCCGAGCTGCTCACCGGCCGCAGCCGGGGACACCTGGAACCCTGGCGCGACGAGGCGGGCGAGTGCCTGCTGCACCGCGCGGTCATCGAACCGCTGCGTGCCCTGCGCGCCCGCGCCGCCCGGGAGGGGATCTGTCTGTGCGTGGCCAGTGGTTTCCGTTCTTTCGACCGCCAGTTGCGGATCTGGAACGCCAAGGCCCGCGGCGAGCGCCCGGTACTGGATGACCGCGGCAGCCCCTGGGACTGGGCGGCGCTTGCCGATCGCGAGCGGATCCACGCCATCCTGCGCTGGTCGGCATTGCCCGGGGCATCGCGTCACCACTGGGGCACCGACCTGGATGTCTGGGATCCGGTGGCGGCGGGAGCGGGCTATCGGCTGCGGCTGGAAACTGACGAATACGGTCCCGGGGGGGCGTTTCGGCGCCTCGCTGCCTGGCTGGAGGAGTTGTCGAGCACAGCAACCGGTTTCGTGCGCCCCTATCCCGGCTGGGGCGGCGGAGTGGCCGCCGAGCCCTGGCACCTGAGTTTCCTGCCGCTGGCGGGAGACTACCAGCGTCGGCTTACCCCGGAGTTACTGCGCGCCGTGCTGGCCGGCGCCGACCTGGAACTCAAGGCCGCGGTGCTTGCCGAACTGGAAGAGATTCATGCGCGCTATGTTCGTGTTCCGCCGTTGCATACGGCGGGGGGATGAGACATAGTCGAACCGAGATTTGGGGTGGTGATCGCCGTGGATGATCAGCTCTGGCAGGACATTCGCGAAGAGGCGCGCAACGCGGTGTGCGACGAGCCCCTACTGGCCAGCTATCTGCACCGTGCGCTGCTCAGTCACCCGACCCTGGAGTCGGCGCTGATCTACAACCTGTCGGAGCAGCTCGGCAACGCCGTGGTGTCGGCGCTGACCATCCGCCAGATTTTCGAGCAGGCCCTGGCCGAGGCGCCGGAAATCGGGCGCAATGCGCGGCGCGACCTGCTCGCCTATTACGAGCGCGATCCGGCCTGTGACCGGCGCCTGATGCCGCTGCTGTATTTCAAGGGCTACCATGCCCTGCAGGTACACCGCAGCGCCCATCACCTGTGGCAGCGGGGCCGCCACGCCCTCGCCCTGTATCTGCAGAACCAGTGTTCCGAACGCTTCGGGGTGGACATCCATCCCGCCGCCGAGATCGGCGGCGGCATCATGATCGACCATGCCACCGGCGTGGTCATCGGCGAGACTGCCCGCGTCGGCGATGATGTATCCATGCTGCACGGCGTGACCCTGGGGGGCACTGGTTGCCAGGGCGGCCAGCGCCACCCCCAAGTCGGCGCCGGGGTGCTGATCGCGGCGGGCGCCAAATTGTTGGGTTGCATCGAGATCGGTGCCAATGCCCGCATCGGCGCGGGCAGCCTGGTGTTGGATGCGGTGCCTGACGGCACTACCGTGGTCGGAGTTCCGGCCCAGGTAGTCGGTGCGGCTGCAATGCGCGGAGCGGGTTGATGGTAGATGGATTCAGCGAACCCGGACGTAGCAGCCTGGTGCGGCGTCGGCTGTTTGACGCCAGTCGCTACTCGCTGCAGGGGTTGCGCGCCTGCTTCCGCCACGAGGAGGCATTCCGTACCGAGCTGGTGCTGGCGCTGATCCTCATGCCGCTGGCTTTCTGGCTGGCCCGCAGTGCTCTCGAACTGGTGCTTTTGCTCGGCGTCATGATACTGGTGCTGATCGTCGAGTTGCTGAACTCGGCGGTGGAATCCGTGGTCGACCTGTACGGCCGCGAGCGGCGGGAGCTCGCCGGCCGGGCCAAGGATCAGGGCTCCGCTGCGGTGATGCTGAGTATGGCGCTCTGCGTGCTGGTGTGGGGCGGCGTCCTCTGGATGAGGGTGATGGGATGACTGAAGGGCAGCGTTACGATCTCCTGTTTCGCGGCGACATCGCTCCGGGGCGACGGCTGGACCAGGTAAGGACGCGGGTCCAGGAGCTGTTCCAGATCGACGACGAGCGGGCAGCGCAGCTGTTTTCCGGCCGGCCGACCATCATCCGCCGCGACCTCGATGCGGCCGGGGCCGAACGGTACCGGACCGCTTTGGCGGCGGCCGGCGCGCTGGTCGAATTGCGCCCGGTGGCCAGATCTGTGCCGGAAGCGCCGCCGGCGTCTGGTCCGGCGCCGGCGGACGACTGGACCCTGGCGCCCCTGGGTACCGATGTACTGCGTCCGGAAGAACGCCGCGGCCCGGAAGCGGTGCAAGTCGATATCGATCACCTCGACGTCGAGCCCGTGGGAGCCGACGTGTTGCGCGCCGAGGAACGCCCTCAGGTGCCCAAGGTGGATATCGACACCTCTCGTCTGGGACTCGATCCCGCTACCGACTGAAATCCGGGTCAGCTGGTCTCCGCCGCCCGCTGGCTCCCAGGTTCCGGCGGGGCAGGTGACCAACCAGCACAGGGCGCTGGCCGGCCCCATTCCCAGGATCGCCGGACTCGGAGACCGCAATTTTGGATAGACTGGGACCGCAATTCATGCCGGGGGTCCGTGGCGGGGCGGCCCGGTATCCCGGTCCCACCGGCTAGAGGAGGAATCCATGACCGCATCCCAGGACAGTTTCGACAGCATTGCCACACTGAAGGTCGGCTCCCGCAGCTACAGATACTTCAGCCTGCGACGCTTTGCCGCCGCCAGCGGCAGGGATCTGGCCGCCCTGCCGGTCACTCATCGGGTGCTGCTGGAGAATCTGCTGCGCCGTGAGGACGGCGCCGCAGTTACCCGCGACGATATCCTGGCGCTGGCCGGAGCCGGCAGCGGCACTCGGGAAATCGCCTTCACGCCCGCCCGGGTGCTGATGCAGGACTTCACCGGAGTGCCCGGCGTGGTCGATCTGGCCGCCATGCGCGATGCGGTCAGCTCCCGCGGGGGTGATCCGCAGCGCATCAATCCGCTGGTGCCCGTGGATCTGGTCATCGACCACTCGGTGATGGTTGACCAGTACGCCTCGCCCGAGGCCTATGGCGCCAACGTGGCGATCGAGATGGCGCGCAACGCCGAGCGTTACCGCTTCCTGCGCTGGGGCCAGACGGCGTTCGACAATTTCCGCGTGGTGCCGCCGGGCACCGGGATCTGCCACCAGGTCAATCTCGAATACCTCGCCCAGTGCGTATGGACCCGTGCCGAGGGCGATGTGGTCTGGGCCTACCCGGATACCCTGGTGGGCACCGACAGCCATACCACCATGATCAACGGCATCGGTGTCCTGGGCTGGGGCGTGGGCGGCATCGAGGCCGAGGCCGCCATGCTCGGGCAGCCCATCTCCATGCTGATTCCGGAGGTGGTCGGGGTTCGCCTCGAGGGCCGGCTGCGCGAGGGAATGACCGCCACCGATCTGGTATTGACCGTCACCGAGATGCTCAGGCGGCACAACGTGGTCGGCAAGTTCGTCGAGTTCCACGGCCCGGGCCTGGCGCATCTGCCGCTCGCCGATCGCGCGACCCTGGCCAACATGGCGCCCGAGTACGGCGCCACCTGCGGGTTCTTTCCGATCGACCAACAGACCCTGGATTACCTCGAGCTCACCGCCCGCGACGCCGAGCGGATCGCCCTGGTCGAGGCCTACGCCAGGGAGCAGGGCCTGTGGCGCGACGCCGAGCTGACGCCGAACTACAGCGAACTGGTGACGCTGGATCTGGATACCGTGGTGGCTTCGGTGGCCGGCCCCAGGCGGCCCCAGGACCGCGTGCCTCTGACCGGGATCGGACAGGCCACCCGGGAGGCGATCGAGTTGCGGGGCCGGCCCGAGCCGCCGGCTT
>CAJXRS010000043.1 GCA_913060555.1 uncultured Gammaproteobacteria bacterium | reverse complement strand
ACGCCGATCTGGGCAAGCGGATGAAACCGGGCTCGATCCTGGCCACCAACACCTCAAGCCTGCCATTGGCGGAACTGGCGAAGAAGGCCAAGACCCCGACACGCTTTGCGGGGCTGCATTTCTTCAACCCTGTTTCCAAGCTGGAACTGGTCGAGGTCGTGGCGCATGACAAGACCTCAAAGGCGACGCTGGACAGGCTTTCCGCGTTTTGCGGTGCCATCGACCGGCTGCCGGTCCGTCTGCGTGATTATCCGGGCTTTCTGGTGAACCGCGCGCTCACGCCCTACCTGATGGAAGCGATGGTCCTGATGGACGAAGGCATCGCCAAGGACGTGATCGACCGCGCCGCCATCGATTTCGGGATGCCGATGGGGCCGGTCGCGCTGGCCGACCAGGTCGGGCTCGATATCTGCCTGCATGTGTCCGAAAGCCTGAAGGCAAATCTCGACAAGCCCATGCCCGACATATCCGCGGCGCTGCGCGAGAAAGTCGAGGCAGGCGAAACCGGCAAGAAGGCAGGCCGGGGCTTTTACGACTGGTCCGAGGGCACACCCCACCCCGAACCTAGGGCCGAAGGCCCCGATGGCTTGGCCGACAGGCTGATCCTGCCGATGCTGGATGCCTGCGTCGAATGCCTGCGCAAGGACGTGGTCGGCGACCCTGACGAGGTCGACGCCGCGCTCGTCTTCGCGACCGGGTTCGCTCCCTTCCGCGGCGGGCCGATGCATTACGCAAGGTCGCGCGGGCTCTCCGAGGTGGCCTCCAAGCTCTCGGAACTGGCCGAACGGCACGGCCCGCGCTTCACGCCCGACGCGGGGTGGTCCGGCTTTGGCTGACGCCCCCCGGATCATGACCGATGCGGATGCGTTGGCCGCACGGATCGTCGCCGATACCGGCGGCGACATCCGGCTGGCCTTGCCACTGGGGCTGGGCAAGCCGGTGACGCTGCTCAATGCGCTGACGCGCGCGGCCTGCGAAGATCCCTCCATCCACCTCTCGATCTTCACCGCCCTGACGCTTGAGCGCCCGTCGCCGGGGTCGGATATCGAAAAGCGGTTTCTCGAACCCGCGATGGACCGCCTCTTCGGAGCCTACCCCGACATCCTCTATGCGCGGATGCTGCGCGAAGGCAGCCTGCCGGCGAATATCGAACTGCGCGAATTCTTCCTTCTGGCGGGCCGCTGGCTGGGCGTCGAGCGGATGCAGCAGAACTATATCTCGGCGAATTACACCCATGCGCGTGATGTGCTGATCGCGCAGGACCCCAACGTCCTGATCCAGCTTCTCGCGCGCGACGGAGATGGCTACTCGCTCTCCTGCAATACCGACATCACCGCCGATCTTCTTCAACGCCGCGCGGCGGGGCAGATGGATTTTCTGATGGCGGGCGAGATCAACGATCAGCTGCCCTTCATGCACGGTCCCGCCGCCGAAATCGACTCCGCGACATTGCAATACTGCCTCGATCCGCCGCGCCAGTTTGAACTGTTCTCGGCCGTGCGCCAGCCGGTCTCGGATGACCATCACGCTATCGGCGCCCATGTCGCGGGGCTGGTCCGCGATGGCGGCACGCTGCAACTGGGTATCGGCAAGACGGGCGATGCCGTCGCCCATGCCCTCATCCTGCGCCAGAAAGGGCGGTTCGCGCCCCTGCTCGACGATCTTTCGCCCGGTGCCGACGCCCGGACAACCGGTTTTGAAACCGGGCTTTATGCGGCGGCAGAAATGCTGGTCGGGGGGCTTCTGGCCCTCTTTGAGGAAGGGATCGTCAAACGGCAGGTGGACGGCGCCGCCATGCGCGCCGCGGCCAGCGCCGGCCATGCCACCGCCACCGACCTGGCCGACTACCTGGTGCGCAAGGGCCTGGCCTTCCGCGACGCCCATGAGGCGGTGGGCAAGGCGGTGGCCGCGGCCATCGCCGGCGGCCGGGAGCTGGCCGAGTTCCCGCTGGACGAATTGCGCGGCTTCGCGGAACTGATCGATGAAGATGTCTACCAGGTCCTGACCCTGGAAGGCTCGGTCGCCGCGCGCGACCATATCGGCGGCACCGCACCCGATCAGGTCCGCGCCGCGGTGGCCCGTGCCCGGGAGCAGCTGGCCAAGGCACTGGCGAGCCAGACCTGAAGCTGAGGCGGGAGCAGAGCCCGCCATTCGCACCGCCGGGCGGGCGGCCGTTATAATGGCGCGCTCTCCCCGCCGTCGAACCTCTACCATGCCGCGCTTCTCCGCCCTCGCCCTCGCCCGCGCCCTGCTGCCGCTGACCCTCCTGGCCGGGCTGGCGACCGGCTGTGGCAACAAGGGCCCGCTGTTTCTACCGCCGCCCGCGGTCCACGAGCCCGAGGGCGCTTCGCCGCCGGCCGCCTCCCCGCCCACCACCGGAGATGCCACTACCGAAGATGCCACCAGCGAAAATGCCGCCAGCGGCGAGGCCGGATCCCAGGCGCCGGCAGCCAGCGGGGACTGACCCGCGCCGCCCATGGACCACTTCCACAGCGAACACAACGAACTGTGCTGCGAGAGCGTTCCCCTGACGGCGATCGCGCGCGCCCTGGGCACGCCCACCTACGTCTACAGCAGCGCTGCGCTTGCCGCCAATTACCTGGCCTACGCCGAGGCCCTGGCCGGCACGGATCATCTGATCTGCTACGCGGTCAAGGCCAATTCCAATATCGCGGTGCTGAACCAGTTGGCGCGGCTCGGTGCCGGCTTCGACATCGTCTCCGGCGGCGAGTTGGCACGGGTGCTGGCCGCCGGCGGCGATCCCGCCAGGGTGGTCTTTTCCGGGGTGGGCAAGAGCACTGCGGAGATGGCCGAGGCGCTGCGCGCCGGCATCCACTGCTTCAACGTCGAATCCGCCGCCGAACTGGAACGGCTCGACCGGGTGGCCGGCGAACTGGGCCTGCGCGCGCCCGTCTCGCTGCGGGTGAATCCGGACATCGACGCCGGCACCCACCCCTATATCGCCACCGGCCTGGCGGAAAACAAGTTCGGCCTGCCCATCGGCGAGGCCCGGGCGTGCTATGCGCGGGCCCGGGCGATGCGCCACATCGACATCAGGGGCGTCGATTGCCACATCGGCTCCCAGCTCACCGCGCTGGCCCCCTTCGAAGCCGCGCTGCAGCGCGTGCTGCTGCTGATCGCCGAGCTGCGCGCCGATGGCGTGCCCCTGCGCCATCTCGATCTGGGCGGCGGTCTGGGGGTGCGCTACGGCGATGAAAACCCGCCGCCGCCGGCGGACTATGTCGCCGCCCTGCGCCGGCATACCGATACCCTGGGCCTCTGCCTGCTGATCGAGCCCGGGCGCTCGATCGCGGCCAGCGCCGGGGTACTGCTCACCAGGGTCGAATATCTGAAGGAAAACCAGAGTCGGCATTTCGCCATCGTCGACGCCGCCATGAACGACCTGCTGCGCCCCGCGCTCTATCAGGCGTGGATGGCGATCGAGCCGGTGACGCCGCGGCACGACGCGCCGGAGCGCCGCTACGACGTGGTCGGCCCGGTCTGCGAAACCGGCGATTTTCTCGGCCGCGGCCGGAGCCTGCGCCTGGCGGCCGGCGACCTGCTCTGCGTGCGCGGCGCCGGGGCCTATGGCTTCACCATGAGCTCGAACTACAACAGCCGGCCGCGCGCCGCCGAGGTCATGGTCGCGGGAGACCGCTTCCATGTGGTCCGCGACCGCGAGACCACCGCCGATCTGCTGCGCGGCGAGCGACCGCTGCCGGGCTCCTGAAGTGCTGCTGCGCTTTACCAAGATGCACGGCCTGGGCAACGATTTCGTGGTGCTGGACGGCGTCACCCAGGAGCTCACCGTGACCCCGGAAATGGCCCGCCACCTCAGCGACCGCCACTTCGGCATCGGCTGCGACCAACTGCTGGTGGTGGAACCGCCGCGGCGCCCGGACGTCGACTTCCGCTACCGCATCTTCAACGCCGACGGCAGCGAGGTCGCCCAGTGCGGCAACGGCGCGCGCTGCCTGGCCAAGTTCGTCCGCGACCAGAGGCTCTCGGCCCGGCACAGCCTGCGTGTGGAGACCAACGCCGGCGTGCTGGAACTGGCCAGCAAGGGCGGCAACCAGTACCAGGTCAATATGGGCGTACCGCGCCTGGAGCCCGCCGAGATCCCCCTGGCGGTAGCCGCGCGCGCCCCCAGCTACCATCTCGACATTGAGGGTCGGGCACTGGAGTTCCGCGCCCTGTCGCTGGGCAACCCCCATGCCGTGTTGCTGGTACCCGAGGTGGCCGGCGCGCCGGTCGCCGAAATCGGTGCCCCCCTCGGCGCCCACCCCTGGTTTCCCGAAGGGGTCAATGTCGGCTTCATGGCCATCCGCGATCGCCGCGAGATCGACCTCCGTGTCCATGAGCGCGGTAGCGGCGAAACCCTGGCCTGCGGCAGCGGCGCCTGCGCCGCCGCGGTGGCGGGCATCCTCGGCGACCTGCTAAACTCGCCGGTGCGCGTCAACCTGCCCGGTGGCGCCTTGACCATCGACTGGGCCGGAGAGGGCGAGTCGGTGTTCATGACCGGACCCGCCGTTACCGTGTTCCAGGGACGCATCCGCTATGAGCCCAAAAAATTCCGACAAGGCCTCCCTCCGGGTTGAAGAAGCGCGCGTCATCGAGCATCTGCGAGCCCATCCCGATTTCTTCGAGCGCCACCCGGAAGTGCTGGAACAGCTGCAACTGCCCCACCACAGTGGCACCGCGGTCTCCCTGATCGAGCGCCAGGTCGGTGTCCTGCGCGAGCGCAACCTGGAAATGCGCCAGCGCCTGAACGCCCTGCTCACCACGGCGCGCGACAACGACAAGCTGTTCGAGAAAACCAAACGCCTGGTGTTGGCACTGCTGGAGGCCAAGCAACTCTCGGAAGTGGTGGATGCCCTCTACCACAGCCTGGCAGCCGACTACGACGTACCCTTTTTCAACCTGGTGCTGCTCGGTGAGGCCACAACCCTGCCCGCGAGCAACGCCCGGGTGGTGGGACTCGATCAGGCACACCAGAGCATCGGCGCCCTGCTGCGCAGCAACCGCGCACTCTGCGGGGTACTGCGCAGCGAAGAGTTGCAGTTCCTGTTCGGCGACACAGCCCAGCAAGTGGGCTCGGTGGCGGCGGCGCCGCTCTATCACGGCCGCGTATTCGGCATACTCGCCATCGGCCACCCCGATCCCAATCACTACCGCAGCAGCATGGGCACCCTGTTCCTGAGCTACATCGCCGAAGTGCTCAATCGCATCTGCCCGCGTCTGCTGGCTTGACACCGGGCCGGATCCACAGTGACCGGAACCCCAGATCCCCAACAACTGACCGCCTTCCTCCGCCACCTGAGCGCCGAGCGGCGCTGCTCGCCGCACACCGTGGCCGCCTACCGGCGCGATCTCGAACTGTTGCGGCGCTGGTCTGCAGAACAGGAGTTGGGCGCGCTGGATGCCCTCCGCCACCACCATATCCGCCAGTGCCTGGCTCAGCTGCACGGCCGCGGGCTGTCCAGCGCCAGCCTGCGGCGCTGGCTGGCCGCAGTGCGGGCCCTGTTCCGGTTCGCCCGCAGCCAGGGTTGGGCGCCAACGGACCCCTGCCGCGGGATCCGCGCCCCCAGGGGCCCGCGCAGGCTGCCCGAGGTGCTCGATGTCGATCAGGCGCAGCAACTGCTCGACGCGCCGGCCGGGAACCAGCCGCTGCAAATCCGCGACCAGGCCATGGCCGAGCTGCTCTATTCATCGGGCCTGCGGCTCGCCGAACTCGCCGCGCTGGATCTGCCCGAACTCGATCTGGCGGCCGGGATGGTCCGCGTCACCGGCAAAGGCAACAAAACCCGGCTGCTGCCGGTCGGCGCCCAGGCGCGCGCCGCCCTGCGGCACTGGCTGCGGCTGCGCGAATCCTGGTGTGGGCCCGAGCAGCGCGCGGTATTCGTGAGCGCCGGCGGTCGCCGCCTCGGCCACCGCGCCATCCAGACCCGCCTGGCGCTGCTGGGCCGTCGCCACGGACTGCCCGGCCGCCTGCACCCGCACCTGTTGCGCCACTCCTTCGCCAGCCATCTGCTCGAATCCAGCGGCGACCTGCGCGCGGTGCAGGAGCTGCTGGGCCACGCCGACCTCGCCACCACCCAGATCTACACCCACCTGGATTTTCAGCACCTCGCCAAGGTCTACGACAGCACCCACCCGCGCGCCACGCGCCGGCCGTCGGACCCGGACGAATAGGCCCGTGGCCGCGCCCGCCGGACATCGCGGCGGGGGCCGCCGCTCCTACAACCGAATCGGCACCTGTAGGAGGCCCACCCCCGGGCCGATGGGTTCGCGGTGGCATCAACGCCTCGCCATCGCGGCGGGGGCGCCACTCCCACAGGGACGCCGCTGCCACAAGCGCGCCGCTCCTGCAACAACCGCGCACAGCGCCTGTAGGAGGCCCGCCCTCGGGCCGATGGGTTCGCACTGGCACCAACCCCATGGCTATCGCGGCGGGGGCGCCGCTCCCACAAGCGCGCCGCTGCAACAAGCGCGCCGCTCCTGCAACAACCGCGCACAACGCCTGTAGGAGGCCCGCCCCCGGGCCGATAGGTTCGCACTGGCACCAACCCCATGGCTATCGCGGCGAGGGCGCCGCTCCCACAAGCGCGCCGCTCCTGCAACAACCGCGCACAACGCCTGTAGGAGGCCCGCCCTCGGGCCGATAGGTTCGCGCTGGCACCAACTCCATGGCTATCGCGGCGGGGGCGCCGCTCCCACAAGGACATGACCCCAGCGGATCGCGCCTTCCGCGGGCAAAGCTTGCTCTGCTTTATATCGTGCGTGATATTTTTATCGAGTAGGCCACTTGCATGCCTACATTTATCACGAACGATAACTTTTCTTTGCCATCGGCCGATCCGGCTGCTATTTTTTACCGTACGATACCTTTTAAAGGCGCGGCCATGACAGAGGAAGAACGCCTGTACGGCGCGGTCCAGACCGCCGGGGAACTCGGCCGCCTGGCGCGCGCCCACCGCAAACAGCGGCACCTGACGCTGGAGACGGTCTCCGGGCTCGGCAACCTGAGCACGCGCTTCCTGTCGGAGTTCGAGCGGGGCAAGGAGACGGCCGAGATCGGCAAGGTCCTGAAGGCGCTGCGCACCCTGGGGCTGGAGGTCATCATCCAACCGCGCGGACGGACGCCGACCCGCCATACCGACAAAACCCGTTAGGCGACCCCATGAGCGACGGCGACACCCTCAACCTCTGGTGCGAGCAGCGCCGGGTCGGTCAGCTCTGGCGCAATCCAACCGGAGCCATCGGCTTTCGCTACGATCCCGAGTGGATCCCCGGCGGCGGCTTCGCCGTCTCCCATTCCCTGCCGCTGGGCATGGGGGAATTCGCCCCGGAGGAAGGCATCGCCCAGCGCTGGTTCGCCAATCTGTTGCCCGAGGGGACGGTGCGCGAGCACATCGTCCGCGACCTCAAACTGCCGAATACGGATTTCGACCTGCTGCGCGCCATCGGCGGCGAGTGCGCCGGCGCGCTGTCGATTCTGCCCGCAGACCGACAACCATCGGGCCGGCGGCAGTACCATCCGTTGACGGACAAGGACCTGGCCGACCTGGCGGCGCGCCGGGGACACATCTACGCGGCCTGGCCGGCGGAAGAGCGCCCGCGATTGTCGCTCGCCGGCGCCCAGGACAAATGCCCGGTACTGATGCGTGGCGATCAGGTTTTTCTGCCGCAGGGCGAGGCGCCCTCCAGCCACATCCTGAAGTTCGAGCTGGCCGACTACCGCCATCTGCCCGCCTACGAGACCTTTACCACACAGCTGGCAGCAGCCATCGACTTGCCGGTCGTGGACATTGCCCTGCGCACCGTCGGGCGAACCCGCTATGCACGGATCGCCCGCTATGACCGCGTATGGGACAAAAGCGGCGAGGTGCAGCGATTGCACCAGGAGGATTTCTGCCAAGCCCTGGGGTACGGGCACGAGAAAAAATACCAGGAATACGGCGGGCCGTCCTTCGCGCAGTGCTACCGTCTGGTGCAGGAGGTCTCCAGCGAGCCGGCCATCGATGTGCAACACCTGCTGCGCTGGCAGATCTTCAATGTACTGGCGGGCAACTCGGACGGCCACGCCAAGAACCTCTCCCTGTTGCACCTGACCGATGACGCGGGCCGCCCGCAGATCCGATTGGCACCGTTCTATGACCTGGTATGCACGCGCGCCATCGAGCGCATCGATTACCATCTCGCCTTCGATGTCGGCGGCGAACGCAATCCCAGTGTGATCTCGCCCGCGCACTGGGAAGCGCTCGCCAGGCAATGCGATGTGCGGCCGCGATTCCTGGCCAACCTGGTACAGAAAACCGCGGACGCGCTGCAGGAGAGGATCGGCCCGGAGCGAGAAAAATTCGAGGCACGTCATGGCGCCTATCCAGCGTTGCAACGCATCGGGAAGGTTATTGCCACACAGTGCCGGCGTATCGCGAAGCGGTAGCGGACTCACAGCTTGCCAGCCTCCCCGGTCTGAAGGCCGGTGACGCCTACCCCATCGCGGCGGGGGCGCCGCTCCCGCAACAACCGCGCACAACGCCTGTAGGAGGCCCGCCCCCGGGCCGATAGGTTCGCACTGGCACCAACCCCATGGCTATCGCGGCGAGGGCGCCGCTCCCACAAGCGCGCCGCTCCTGCAACAACCGCGCACAACGCCTGTAGGAGGCCCGCCCTCGGGCCGATAGGTCGGCGGTGGCATCAACGCCATCGCGGCGAGGGCGCCGCTCCCACAAGGACACCGCTCCCGCAACAACCGCGCACAACGCCTGTAGGAGGCCCGCCCCGGGCCGATAGGTTGGCGGTGGCACCAACGCCATCGCGGCGGGGGCGCCGCTCCCACAAGAGCGAGATCACCGCCGCAGCAGACGGCGCGCCGCCCGCAGCGGCAATGCGATCGCCCACCGACCCCATCGCCCCAGACGACCAGTGCCGGCGATCTTTTCCAGCAGATAATCGAGAAAATCCTGCGTCACCCGCAGCGCTCCCGCTTCCGGATCGACCGCGAATGTCCGGTGCGGCACGAGCGGGGGCTGGGCTCCTGGCCCGGGCCCGGGAATCCCGCTACCCAGGGGTAGCGGCATGGCTTCCCGGTAGGCGGCGGCCATGGCCGCCGGGGTCCACACGGGCAGGCGGGCGATCTCGGCGCGCACCGCATCGAGCCGGGCGCGATCCCCGTCGAGTTGCCGCAATCGCGCCAGCAGGGAGCCGGCGTCCGGCTCGATCAGCCAGCCGGTGCGGCCGTCCTCGATGCGCTCGGCGAAGGCGCCGAGCCGGGTCGCCACCGGTGGCACCCCCAGCATCCACAGCTCACTCAGGGTGTAGCTGAAGGTCTCGGGTACGATCGACAACAGCAGCCCGGCATGGGGCCCAATCTCCGTCAGCAGGGCGGGCAGGTCTTCGAGTTGGTAGGACCGCGTTACCTGCACCCCGGGGATACCCTCGAACTCCCGCCCCTCGTCGCCGCAACCCAGCAGGAACAGATCCGCGAAATCCGTCAGATCGGCCAGCCCGGCGCGCAGGATTTCCGCGCCTTTCTGCGCCGCCAGGCTGCCCAGCACCAGCACGCGCAGGCGCCCCTCGGCGGGCGGCGCCGGCAGCCGCGGCAAGGGGGAACTGCCGTTGGGGATCACGGTGGCCGGCACCTGCGCAATCGCCGGCGCCAATTGCCGCAAATGGCGGAACACGGCCTCGCTGGGCGCCACCAGGTGCACCCCGGGGCGCTGCAACAGCTCCAGATAACGGGCGCGGATATCCAGCCAGTGCCCGGGTTCGGAATCGGCAAAATAGCGATTGAGCGGATTTTCGGCAAAACAGGCGCTCAGCCGCTCGCGGTCGCAGTTCCCGCACACTCCCCCGAAGTGGATCGACAGCGCGGGACAGAAGGGAAAGAAATCGTGCAGCGCCACCAGGGTGGGCAGTCCGCTGTCGAGGGCATCCAGGGAATGTCCGATCAGCGAGGACACCAGCACCAGATCGACCTCGAAGTCGCGCCGGATCTCGGCCAGGATACGCCGGTAGTGATAGTGGGTAGCGGCGACCGAGCGGATCGGCAAATCCAGCTTCCATTCGCGCAAGGGCGCACCAGGGCCGGCGCCCGCGTAGAGCGCCAGTCGGTAACCGAAGGCACTCCAGTCGCCCAGCGAGCGCAGCACCAGATGGTGGCGTTCGCCGTCTGCCGCACAGAGATCGCGCACCCAGCGCCCCAGGCCACCGCCCCAGCTGTGGGTGACGTGCAACACCACCGGCCTCAGTGCCGGTACCGGCGGCGGCACCACCGCCGGGCCGCCGCTCAGGGCATCGGCCAGCTGGCGGCGCAGCAAATTCAGGGGGTGATGGGCATTGAAGGCACGGACGTCGGCGTCTTCAGGAGGCAAGAATACCTCCAGCCTGCCACCGGGCCAGTGAGCCAATGTCCAGTCGCAGGCCACCGCCGACCAGCCCCGGGCGCGCAGACGGGCAGCGAGATTGCCCGCCTCGGCGAGCGCTCCAGCGGCGGCGAGATCGGCCAGGGCGGCGGCGCGGAACAGGCCACACACCGGCAACACCAGCGGCACCTCGAACATGAGATCGCGGGTAAACCGCGCCAGCCAGGAGCGTAGCTGACGGGCCTGGATCCAGCCGGGCCGGGCGCCCGCATAAGGCGAGAACAGCTGCAGCGCATCGCACAGCGGCATGGCCACACCGACCTTCGGATCCAGGCGCAGAGCGCGCGCCAGCAGCGCCACCCAGTCGTCGGACAGCTCGGCACCGCCGCGTACATAGGCGATATCCCGCTGCGGCTGGGCGGCGTGTGCCGCGGCGAGCGCGACGGCCATGTCGGCCTCGGGCGGCAACGGCAAGGTTTCATGGTCCGCTGTCGCTGCGCTGCCAGCAGGCCCAGCCACCAGGACCTCCAGCTCCGGCAAGGCAGCGTGCCAGGCAGCGATGGCGCGCTGCACCGCAGCCGCCTCTGTCTCTCCCCGCAGATGCAGGCAGATCAGGGGCGCAATCGGCTCCGGCACGGGTCAATCAGCCCGGCAGCAGGCGGGTCAGACGCCGCGCCAGCGCCAAGGGCGCCAGCAGACAGGCGCGGCCCCAACGCCCCAGGCGCGGCGAACAGCGTACGCGCACTGCGGTGTAATCGAGAAATTCGCGCAGCACCTGCCCATAGGGGGCGTCGGCCGGCGCCAGGAAACTGCCGGCGGCGGCGTCCGAGGGCCCATTCACCCGCCACCACTGCAGGTAGCTGGATCTGGGGTCAGCGGTGGCGAAGGGGTCGGGAAACGCCCGTTGCAGATCGGTCCGGGAGCGATACACCAACCGCTGGCGGGGCTCGATGGGGGTGCCGTCGTCGAACTTCGACCAGCGCGCCACGCACCCGCCGAGCTCGGCCTGGCCCTCACGCGCGCACTGGTCCAGATACCACTGGCGCAATTCGAGGAGCGCGGAATTATCGCTGCCGTACTTGTTCAGCATCAGTTCCTGGGCACCACTGTCGAAACCCGAAAAATGGTAGAAACCCAGGGGAGCGCCATTGATCAGCACGCCGGTTGCCAGACTGCCGGTTACCTGCCTGTGAGTGAGATTCCAGGTCGCCACATTGAACCCAGGGTCGCGAACGATACCGACCTCCGGGAAAAAACAGGGTGCCAGGTCCATCCAGCGCTGGTCGGTAAACAGCCCGCGCGAGAAATCGTCGTAACAGAAGCGCCGCAGGCGCTCAGCCCACCAATCCACCAGCCGCCGCCCCTCAGCGTCGCCACGCGCACCCAGAAAACCCAGGTTGAAGACCCCGTGCTTGAGGCTCGCCAGCTCATTGTCGATCACGGCCTGCAACGTCTCTTCGGGCGCGCACTGATGGGGCGTAAGAATGGCACTGTGTCTGTCGAGCTGCGCGCAAAGCTCGTCCAGGCGGCCGAACACCACGGTATCCGGGTCGAAATAGAAAACCTTGGCGGCACCGCAATGGTCGAACAGGTACTGAAAAGCCGGCCCCTTCACCGCAGTGCACAGCTCCACCAGGGTATGGGCGAACAGCCACTGAGGGTCCTGCCCGAAGCCCAGCTCGTCGAGGCCGATCAGGCTGTCGAAGGGCTCGTCGGCCAGGGTGAAGCCCTGTGGCGGATCATCGCTCAGCACCAAGTGAAAACGGATCTCGGGGGCGAGCCGCTTGATGGACCGCGCCAGTACCCGTGCCTTGGGCAGGTAATTCGCGGTGATGCTGGTGAACGCCTGTACGGGTGAATCCATCAATCGAGCCTCAGCAGGCGCCGGAGGCGCCGCGAATACCGCCAGGTCCGGGAATTGAGCACCGCCTCATGGCGGGCCTGGAGTTCGGCAAACTGCTGCTGCACTACTCCAGAACGCGCCTGCAACTCCTCAAACCGCTGCCGCTCCACCGTCAAGCGCTCTTGCAATCGGCGGATATCCGCCTCGCGGTCGCGGACAAAGCGCTGGGCCTGAGCAAGCGCGGCGGAAACCTGGGCGACATGTTCCCGGACCCGCGCCAGTTGGTCACCCAGCCAGGCGGCACGGCCGTCGCGCTCGGCGATCAATTCTTCCACGGCGGTGCCGCAATCCGACAGCAACCGCCTGCCCCGGGCCCGGGTGACATTGTCGCGCCACGGATGCGCCGGATCGGTGCGCAGGAAATCCATGACCAGAGCGTGATACTCCGGGTGGCGCTCGGCCATGGCCGCGGCCCCCTCCGCCATCAGCGCTTCTCGCTCCGTGCCGAAACTCACCGAGCCCTGGTGGAAAACGAAGACGTCGGCGCAGAGTACGTTGCGCCAGCCGGCCTTGGCGGCGCGCATGCAGAAATCGGTCTCCTCCCCATAGCCGCGTGGAAAGCGGTCGAGGTCGAAGCCGCCCAGGGCCGCCCAGCAGGCGCGCCTGAGGTACAGGCAGAAGCCGACCCCGGTGGGCAGATCCAGGCATTGGCCGGCATTCACGGTTGCGAACAGGGCATCCAGTTCCGCCAGGGTCCAGCCCGCTGGCAGGAGGTTGGCCTCCAGCATATTGGGATAACTGCAGATGGAGCCGTTGTTGGAAAACGGCGTGATGGTGCCGATCCGGACGTCGCCCTCGGCGCAGGCCCACAGCCGGTCCAGCCAGTCGTTGACCACTTCGGCATCACTGTTGAGCAGCACCGCATCGCGCTCGGGATGCAGCGCCATGGCGCGGTTGACGGTGGCCACGAAACCCAGATTCTCCGGGTTGCGCTGCAGGCCGATGCGCCCGGCCGCGGCCTGTTCGTCCAGCCAGGCCGACAGCTCCGGCTCCGGGCTGGCGTCATCCACCACCACGAGCTCGAACGGCGTCCGGCAGCGGCTGCCCAGCACGGATTCGATGCAGCGACGGGTGACCTCGAAACCGCGGTACACCGGCACGATGACATCTATGATCGGAGCCATAGGTTCCCTGTCGGGGCGAAAATCGGCGAGCATTGTAGCTGGTGCGGGCGTGCCGGGCGGCCGATCACGCCGGGCGGAGAGCAGCGCGACTCACGCATAGCCGAACTGGCGGCAATAACGCGACCTGAGGTGCTGGGCCCGCAGGGCAGCCGCCTCCGGCCCCGCGCAGACTGCCGCGACCACCTGTGCGTGCGGCTTTTCGCGACTTTCGTTGACCCGCTCCAGCTCAAAGCCTTCCAGGCCCAGGCGCTCGGCCACCCAGCAAATGCCCTCCTCGACCCGCTCATAGCGCAGTACATAGAGCTCGCACCAGCCGGGCGCCGCATGGAAACAGAGCCCCTGTTCCACGCTCTCCAGTTGGTCGACTTCCGCGCCGGCCGCGGCGCCGAAATGGGCATAGAACCAGCTGATGGGCAGCAGCGTCATGGCTGCAAAGGTCGCCAGGAACAGATCGCTCTCGGCGTCCCCGGTGGACTCGATCAGGCGCGACCAGTCCCGCGGGCCGGACAGGAAGGCATCCGGGCCGCCGGCCTCGTCGAGCCTGGCAGCGATGGTCCCCAGGAGGCGGGGCAGCACCGCGCGGATCAGCTCCTCCTCAGTATCCGGACTCAGGCCCCAGTGGCGGCCGAGCGCGGCGAAGCCGGTCAAATAGCCTTGTAGATCCTGCACCAGGCTGGCCCGCAGCCAGTCCAGGGGTTCGCGGGTCACCGATACCAGGGTAAACCGGGTCCCCGGCCGCAACCCCGCGCGAAAGGCGTTGATCTCCCGGGTGACGCGGATATTCTCGACGAACTGCCCTAACCTGTGTTGGTAGAAATAGTCCGCGCCACCGGGATACAGGAGTTGTTCCAGTATCTCTTGCAGCATTTCCGCGCCCAGAAAGTGCGACTGCACCGCGGACACGCCGGGCAGGCGGTCCAGGGAATCGACGATGGCGCTGCTGGCCACCTTGCCGAACTGGAACACGACCACATAGTGGGCCGGCGGATCCCCGGCGACCGCTCCCGTAACCGGGGGACTGCTGCCAACTTCCTCCGGCGCTGGTTCCGGCTCCCCACCTGGCCTGCGCGCCGACAGGATCCGGCCAAGCACGCGTTTGGCGAAACGAACCGGCGCGGACATCAGGATCCTATCCGCAAGCTGCATGCGTGCCTCCTCCAGAGCGCGGGCCAGCAGGTGCCAGGACAATGCCGCCGCTGCCATATCCCGGCAATGTTTGAGCGAAACCCGATAGGGCTTTTGCAGCTGCCAACTGTATCGCTCACGCGGCATGCAGTGGTTTGATGCGGGCCACCTCTTTCCCGATTGCCTCCGCGGCGTCCCACAGATCCACTGCTCGCTGGGCATTGAGCCAGAATTCCGGTGTATTACCAAACAGACGCCCCAGCCGCAGGGCCATTTCCGGGCTGATACTCCGACGCTGCCGCAGTATCTCATTGATCGATTGCCGCGAAACACCGATGGCTTCGGCCAAGCCGGAAACAGCAAGCCCATAATCGGGCATGAAATCTTCGCGCAGCATTGCCCCCGGATGGGTTGGCCGACGCTTGATCCCGGTGGTATTCGAAATGCTCATATCACTCGCCTGGTTCAGTGCTGATCGCAGACTTCCACGTCATAGGCATCACCGTCCGCAAACATGCAGCCGATTACCGGGCGGGACCTTCAGGTCGCGCAGCCGCGTAGCCAAAGCCACGCACTCCAGCTTACGCGCGGCCCGGCAACCTCCGTTGGAAACCGCCTGGCTTTGCCCGTGACATGCAGTTTCTAGGTGCGCTGGTCCGCGCTGGTCCTGGCGGCTACCGTCTTTCATTGCCGCCGCCCGAAGCGCCGCCGAACCAGCCCGATCAGCGGCCGCTCCACCAGGTGCCAGGACAATGCCGCGGCGGCCACCGCAGCAGCGGCGACTGCCGGCAGCAGCCAGGGCAGCGCATAGCCCTCGGCGGGCGGTACAACGCTCTTGATCCAACGGAGCAGCGGATTGTGCCAGAGGTAAATGCCATAGCTGATTACACCCAGATAGTGCATGGCCCGGTTGGCCAGCAGGTACCGCAGGATCGCAGCGCCGCCGGCCGCGGCCAACACCACCGCCGCGACGGCGGTACAGAACAGCGGCGTCCACAAGAAGGTGATGGGGGCCAGCGTCCAGTACGCCCGGTAACCGAAGTGCATCCAATAGAGCAGCCCACCTGCCAGCACCAGCCCGGCCACGGCCAGCAGCTCCAGGTGCCAGCGCCGAGCGGCGAGCCAAGCGTGCACCTCGGGATTGCGAAACAGCAGGGCGGCCGCCATGCCCAGGGCAAAGGAATCCAACGAGCCCGGCAGCTGGTAGCCGAACAGAAAGCGGCCCCCGGGTGCCAGCTCGGCGGCCCATACCTCGATCGTCAGCCAGCGCCAGATCAACATCGCGGCAAAGGCGACGCCCAACAACGGCCAGAGCCAGCGCCGCTGCAACAGCATCGCCAACAGCGGCAGCGCCAGATAGAAGGAAAATTCGATCGGCAGTGTCCACCAGACATCATTGAGCATGGTCACGCCCAGCGGCTCGGGCAGGAACGCCATGCCCAGATACCCCACCAACTCGCCGAGACCACCGATCAGCCAAGCGCCGTCGACCTGCCAGGCGATCAGCAGCAGGATCAACAGCTGCAGGTAGTAACCGGGCAAGACGCGCGCGCAGCGCCGAGCCAGATAGGGCGGCACAGGGGGCCGGGCGCGGCGCCCCGCGCGCCAGTCGACATAGGGCAGCGCGAGCAGGAACCCGGAGAGCACGAAGAACACCTGCACCCCGGCCCAGCCGATGCTGAACAAGGGCGTGAAATCCAGGCTCAGGCCGCCCAGCTCCAGGGTCATCCGCCGCGGCCCGGCGGCGCCCCAGACATGAAACAACAGCACCCACAGCGCCGCGAAGCCGCGCAGCCCGGTGAGCGCGGCGATTTCGCCGTCGCGCGTCGCGTCACCGGCGGCGGCGGTCAAGCCAGGTTTCCGCGCACCGGCAGCGGGTGCAGCAACAGCTCGCCGAAGCCGATCCAGGTACCGCCGTGGACCCAGTGCTGGATACGCCGCTCGGCGGCGTGGCAGACCTCGACATCCGCTGCGCTGAGCGCGTATCCGCAGCGGGCCGCGATCTGCAGAAACAGGGTTCCCAGGTCGATCGGCTGGCCGCGGGCCGGCGCCGCGCAACTGGATACGCCCAGCAGCGACAGCATCAGGCCCCGGTAGAACAGATGGGCGAAGTCCAGGCCGCCGTCGAGAGTCCATTCCAGGTCGATAAAGGTGCCGGCGGCGCCGTCGACCATCAGATTGCGCGGCACGGCGTCGAGCAGGTGGCCGTCCAGCCGCGCATCCCAGCCGATATCAGCGCGCGGCAGGCCGGCGTGAACCGCCAGATGCTCCAGCCAGACGGCAGCCCAGGCGGCCACTTCCGCCGCTGTCCAGCCGGGCTCGTTGAGCACCTCCAGCAACCGGCCGTGCCAGAGCCTGCCGGGCGCGAATTCGGTATCCGTCAGCTGCTGGCGCAGCGGCAGGTCCGACGCCGCGGCAGCGGGCGCCAGGCGGCGGCTGTCCACCCGCCAGCGCGGGGTCGTGGGTGCGGCGGTGCGGCGCCAGAGCCGGCGCCGGGGCGGCGGGTTGGCGTCGCGGACGGCCACCTCCTTGGCGAACTGCGGGCGGCGCTCCACGGCATAATGGTGCGCCAGCGCCGTGGCCGGCGGCAGCGCCGCGGCCGCCGGCGCCGCGGCCACCAGAAAGGAATTGGCCAGGTCGCCGCCCAGCCGGTTGCGCAACACCGCCCGCCAGGCCTGTTCCAGGGAAAACAGCCAGGCCGGCGGCAACTGGGGGTCGGCGGTCACCGTAGCGGCGACCAGCGGCGTCAGGTCCAGGCCGTGATCCCCCGCCACTGCGGCCTCCGACAGCACCGCCACCGGCAGCTTGTAGTCGGGGAAGGGATACCACCAGCGGGTCGCGCCCAGGCCCGCCGCCGCCAGCCGGGCGCCCAGCTCGGCGCGGCCGAAGGTCACCACCCCGTCGGGGCGATAGCGGTCCTCGATGCCGAACATGGTCTCCGCTACATGATCCTCCGCGCAGCCGGCGAAATACTTGAGGCCGAGCGGATTCTCGATCGCCAGCAGCAGCGCGCCGCCCGGCGCGAGCAGCTCCCGCACCCGCGCCAGCATGGCGTCCACCGGATCCGCGTCCGCCCCGGCCGGGAACAACAGCCGGGCGTACTCCAGCACCCCGACCAGGGTGACCAGGTCGAAGCCCTCGGCCGTTGGAAAGTCCTGCAGGGTCTCCGCCACCACGGCTACGTTGTCGAGATCGGCACAGCGCGCCGCGGCGACCGCCGCGCGGCGCGGGCTGCCCTCCAGGGCCAGCACCCGGGCGCCGGCCTCGCCCAGAAAGCGCGTCAGGGCACCGCAGCCGGCGCCGATTTCCAGCACCGAGCGTCCCGCCAGCCAGGCCGCGAAGGGCCGCAGCAGATTGGCCCGCCTGGGGCTCAGGTGATAGCGGCTCGGCCAGTCCGTAACGGCCGCGCTCAGCTCGGGCGAAAGCACGCTGCGATCCTCCGCCGCGCGCACCCTGGCCAAGAGCGCGGCTTCCACGGCGTCGCCATCGGTGTAGGCGAATTCCGGTCTATCCCCGGCGGGAAGCCAGCAACGGGTTTCGGCGTCCAGCCGGTAGCCGCGAGTCGACAGCCAGGCAAAGGGCGCTGCCTCCGTCATCGGTGGCTCAATCCCGGGCCGGGGGGTTGGCATGAGTCACTACGATGACCTCCGACGGGAGCGGCGCCCTTGCGGGAGCGGCGCCCTCGCCGCGATAACCACCGCGAACCCATAGGCCCGGGGCGGCCCTCCCACAGCCGCCGATTCGGTTGTAGGAGCGGCGCCCTCGCCGCGATAGCCATGGGGTGGGACCGCCGCGAGGCCGGTGCATCCGGCGCCTGCCCCGTCACCCTCATTTCTCGATCAGGTAGTAGAGGCTGCCGCGATCCTCGGGGCGCGGATTGCCGTCGAGGGTATTGAACAGCGTATCGACGATGTGCCATCCGCGGCCGCGGATCATGCGGTCGAAGGAAGCCCGCGAGAAGCGATTGCCCCAACTCAAACCGGGCGCCGGCCTTTCGAAATAATCCGCTTCCTCGCGAGCCAGAGAGACCACGGTCTGCACGATCAGATAGTGATTCGCCATTCGATAGGACAGATCCAGCACGGCTTCCGGGTCGTCGACATGATAGAGACCGCCGACGTTGGCGACCACATCCGCCCGCTCCTGCGGGGGAACGTCCTCGATGCGCGTGCGCCGAAAGGACGCCTGGTGCAAACCCAGCAGGTCGCGCATCCGCTCGGCATTGGCCAGATGCCCCTCGCGGTCGTCGTCATAGCCGGTGGATCGCGCCGCGCCGAAATGGGCCGCGAGCAGCGCGTAGAAACCATCGGCGCAGAACAGCTCGGCGAAGCTGATCTCTCCATGGCCGCGACAGCGCAGGCGGGCGAAGGCGGTGAGCACATAGGCCGCGAGCACCGGCGCCTTGGCCTGTTGGTTGCGCGCATAGATACCGGGTAGCTGCGCGGTGGGCATCCCCAGCCAGGCAAAGTCGTGGTACAGGGGCCCCGGCGGCGGACGTTGTTCGTTCATTTCCACAGTCTCTCCATCGCCGGCCGGGCATCGGCGGAACCAATGCCAACGCCGCCCGACCAATCACCCCGCCACCTTCTGGTGGATGCGCCTGCGGCTTATCCACCCTACAAGGCTCGTCCATCCCGTAGGCCGCATCCGGCGATCCCCGGCGAATCGCGCTGCAACCTTCTGGTGGATGCGCCTGCGGCTTATCCACCCTACAAGGCTCGTGCATCCCGCGGGCCGCATCCGGCAATTCCCGGCGAATCGCGCTGCAACCTTTTGGTGGATGCGCCTGCGGCTTAGCCACCCTACAACGTGCCCATCCGGTAGGCCGGATAAGCCGGCCGACAGGCCGCGCATCCGGCGTATCCTACAGCCGCTGCGCCACCGCCTGCAGGTTGGCCAGACCCACAGCACCGGAGCCGTCCCGCACCTCGAAATGCAGGCAATCGTAGCGTCGGTCGAGGGGCACGATTTCCTCGCCCTCCTCGCTGGACACGCCGGCCGACAGCAGGTAGGGGCCGGCTCCCAGGTGCAGTTGCAGGGCGAAGGCGATGCACACCTCCTCGCCTTCGGCAACGGCCAGGGGCACAGGATACACCGCCGCGCTGCGGGTACTGTTGCCGAACACGGTGACACCATCCGGCGTCTTGATGAACAGCCCGAAGATGGCCCGCTCGCAGGCGCGCTCGAACCGGGCGCGCAGCACTACCTCGATCGGGCTGCCGGCTTCCAGGCTGGTGCGGTGCCCATCCTCGCCGGCCAGGCTGATGCGGACGTCCGCCAGGCGGGCGCCACCATTGCCCCAGCGGTACTCGCTGGAGAAATAGCCGGGGCGCTGCTCCAGCGTCTCGGCCCCGCTGGCGATGGGTCCGGGCCGCGGCGCCGGCGGCGGTTTGCGGGGCTGGGGCTGGTTCCGGGCGGCGTCATCGGTGCCCAGCATCAGCTCCAGGTACTGGTTGGTCACCGCGCGGGGCTCGCCGTCGGCGATCAGGCGGCCGCCTTCGAGCAGCAGCGCGCGGTCGCAGTGGCGCACCACCTGTTCGGTGGAATGGGTGACCAGCAACACGGTACGCCCGCGACCGACCAACTCCTCGAAGCGGCGGAAGCACTTGGTCTGGAACTGCACGTCGCCGACCGACAGCGCCTCGTCGACGATCAGCACCTCGGGATCGACGCAGGAGGCGACCGCGAAGGCCAGCCGCACATACATGCCCGAGGAATAGAGCTTCACCGGCCGCGCGGCGAACTCGCCGATGTCGGCAAACTCGAGAATCTCCGGCAGGCGTGCATCGATCTCGCGGTTGGACAGCCCCAGGATGGCGGCATTGATGCGCACGTTCTCGATGCCGGTGAACTCCGGGTTGAAGCCCGCGCCCAGCTCCAGCAGGGCCGCCAGCCGGCCCTGCACCCGGAAACTGCCGGTGGTCGGCTTCAGCACCCCGGCGAGGATCTGCAACAGCGTCGATTTGCCGGAGCCGTTGCGGCCCAGCACTCCCACCACCTCGCCGCTCGCGACCCGAAAATCCAGGCCGCGCAGGGCGCTGTGTACCTGATAGTGCGGACGCCTGCTGAAGAATTGCAGAAAGCGGTCGCGCGGGTGGGCGAAGATGCGATAGTCCTTGGTCAGGCCACGCACCTCGATGGCGCTGCCAGCCGCCGCCTCAGAGGGCATCGGCGAAGCCGTCCCGCAGCCCGCGAAACACCCCCAGCCCGGCCGCCGCGCAGGCCAGCGCCGCGCCCCAATAGGCCAGATAGCTGCCCATCGCGGGCAGGGTGCCGTCGAACAGCAGCCCGCGCAACGTTTCGATGGGCAAGGTCAGGGGATTGACGTAGAGAAAGGGCCGCACCGCCTCGGGGGCGGCCTCGATGGGATAGAGGATGGGCGACAGGAAGAACAACGCCGTCACCACCAGGCCGATCACCTGGGCCAGATCGCGGAAGAACACGGTCAGCGCGGCCAGCGCCCAGATCGCGCCCAGCGCCACCAGAGCCAGGGGCGCCACCGCCAGCGGCGCGAGCAGCACCGTCCAACCCGGCAACCCGCGCTGGACCACTACGAACACCAGCAACACGCCAAAGGTGGGCAACAGGTGCGCCAGCGCCACCAGCAGCTGGGACACTCCCAGCACTTCGAGCGGAAAGGGCGTTTTCTTGACGAAATTGACGTTGCCGAGCACCAGCGTGGGCGCCCGGGCCAGACACTCGGCCAGAAAACCGTGCAGCAACATACCGCTGAACAGGAACAGGGCGAACTCCCCGGCGCCGCCCTCGCCGACGCCCTGCCAGCGGTGCTGGAGGATGACCGCGAACACCAGTGTGTAGATGGATAGCAGCAAGAGCGGCGCCAACACCAGCCAAGCCAGGCCGCCCAGGGAACCACGGTAGCGCAGGGCTACATCGCGGGCCGCCAGTTGCGCGGCCAGCCGCCAGGGAAAGCGCCCGCTCATCGTAGGCCGGATAAGCCGCGCAGCGGCGCATCCGGCGATCCCCGGCGAACCACTCCGCAACCTTTTGGTGGATGCGCCTGCGGCTTATCCACCCTACAAGGCTCGTGCATCCCGTGGGCCGCGTCCGGCGATCCCCGGCGAACTGCTCGGCAAGCTTTTGGTGGATGCGCCTGTGGCTTATCCACCCTACCAGGCTCGTGCATCCCGCGGGCCGCATCCGGCGATCCCCGGTGAGCCAGCCCACAACCTTTTGGTGGATGCGCCTGTGGCTTATCCACCCTACCAGGCTCGTGCATCCCGCG
>CAJXRS010000042.1 GCA_913060555.1 uncultured Gammaproteobacteria bacterium | reverse complement strand
ATTCGCACCAGCACAGTGGCTCTGAGTGTTACCTAATTAGCCGCGTGGCCCACTAGTCCTCGCGCCCCTTGAGCATCCGCAGCGGGTTGTAGGTAAGTACCTCCTCACCGTCCTGGTTGATCACCCGATTGAAGGTGCGCACCAGGCCCCGGTTGCCTTTGCTGGTGGGCCGCACCTCCAGCACCTCGACCTCGACGTGGATGGTGTCGCCGGCAAAGCAGGGCCGCTTGATGTCGAGTTCCATGTTGAGAAAGGCCATGCCGGTGCCCTGCATGCTGGGCAGCAACAGACCTTCCGCGAAGCTGTAGACCAGGGCGCCGGGCGCGAAGGGGCGCTTGATCACCGACTTCTCGCGCAGGAACTCGCGGTCGCTGAACACCACCTCGTGCATGCCGATCAGGTTGATGAAGCTGGCGATGTCGGCCTCCAGCACGGTGCGCCCCCAGGAGCGGAAGCGGTCGCCGGGCTGCAGATCCTGCCAGTAGAACCCAATGCCGAGTTGTCGCATGACTGGATGCTCCGCAATCGATCGAAGCGCGATGGTGGGGCAATCCGCGCTGCGCCGCAAACCCGTCTGTCGGGCCCCGATGGGGGCTGTATAATGAACTTTCAACGTTGCAGCCGGATGGCTGCGGAGCTGGCGATGGATATCGTTTCCTACATGCGGGATCTGGGCCGGCGCGCCCGCCAGGCGGCGCGCGTCCTGGCCGCCGCCGGCAGCCGCGACAAGGATGCGGCCCTGGCCGCTATCGCCGCGGCCCTCGAAGATGCGCGGCCGGCACTGGCCGAGGCCAATGCCCGGGATCTGGATGCCGGCCGTGCCAATGGCTTGGATGCCGCCCAACTCGACCGCCTGGAGCTCACCCCCGGACGCATCGACGCCATGGTCGAGGGCCTGCGCCAGGTGGCCGCCCTGGCCGATCCGGTGGGCGAGATCACCGGGCTCAGCTACCGGCCCAGCGGTATCCAGGTGGGGCGCATGCGGGTACCGCTCGGGGTCGTGGGCATCATCTATGAATCGCGCCCCAATGTGACCGTGGACGCCGCCAGCCTGTGTCTGAAGTCCGGCAACGCCTGCATTCTGCGCGGGGGTAGCGAGGCCATTCATTCCAACGGTGCCATCGCCGCCTGCATCGGCCGCGGCCTGGCTGCGGCGGGTCTGCCGGCGGGCGCGGTGCAGGTGGTCGAGACCACCGACCGGGCCGCGGTCGGTGAGCTCATCACCATGCCCGAGTACGTGGATGTGGTGGTGCCGCGCGGCGGCAAGGGCCTGATCGAGCGCATCAGCGCCGAGTCCCGGGTGCCGGTGATCAAGCACCTCGATGGCGTCTGTCACGTCTATATCGACGCCGGTGCCGATTTCGATAAGGCCCTGGCCATTGCGGTCAACGCCAAGACGCACAGATATGGTGTATGTAACGCCATGGAGACCCTGCTGATCGCCGAGCCGGTGGCGGCGGCATTGCTGCCGCGGCTGGCGGCCGCCTATGCCGAGGCCGGAGTCGAGCTGCGCGGCTGCCCGCGGACCCGGGCGTTGATTGCCGACTGCGGGGCCGCCGGCGAGGCCGACTGGAGTGCGGAATATCTGGCGCCGATACTGGCGGTGCGGGTGGTGGCCGATCTCGATGCCGCCATGGAGCACATCGCCCGCTACGGATCCGGCCATACGGATGCCATCGTCACCGAGGATTACGGCCGTGCCCGGCGTTTTCTCCGCGAGGTGGACTCCAGTTCGGTGCTGGTCAATGCCTCGACGCGCTTTGCCGACGGGTTCGAGTACGGCCTCGGCGCCGAGATCGGCATTTCCACCGACAAGCTGCACGCCCGCGGACCCGTGGGGCTCGAAGGGCTGACCAGCCAGAAGTTCGTCGTGCTCGGCGACGGTCAGGTGCGTTTCTGAGCTTGCCGGCATTGGGTCTGTTCGGCGGCACCTTCGATCCGGTGCACATCGGCCACCTGCGCACCGCGCTGGAGCTGCGCGAAGCCCTGAGCCTGGAGCAGATGCGCCTGATTCCCGCTGCCCGGCCGCCCCACAAGGACAGCCCCCAGGTTACAGCCGAACACCGGCTGGCGATGCTCGCTGCAGCCATCGGCGATGAGCCCGGGCTGGTCGCCGATGACCGGGAGTTGCGCCGCAGCGGGCCGTCCTACACGATCGATACGCTGGCCGAGTTACGGGCCGAAGTCGGCGCCGAGGTGCCCTTGTGCCTGTGCCTGGGCATGGATTCCCTGGTCAACCTCGCGAGCTGGCGGCGCTGGCGGGAATTCACCGATTTCGCACATCTGGTAGTGGCCGCCCGACCTGGTTGGCGGGCACCCACCGGCGGCGCCGTCGCTGAATGGCTGGCGGATCGCTGGGTCCGGCGCCCCGAACAACTGCGGGCGGCGGTCGCGGGCCGGGCGCTGATCCTCTCCCTGACCCTACTGCCGGTTTCCGCCACCCGGTTGCGCGAGGATCTGGCCCACGGCCGATCGGTCCGCTACCTGGTGCCGGATGCGGCCCTGGCCTACCTGCGCAGTCACGGACTCTACGGCGGCGCGACAGCCCATCACCTTCGGGATACGCGATGACAGAACGACTGGATGCAGTGGTATTGGCAGCACTGGAAGACGTCAAGGGGCAGGACGTCGCCCGGCTCGACGTGCGCGGGCTCACCGAGGTCACGGATACCCTGGTGGTGGCCAGCGGCAGTTCCACCCGTCAGGTCAAGGCCCTGGCGGAGCACGTCATCGAAGCCTGCCGCGCGGTGGGCTTTCAGCCCGTGGGCGTGGAGGGCTTGGACACCGCGGAGTGGGTGCTGGTGGATCTCGGCGACCTGGTGCTCCATGTCATGCTGCCGGCGACCCGATCCTTCTACGAACTGGAGAAACTCTGGTCGCTGCGGCCCGAGGATCTCAGGCGCGGGGAGGATTGAGTCGGCTTGCGACTGCGCATCCTGGCCGTCGGTACCCGCATGCCCGCCTGGGTGGAGGCGGCGGTGCGCGATTACGGTCGCCGCCTGCCGCCCGAGTTGCGCCTCGAAGTGGTCGAAGTGCCGCTGGCGCGCGGGCGTGACCGCGAGCGCGCCTTGGCGGCCGAGGGCAGGGCCTTGCTCAAGGCGGTGGGCGCGCGCGATACCCTGGTCGCCCTGGAGCTCCGGGGCCAGCCCTGGAGCACACCGCAGCTGGCGGCCGAGCTGGCTGCCTGGCAGGCCGGGGGCGGCGACTGCTGTCTGCTGATCGGTGGACCCGAAGGGCTTCATCCCGAATGCATTGAGCGCGCCCACCGACGCTGGTCGCTGTCGGCGCTCACCCTGCCGCATCCGCTGGTCCGGGTAGTGGTTGCGGAACAGCTGTACCGTGCCTGGACCATCAATATCGGCCATCCCTATCACCGATGAGTCCCGCCGACCTCCTGCTGCGCGATCACCGCAATGAACACCTGCTGTTTGCCGGCCGGCTGGTGTTCGCCCTGCTGGCCATGGTGGTCCTGCTGGCGGTGCTGGTGTGGCGCTATTTCGATCTGCAGGTGCTCCGCCATGAGGATTTCGTTACCCGCGCCGATCGCAACCGGATCCACGTGCGCGCCATTCCGCCGCCGCGCGGACTGATCTTCGACCGCAATGGCGTGTTGCTGGCGGATAACCGGCCGGGTTTCACCCTGTCCGTCGTGATCGAGCGCGCCGGGGATCTGGACGCATTGCTCGCGACCCTGGATGGGTTGATCGATCTGAGCGACGCGGAAATCGAGCGCTTCCGGCAGCTCTCCGCGCGCCGGCGACCCTACGAGGCGGTCCCCCTGCGCTACAACCTCAGCGAGCGCGAGCAGAGCCTGCTTGCGGTCGACGAATACCGGCTGGATGGCGTGGAAGTATCCGCCCAGCTGGTGCGGCACTACCCCCACGGCAGCGTGCTTTCCCATGTGCTGGGCTACATGGGTCGCATCGACGAACAGGAACTGAAGCGCCTCGACCCGGACGCTTACCGCGGGGTCTATACCATCGGCAAGACCGGGCTGGAGCGCTTCTACGAGACCGATCTGCTGGGTACTCCAGGTTACGAGTATGCCGAGACCAATGCCCGGGGGCGGGTGATGCGGGCCCTGGAGCGCATCGAGCCGGTCGCCGGGCAGAACCTCCGCCTGCACCTGGACCTGCGGTTGCAGGAGGCGGCCTACGAGGCGCTGGGTGGAGAGCGCGGCGCGGTGGTGGCGATCGACGTCCGCAATGGCGGCGTGCTCGCCCTCGCCAGCGCCCCCGGATTCGATCCCAACCCTTTTGTCACCGGAATCTCCAGCGCCGACTACGCGGCGCTGATCGAATCCCCCGACCGGCCGCTGTTCGATCGTGCCACCCGTGGCCAATACCCCCCGGGTTCAATCATCAAGCCGATCTTTGCACTCGCCGCGCTCGACAGCGGAGTGGTGACACCGGCGACGCGCATCTATGACCCGGGGTTTTTCCGCCTCGACAACAGTGCGCACCGGTATCGCGACTGGAAGCGCGGCGGCCACGGTTGGATGACCGTGCGCGACGCTGTGGTCGAATCCTGCGATGTGTTTTTCTATCAGGTGGGGGTACGCCTGGGCATCGACCGGCTGCATCGGATCGCCACGGCCTTTGGCCTGGGTGTCGAGACCGGTGTCGACATGCCCAACGAGTCGGCGGGCCTGATGCCCTCGCGGGAATGGAAGCGCGGCGCGCGCGGTCTGGCCTGGTATCCGGGCGATACGGTGAACACCAGCATCGGCCAGGGGTTCGTGACCGCCACCCCCCTGCAGCTGGCCGCCGCCGCAGCGCGGATCGCCAGCCGCGGCGAAGTGCGCGTCCCGCGCCTGGCGCGCACTCTCGGGCAGTCGCTGGTCCCGGCTGCTCCCGGCGGGGATCCCATCACCGCCGCCGATACGGCCTGGGATGCGGTGATTGCGGCGATGCGCGGCGTGGTCGAGGATCGCAAGGGCACTGCCCGGGCCGCGTTGGCAGCCATGGGCCCCATGGACTACAGCATGGCCGGCAAGACCGGCACCGCGCAGGTGGTGGGCATCAAGCAGAACGAGCGCTACGATGCTGCGCGCCTCGCCAAGGAGCAGCTCGACCATGCACTCTTCATCGCCTTTGCCCCGGTCGAGGCGCCGCGCATCGCGGTCGCGGTGATCGTCGAGAACGGAGAGCACGGCAGTTCCACCGCGGCGCCCGTGGCGCGCCTGGTGATCGACACCTACATGGCGACCCATGCGGAGGTGGCCGGACTTGAGTAGACGCGATTTCGACCACCAGATGCGCGAGCGGGGTGCCGCAGTCTACGGGCGGCGCAGCCACTGGCTGACGCTGCACGCGGATCCGTTGCTGGCGTTGCTGCTTGCGGCGTTGATGACGGCCGGGCTGGCCGTGCTCTACAGCGCCGGTGACAGCGATCACGGTCAGGTTCGCCGGCAACTGGTTTATATGGTGATCGGCATGACGTTGATGCTGATCACCGCGCAGATACCGTTGCGCTTGCTGCAGCGCTGGGCCTGGCTGCCCTATGTGGCCGGTATCCTGCTGCTGCTCGCGGTGGAGTTGATCGGCAGCGATGCCAAGGGCGCGCAGCGCTGGCTGGCGTTGGGGCCGGTACGTTTTCAGCCTGCGGAACTCATGAAGATCGCACTGCCGCTGGTGCTGACCGCCTACCTGGCTTCGCGGCCCCCGCCGCCCCGGCTCGGGGATCTGGCGGTGGCCGCCGCTCTGATGTCGGTGCCTCTGGCCCTGGTGCTCATCCAACCGGACCTGGGCACTGCGGTATTGATCACCACCGGTGGGTTTTTCGTGCTCTTTCTGGCCGGCATCGCTGTCCGCTTCCTCCTGGCGGTGGCCGCCGTTGCCCTGGCCGCGGCACCGATGCTGTGGCTGTTCGTGTTGCACGACTACCAGAAGACCCGAATCCTCACCCTGCTCGATCCAGAGTCGGATAAGCTCGGCGCTGGCTGGAACATCATCCAGTCGACCACGGCGATCGGTTCCGGTGGCTGGACCGGCAAGGGTTGGCTGCAGGGCACGCAGTCGCAGCTCGATTTCCTGCCCGAGGGACACACGGATTTCATCATCGCGGTCCTGGCCGAGGAATTCGGGTTCGTCGCCGTGCTGGGGCTGATCTGCCTGTACGCACTCATCATCCTCCGCGGGTTGGCGATCAGCCTGGGAGCCTCGTCGATGTTCGGTCGCCTGCTCGCCGGCAGCATCACCCTGACCTTCTTCATCTATGTCTTTGTCAACATGAGCATGGTTGCCGGACTGCTGCCGGTGGTGGGTGTGCCTCTGCCCATGGTCAGCTATGGCGGCACTTCGGTGGTCACTTTGTCGATCGGCTTTGGTATCCTCATGGCTGTTCGATCCGAGACTGGTAGGCGTGGGTAGATTCTTGAAAGCGGCGTCCACCGGGCGCTGGATGGCAATCGCATGGCTGTTGGCGGCTGCAGGCGCGACCGCGGAGGACCGCGCATACGGAAGTCATCCCGCCGCTGTGGCGTTCATCGCCACCATGGTCGACGAGCACGGCTTCGCACGCGACGCCTTGCAGCAACTGTTTTCCGAAGCTCGCCACCAGGATTCGGTCATCCGGGCCATGGAGCGGCCGGCGGAGCGCGTCAAACCCTGGCACGAATACCGGCAGATCTTCGTCACCGAACGGCGTATCCGCGACGGCGAGAAATTCTGGCGGGACCATGCGGCGACCCTGGAGCGCGCGCAACGCGACTATGGTGTCGACCCGGCGATCGTGGTCGCCATCATCGGTGTGGAGACCTTCTACGGACGGATCACCGGGAGTTTCCGAGTGCTGGACGCGCTGGCCACCCTGGCGTTCGATTACCCCAAGCGCAGCGAATTCTTTGCCCGCGAGCTGGAGCAATATCTGCTGCTGACCCGCGAGCAGCGCGTCGACCCTCTGTCGCTCAAGGGGTCTTATGCCGGCGCCATGGGTTATGGCCAGTTCATTCCCAGCAGCTACCGGGCCTATGCCGTTGACTACAACGGTGACGGCAACGTAGACATCTGGGCCGATCCGGTAGATGCCATCGGCAGCGTGGCGAATTATTTCGCGCGCCACGGCTGGCAGGCGGGGGCGCCGGTGGTGCTGCCGGCTGTGGCCAGCGAAGATCACGACCGCGAGGTGGTCAATGTGCTGGCCAAGCCGAGTCTGGCGCCCACTGAGCTGGCGGCGCGGGGCTTTCGGCCGCTCGGCGATCCCGCTCCGCAGGCGCCCGCGTTCCCGTTGCAGCTGGAGGGCAGCGACGGTGAAGAGTACTGGCTGGCGTATGACAACTTCTATGTCATCACCAGGTACAACCGCAGTCACCGCTACGCGATGGCGGTGTATCAGTTATCCCGGGAGTTGGCTGAAAGGATGGCCGAATGAATTTCCTCCGCACCGGCCTGGCGCTGTCGCTCGCGCTCCTGCTCGCGGCCTGTGGTGGCAGCCGTGGGCCGACGATCACCGATCGCGGTGTAGATCGCGACGGACCGCCCCGCGTGGACCGGGACCTGAGCGCCATTCCAGATGCAGTGCCGCGCCCTGAACCCGTGACCCGGGCCGGCAACAAGAACCCCTATACGGTGCTGGGCAAGACCTACCACCTGTTACCCACCACCAAGGGTTATCGCGAGGTGGGCATCGCGTCCTGGTACGGCAGCAAGTTTCACGGCCGCTCGACCTCAAACGGCGAGCCCTACGACATGTTCGGCATGACCGCGGCCCACAGGACCCTGCCGATTCCCGCCTATGTGCGGGTGACCAACCTGGAGAACGGCCGCAGCGCCATCGTGCGGGTGAACGACCGGGGCCCCTTTCACGACGACCGGATCATCGATCTGTCCTATGCCGCGGCGCGCAAGCTGGGCGTGTATGCCGCGGGCACCGCGCGTGTGGAGGTGGTTGCCGTAGATCCGGCCGAATTTCAGCACAACTCGGTGGCAGCGCCCCAGGTCGCGACCCGCACCCGTCTCGACCGGCCGCCCAGCGCCTTGCGGGACCGCGACCCGGGCGCGCGCGACGGGCCGCCGCTGGGCGAGCCGGCCTTTCTCCAGGTGGGTGCCTTCTCGAACATCGAGTCGGCGCGTTCGCTGGAGGCGAAAGTGGTGCAGCGCGTCGCCGCGCCGACCCGGGTGCGCAAGACCCAGGTCGCTGGCCGTGATCTGTTCCGGGTGCTGGTCGGACCCTTTGCCGACCCGGCGGAACTCGATCACGCGCGCACCCTGCTGGTCGAGGCGGAACGTCTCAACCCCTTTGTGGTCAACAGCCTGATGCCCTGAACCGGATGGGCTGCGGTCGCATGCTAGATCCCTCGAGGGCCACCCCGCTGGCGCTCCCATTCCAATACCGTGATGCCAAGGAATTTGTTCGGATGACGCGAAGCCCTGTCATTGGTCTGTTTTTGTTCGCTCTGTCGGTTTGTATCGCACTCCCCGCGGCGGCTCAGATCCCCGTGTCCGGGGGTGCCGACCCGGCGGCCATTCCCGCTGCGCCGGAGCTGGCCGCCAATGCCTGGGTGCTGATGGACGCCGATACCGGCCAGATCCTGGTCGAGCACAATGCTGACGAGCAGTTGCCACCGGCGAGTCTCACCAAGTTGATGACGAGCTACCTGATCGCCGAGGAGCTAGCCAACGGCAAGTTCGACGAACAGGCGGAGGTGCCGATCAGTGTCAAGGCCTGGCGCATGGGTGGCTCGAAGATGTTTGTGCGCGAGGGGACCCAGGTCCCCGTCGGCGATTTGCTGCGCGGCATCATCGTGCAATCGGGCAATGACGCCACGGTGGCCATGGCCGAGTACGTGGCCGGTAGTGAGGAAGCCTTTGCCGAGCTGATGAATCAGCGCGCCGAGCAACTGGGTATGCACGGCAGCCATTTCGAGAATGCTTCCGGCTGGCCCGCGGAAGGCCATCTCACCACCGCTCGCGACATGGCCATCTTGCTTGGCGCCATGATCCGCAACTACCCGGACCACTATCGCATCTATTCGGAAAAATACTTTGAATACAACGGTATTCGCCAGCCCAATCGCAATTTGCTGTTGTGGCGCGACAGCTCGGTGGACGGTGGCAAGACCGGCCACACCGAGGCCGCGGGCTATTGTCTGGTCGCCTCGGCGCTGCGCGACGACATGCGCCTGGTCAGTGTCGTGATGGGCGCCGCCAGCGAGCAGGTGCGTGCCGCCGAAACCCAGAAGTTGCTCGGTTACGGTTTCCGCTTCTTCGAAACCGCGAAACTCTATGCAGCCGGCGAGGTGTTGCGCGCCGATGTCCGGGTTTGGTTCGGTGACGTGGATCGGGTGAATCTGGTGAGCCCGGAAGACCTCTATCTGACCCTGCCGCGTGGCGCCCGAGAGAATCTCAAGGCGACCCTGCTGATCGATGACGTCATCCGTGCGCCCCTGGCTGGTGACACCAAAGTGGGCACCCTGCAGATCGAGCACGACGGCGAACGGTTGCTCAGTGCACCCATAGTGGCCGATCGGGAGGTGGGCCGGGCGGGCTTTTTTTCCCGCCTGTGGGACCGCCTGATCCTGTTGATCAAGAATCTGTTTTCCTGAGCGATGTCTGAACAGGAACGACCGCGTATTGAATTTCCCTGCGAGTACCCGGTCACAGTGGTCGCCGACGCCGGGGTCACCCGGCGCGAGCAGTTGTTTGCCGCCTTCGAGGAGCACGCGCCGGGCTTTGATCGGGCGGCGGTTACGCAGCGCGCCAGTCGCAACGGCAACTACCAGTCGCTGGTGTTCGTGATCACCGCGACCGGAGAGGTCCAACTGCGCCGGCTCTTCGAAGGACTCAAGGCATGTCCGGGCGTTCATGTGGTGCTTTAGGCCCTGCCGAGGCGGTGGCGGTGCGGGAGCTGGGCCTGCGTTCCTATCCCGCCGTATTCGCGGCCATGCGGCGCTGGGTCGATGCCGCGGGGCCCGAGACGCCGGATGAGATCTGGACGCTCGAGCATCGGCCGGTCTACACCCAGGGTCAGGCAGGGCGTGCCGAGCATCTGCTGGCGCCGGGTGATATCCCGGTGGTGGCCGCCGACCGCGGCGGCCAGGTGACCTACCACGGCCCGGGCCAGCTGATCTTCTATCCCCTGGTGCGCTTGCGGCCCCTCGGCCTGGATGTGCGTCGGCTGGTGTCGGCACTCGAGCAGACGGTGATCGACTGGCTCGCCGAACTGGGTATCGCGGCCGGGCTTCGCGAGCGGGCGCCCGGGGTCTACGTCGGCGACGCCAAGATCGCCTCCCTGGGCCTGCGGATCCGCAAGGGTCGCAGCTACCACGGTCTGGCGGTGAACCTGAACATGGACCTCGAGCCCTTTGTACGCATCAACCCCTGTGGCTATGCGGGCCTGCGCATCACCCAGGTGGCCGATCTGCTGCCGCCGGAATGCCTGCCGGCGGTGGACGCGGCTCGGCGGCGGCTGCTCGACCATCTGGCGCGGCGGCTGGGCTACACTGGTTGGTATGCCGCCAGCGGCATCTGGATGTCTGGAGAGTGCGATGAGTGAAGGCGATCTGTTGCCGGTTCGCCGTACCCGCAGATTGCGGGCTGGAGAGAAACTGCGCAGTGCCGACAAGGTCGAGCGCATACCGGTCAAGGTGATACCCAGCGACACGATCCTGCGCAAGCCGCCGTGGATCCGGGTGCGTGCCGGGGTGGGGCCCGAGGTGCAGCGCATCAAGGGGATTCTGCGCGCACACGGCCTGGCGACCGTATGCGAGGAAGCCTCCTGTCCCAACCTGGGCGAGTGCTTCGGCGGCGGTACCGCCACCTTCATGATCCTGGGAGACATCTGTACCAGGCGCTGCCCCTTCTGCGACGTTGGCCACGGCAAGCCCGAGGCGCCGGATCCCCGCGAAGCCGATCGACTCGCGGTCTGCATCGCCGAGTTGGGGCTGGGCTATGTGGTGATCACCTCGGTGGATCGCGACGATCTGCGAGACGGCGGCGCGGCACACTTCGCGGCCTGTATCCGGGCGGTACGGGAGCATTCGCCGGGGATCGCCATCGAGGTGCTGGTGCCGGATTTCCGCGGCCGCATGGAGCCCGCGCTGGAGCTGCTGTCGGAGACGCCGCCGGATGTCTTCAACCACAACCTGGAAACGGTGCCGGCGCTCTACCGCCAGGTGCGCCCGGGGGCAAACTACGCCTGGTCGCTGCGCCTGCTGCAGGAATTCGGTCGCCGCAATCCGGGGGTGCCGACCAAGTCCGGGCTCATGGTCGGCCTGGGCGAGACTCGCGAACAGCTGTTCGCCACCCTCGACGACCTCCGCGACCACGACGTGGACATGCTGACCATCGGCCAGTACCTGCAGCCCTCACGCGCCCATTTGCCGGTGCAGCGCTTCGTACACCCGGATGAATTCGCAGACTATCGCGACTATGGTTACCGGATCGGCTTCCAGCACGTGGCCTCCGGGCCACTGGTGCGTTCTTCCTATCATGCCGACAAGCAGGCGCGCGGCGAGGAGGTGAATCTTGGATAAACACACCCGTACCGAGATCGAGGCCGCGGTATTCCGCCGCCTTCTGGAACATCTCGACAGTCGCAAGGACGTGCAGAATATCGAATTGATGAATCTCGCCGGCTTCTGCCGCAACTGCCTGTCCAAGTGGTATGCCGCGGCCGCCGAGGAGCGCGGCGAAACCGTCGGCTATGAGCAGGCGCGCGAACTGGTCTACGGCGAGCCCTATGCGGAGTGGAAGGCCAAGCATCAGCGCTAGTGGGCCCGAACAGCTGGCGGGCTTCGCGCGGAGTGGCGACGGGCGCTGACCGCCGCGGCCCTGGCCAGCGGCGGGCCTGGCAGTAAAAAAAAGGGGGGTACATGGATCACCAGCCGCTGTCTCCGCAACAGCTGCCGCGCTGTTGCGTGGAGACCGAGTTCGATTTCGAGACCACAGACGATCTGGACCCGCTCGCCGGCATCATCGGCCAGGATCGCGCCATCGACGCCATCCGCTTCGGACTGGGTATGGCCCACCAGGGCTACAACCTGTTCGTGCTCGGGCCGCCCGGCGTGGGCAAGTTCACCGCCATCAATCAGTATCTGACCGAAGCCGCGCGGCGCGGCCCCGTCCCGGGCGACTGGTGCTACGTCAACAATTTTTCCGACGATTCCAAACCCATTCTGCTGGCGCTTCCGGCCGGGCGCGGCAGTCTGCTGCGCGAAGACATGCAGCGGCTGGTCGACGATCTCAAGAACGCCATTCCCCAGGCCTTCGACAGCGACCAATACAAGGCCCGGGCGCAGCAGATCGAGGCGGAATTCCAGGGCCGCCAGGAAAAGGCCTTTCAGGAGCTGCACGAAGCCGCCGCCCGCGAGCATATCCGCGTCTATCAGAACGCTGGGGAGATTACCCTGGTGCCCATGGCCGACGGCGAGGATCTCGACCCGGAAGCCTTTCAGAAGCTGCCCGAGGACCAGCGCAAGCGGCTCGAAGCGGCGGTAGTGGAAATCCGCAAACAGCTGCAGGCGCTCTTTCAGCACAAAGTGCTGAGCTGGCGCAAGGAAGCGCGAGAATGGTTCCGGGCCCTGAACCACGAGGTCACCCGCGAAGCGGTCGGCCTCTACATGGAGAGCCTGAGCCGGCGCTATGCGGACCTGCCCCAGGCCCTCGAATTTCTCGATAGCGCGCAGCGGGACATCATCGCCCACGCCGAGCTGTTCCGGCCCCAGGAGGCGCAGCAGCAGCTGCCCGGGCAGGTGATCGACGACGCCCTGCATCGCTACCGGGTCAATCTGATCCTCGATCACGGCCAGAGTATCGGCCGGCCGGTGATCTACGAGGACCACCCCAGTTACGCGAATCTGGTGGGACGCATCGAGCATCACGCGGTGATGGGCGCGCTGCACACCAACTTCACCCTGATCAAGCCCGGTGCGCTGCATCGCGCCAACGGCGGCTACCTGATCCTGGATGCGCGCAAGCTGCTCGGCCAGCCCTTTGCCTGGGAGGCCATCAAACAGGCGCTTGGCAAGCGCGAACTGCGCCTGGAGCCGCTCGAGCAGATGTTGAGCTTTGCCGCCACGGTTTCGCTGGAACCCCAGCCGATGCCGCTCGACGTCAAGATCGTGTTGCTCGGCGACCGCTCGCTCTATTACCTGTTGCACGCCTACGACCCGGACTTCGCCGAGCTGTTCAAGGTGGCCGCGGATTTCGAGACCGGTCTGGAGCGCTCCCCGGACAATGACCTGCGCTACGCGCGCATGATCGCGGCCCTGGTCCGGGAGCGGGGGCTGGCGCCTTTCGAGCGGTCCGCGGTGGCGGCGGTGATCCAGCACAGCATGCGGCTGGAGGCGGATTCCCTGAAGCTGTCGACCCATATGCGCAGCATTGCCGATCTGCTCGTCGAGTCCCATTACTGGGCCGGTCAGGCCGGCCGCAGCCGGGTTGCCGGCGAGGACGTGCGGCAGGCGATCCGCGCGCAGGTCGGGCGCCTCGACCGGGTCCGCGACCGCAGTTACGAGCATATCCTGCGGGAAGCGGTGATGATCGATACTCAGGGGACCGTGGTCGGGCAGGTCAACGGCCTTTCCGTACTCCAGGTCGGTAACTTCAGCTTCGGCCAGCCGGCGCGGATCACCGCCACCACCCGTCTCGGCGACGGCCGGGTGATCGATATCGAGCGGGAAACCGAGATGGGTGGCCCCATCCACAGCAAGGGGGTGTTCATCCTGTCCAGCTTGCTGGGCGCCCGCTATGGCCAGAGCCAGCCGTTGGCACTCACCGCCAGCCTGACCTTCGAGCAGTCCTATGCCGGGGTCGAGGGTGACAGCGCCTCCCTGGCCGAACTCTGCGCGCTGCTGTCCTCGCTCGGCCAGATACCGATCCGGCAATGTTTCGCCATGACGGGTTCGGTCAATCAGCTGGGCCGGGCACAGGTGATCGGTGGTGTCAGCGAGAAGGTCGAGGGTTTCTTCGACATCTGTCAGGCGCGGGGGCTGACCGGGGATCAGGGCGTGCTCCTTCCCGCGGCCAACGTGGTCAATCTGATTCTGCGCCAGGATGTGCTGGACGCCGTCGCCGCCGGGCAGTTTCATCTCTATGCCATCGAAACCGTCGATCAGGCGATCGAGATCCTCACCGGCATGCCGGCCGGGGAAGCCGACGCCGAGGGCGCTTACCCGCTGGACTCCGTCAATGGCCGGGTGCAGGCGCGGTTGCAGCGGTTTGCCGAGCTGCGCCGTGAGTTTGGTCGCAGCGACAGTCGGGAGAGTGGCGGCCGCGCCCACAAGGCCGGGCCGCCGGACGGCCCGGGGAAGACGGTCAGACAGAGGCGTGAGCGACCGGCTCAGCGCTGATCGTCGAAACCCAGAAAGCGGGCGAAGGCGGCCACTGGTTCGCGCGGCATCTCCACCCGATTGGCGGGGTGGTCTGGATCCCGGTAGCCGAGCGCCATGCCATTGTAGACATGGTGCGCCGGGTCCAGCTCCAGTACCTCCTGCACCGCCGGGGCAACGTCCTGCCAGAAACCCTGGGCGCAGGTATCCAGGCCGAATGCTCGAGCCGCCAGCATGACGTGGCCCAGGAAGATGCCCAGGTCGCCGAGCAGGCCCGGCAGCAGCGATCTGTGGATGCTGAAGATCAGCCCCACGGGCGCGCCGAAGAAATGGAAGTTGCGCAACAGTTGCCGCTCGCGCGCCACCTTGTCGCGGCGGTCGATGCCCAGGGCTTCATAGAGGCGCAAACCGCAGTCGAATCGGCGCTGCCTGTAGGGCCGCACGAAGCCGGCGGGGTCGCCGCGCAGCGGATGCGGGTTGCTGCCCACCGGATGGTCTCCCGCCCAGGCCAGGGCGCGTTCGATCAGCCGCTCCCGAACCTCGCCCCCGACCACATGGACCTGCCAGGGCTGGGTGTTGCTGCCCGAGGGCGCTCGGCGCGCCAGATCCAGGATGCCCTCGACCGTAGCGCGGGGCACGGGGGTGGGCAAAAACGCCCGCACCGAGCGCCGGTTTTCGATCGCTGCGCTCAGCTCCATCAATGCGGGCGGGGTCGGATGCTTTCGACGCCGCTGTCGCGGGCCAGCAGCAGCAGATCGGCGGGGCGCAGCGCGAAGAGGCCGTTGCAGACCACGCCCGGGATATTGTTGAGGCGTTCCTCCAGAGCTCGCGCCGGCGCGATCGGGTAGAGATCGTGGGCGTCGATCAGGTAGTTGCCGTTGTCGGTGATGGTGCCCTGGCGCCATACGGGATTGGCGCCGAGGGTGCGCAGTTGCCTGCCGACATGGCTGCGCGCCATGGGAATGACCTCGACCGGCAGCGGAAAGCGTCCCAGGTGGTCGACCCATTTCGATTGGTCGGCGATGCACACGAACTCGCGGGCCACCGCCGCCAGGATCTTCTCCCGGGTGAGGGCACCGCCGCCGCCCTTGATCATCTCCAGCTCCCGGTTGATCTCGTCGGCGCCGTCGACGTAGATCGCCACCTCGTCGACCGCATTGAGATCCGCGACCGGGATGTGGTGTTCGCGCAACAGTGCCGCCGAAGCCTCCGAGCTGGCCACCGTGGCGCCTATCCGGCCCCGGTGGGGCGCCAGGAGGCGGATGAAGTGGTTCACTGTGGATCCCGTGCCGATGCCGATCACCGTATCGGTGTCGGCTTTGGCCAGGCAGTAGTCGAGGGCCGCCTGGGCGGCGGCCTGTTTGAACTGATCGGCATTCATGGCTGGACCCTTCGCGCATTGACCCCGAATTATAAGCGTCACCATTGTCATGAGTGCGTGGCGCGGCTTCCCGGGGACAGATCAATGCCCGCCTGGCGGCGTCACGGTGCTTTCGGGCGCATCGTGCGAGCGACCCTGACGTTTGAGCGACCGGCGGCGCGGCGTGCAATTGAGCGTCCCGCGCGTCGAGCTCACCGAGGCCATGGCCGCCATCCCGGCAGGCCCTTGCGTTACCATGGCGCCTCGTCGCCAGGACCGGAGCCCATGCCCAGGGAATATCTCAAGAAAATACTGGATGCGCGCATCTACGATCTGGTCGAGGAGACACCGATCGACGAGGCGCCGCTGCTATCGGCCCGACTGGGCAACCGGGTGTTGCTCAAGCGCGAGGACCTGCAGCCGGTGTTCTCGTTCAAACTGCGCGGCGCCTACAACAAGCTGCGGCAGCTCTCCGCAGCCGAGCGCGAGGCGGGCGTGATCGCGGCCTCGGCCGGCAACCACGCCCAGGGGTTGGCGCTGGCCGCCACCCGCATGGGGATCAAGGCGACCATTCTGATGCCGCGCACCACGCCGCAGATCAAGGTGGATGCGGTGCGCGGCCGCGGTGTGCGGGTGGTGTTGCACGGCGACACCTTTGACGAGGCCTCGGAGCATGCCCAGCGGTTGGTCGCCGAGCGCGGCCTGGTCTATGTCCATCCTTTCGATGACCCGGACGTGATCGCCGGCCAGGGTACCGTGGGGATGGAAGTCCTGCGCCAGCACCCGGGTCACCTCGACGCCCTGTTCGTGCCGGTCGGCGGCGGCGGGCTGTGCGCCGGTATCGCCACCTACACCAAGTATGTGCGGCCGGAGATCGCGGTCTATGGGGTGGAGGCGGAGGACTCCGCCTGCCTCGCCGCGGCCATGCATGCCGGCCGCCGCGTGCGGCTCAAGGAGGTGGGTCTGTTCGCCGATGGCACCGCGGTGGCCCAGGTGGGCAAGGAGACCTTTCGCCTGCTGAAAAATGCCATCGATGGCGTGATCACGGTAACCGTCGATGAAATCTGTGCGGCGATGAAGGATATCTACGACGACACCCGTTCCATTGCCGAGCCGGCGGGCGCGCTGGCGGTGGCTGGCCTGAAGAAGCATGTGGCGCGCAATGGCAGCCGGGAACAGACGCTGCTGGCCATCGACAGCGGGGCCAACATCAATTTCGACCGGCTGCGCTATATCGCCGAACGTACCGAGATCGGCGAGCGCCGCGAGGCGGTGCTGGCGATCACCATTCCCGAACAGCGCGGCAGCTTTCGCCGCTTCTGCCACGCCCTCAGCCGCCGCAATGTCACCGAATTCAACTACCGCTACGCGGACGCGACCGAAGCCCACATCTTCGTCGGTATCGGGGTCGCCTCGGACGCCGATCGTGAGCACCTGTTGGTCGATCTGCGCGAGCGCGGTTATGCGGTGACCGACATGACCGGCGACGAGATGGCCAAGCTGCACATCCGCCACATGGTCGGCGGCCGGGCCCCGGGCATCGACGATGAGGTCGTGTACCTGTTCGAATTTCCCGAACGCCCGGGCGCACTGGCCAACTTTCTCGACAAACTGGGGGGGCGCTGGAACATCTCCATGTTCCACTATCGCAATCACGGCGCCGCCTACGGGCGGGTGCTGGTGGGCATGCAGGTGCCGGTCGCCGAGCGCGGCGCGGTGCCGGTCTTCCTGGACGCGCTCAACTATCGTTACTGCGAGGCCACGGGCAACCCGGCATATCGCTTCTTCCTGAGCTGAAATCTCCCGGCCTCAGGGACTGTCCTGGAGGTGGGTCTGGGGCGCGGCGAGTTCCCTCAGCGTGCGGATCTGGATGGCGCCGACGCCGGCGCCGGCGAGGATGTCCTGCAGAACCACCATCTTGTCCTCCGCGGAGAACTCGCCGCGCGCCGCCAGCACGGTGCCGGCTTCGGTGAGGATCTCCTCCGGGGTGCCGTGGTGTTCCAGGCGATAGCTGAGGACGTTGCGGTTGAGCACCAGCTGGCGGCGCGTGTCTTCATCAAAAGTGAAGGCGCAGATCACTGGCGTCTGGGGATGGCAATTGGTCACATAGCTGGCCATGCGGCCGCTGCGGGTGGGTACGATGATCGCCCGCGCGCCGATGGACTCGGCCAGGCGTACCGCCGCTGCGGCGACCTGCTGCTTGTCGTTGTCCAGGCGCAAGTCGTCGGTGAAGCGCAGACCGCGGCTCTTCTCGATCGAGCGGGCGATGCGGTCGAGCATCTCGACGCAACGCACCGGATGTTTGCCGATGGTGGTCTCGCCGGAGAGCATGATGGCGTCGGCTTCCTCGTAGACGGCATTGGCGACATCGGTGACCTCCGCCCGGGTAGGCATTGGATTGACGATCATCGACTCCAGCATATGGGTGGCGACGATGACGCGCTTGCCGTGGATGGCGCACTGGCGAACGATGCGCCTCTGCACCCGGGGTAGCGCCTCGATGGGGATTTCCACGCCGAGATCGCCGCGCGCCACCATGATGCCGTCGGCGGCGGCGATGATGGACTCGATATTGGTGAGCCCTTCCTGGTCCTCGATCTTGGCGATGATGCGCATGTGCTGTGCATTCCGGTCGCGCAACAGCACCCGCAGTTCCTCGATGTCGCTGGCGTGGCGCACGAAGGACAGGGCGATGAAATCGACCCCCTGGTCGATGGCGAAGCCGATGTCCTTGCGGTCCTTTTCGGTGATCGCCGGCAGGTTGACGCGGATTCCGGGAAGATTGACGTGGCGTTTGCTTTTCAGGACGCCGCCGTCGATCACCCGGCAGGTCATGGTGGGGCGTTCCTTGGCCAATACCTCGAGATTGATCAGGCCGTTGTCGACGGTGATGCGGTCGCCGATGCCCACGGAATCGAAGAGATCGGCATAGTCGATGTGAATGGAGGTGGCCTCGACATCGCCGTCGCCGCGCGCCACCACCTGAATGACGTCGCCGGTCTTCAGGTTGAGATCCTCGGCCAGGTTGCCGGTGCGGATTTCCGGTCCCTGGGTGTCCACCAGTGCCGCCACCGGGTTGGCTGCGTGCCGATTGAGTTCACGCAGGGCGGCGATGACGCGCGTGTGAGAACGGTGATCGCCGTGGGACATGTTGAGGCGCGCCACGTTCATGCCCGCGGCATGGAGTCGGGCCAGGGTTTCCGGTTGCTCGGTCGCGGGGCCGATGGTGCAGATGATCTTGGTCTTACGCATGGCGGCGCTCCTGTGCAGTGTGGAAGGCGAGTTCCGTGGCGACGCCCTGCAGCGGCACGTCCCAGGGGGCGGGCGCCAGTAGGGGCACCTGCTGGAAGCTGTGGGCCAGACCGAGCAATCGCGGCCGCCGATGCGGCGCGCGGAGCAGGGGTTCCAGGGTGCGATCGTAGAAGCCGCCGCCCTGGCCGAGGCGGTTGCCCCGGGCATCGAAAGCCACCAGGGGGACCAGAATCAAATCGAGGCTCCAGACGGGTGCCGGGCGTCGGAGTCGCGGTTCGGGGATGCCGAAGCGGTTGCGTACCAGCGGCAGGCCTTCCCGCCAGGCCACGAAATGGAGGCGATTATGGCCCAAGGGGTGCAGCACCGGCAGGAAGCAGTGCTTGCCCAGCCGTTGGGCCAGGCGGCGCAGGGGCTGGGGGTCGATCTCGCCGCCGCAGGCCAGATAAAAACCGATCCGCCGGGCGCGCCGAAAATCGGGCAGCGCGGCCACTCGAGCACACACGGCCGCGCTGGCTGCGGCTTGCCGAGAGGAGCTGAGGTGCCGCCGACGCGCGCGCAGGGCGCGGCGCAGCCGTCTTGTATCCAGGGCCTGCACCGCCGCTGTCGGACCGCTGTCGTCCTTCACTTCATGGCTCGCTGGATATCGCCTGTGCGCGAGGAAGCGCTTGTTCCCGCGCTACACATCGAGTCACAGCAGATCAATTCGGGCCCCCGGAGATGCCGCTGTCGAGGTTGCCTTGAACCGAAAGTTCAAGGTGGGATCCTCCGCTGGGCTTCAGGCTTTCCGTCGTGCGGACTTGCTCAACGGCCGTGAAGGAGAATCCCTGGGTACAGATATCGGCTAAGGACGTTGTCGACTGGCGAACATCCCAGGGTGCACCCATTATAGACTTGGCGCGGCTGCGGTTAACAGGGCAGCTCGCACGGCGGGCTACTCCAGGTCGAGGATGGCCTGACTGAGCTTGCCGTCGAGGCGTTCCAGATCGGTACTGATCGCCGCACCGGTGAGGGCCTCCTGACGCGCCTGGGACAGTTCGTAGGCCAGGTTGAGTGCCGCCATCACCGCGATCCGTTCGAGGCCGATGACATTGCCGGCACGACGGATATCGCGCATCCGCTGGTCCAGGTCGCGGGCCGCGGCGAGCAGGGCGTCCTGCTGATCCGGCGGGCAATGGACTTGGTACTCCCTGTCGAGTACTCGGATGCTGACCGTGCTGCTGGTGTCGACCATGGTGGATCAGGACTCCGGAGCCAGGGCTTTGAGGCGCGTGATCATGTTCTCGATCTTGGTGCGCGCGCGCTCGTTCTTTTCCAGCAGCTGGCTGCGCTCGCGTGCCAGGCGGGCCTCGCGCTCCCGGAGCATTTCGTTTTCCGCTTTCAGACGTGCGCTGGCCTCGACCAGCCGATCGATCTTGGCTTCCAGTTGCGCGATCGAGGGCTCGCTCATGGCCGTTCCGCTCGGGGCTGCCGACTCGAGACTATAATTGCCGGGCGCCGAAGCGGTCAATCGAAGCGGAGCCCATGCTAGGATGCGGGACCAGCTTCCGTCTACCGCAAGATCCAGTGACCCCTTTCGATAAGCTCGCCGCCGCCTTCGCGGCACTGGACATTCCGCTGGACCCGGCCGAATGGCACGGTCTGCTCGCCGGTGCTGGAGCAGGTGGCGGCCGTACACCGGAACAGGTGTTGGCATTGCTGGATGCGGAGCTGGCCGCCGGGGTGCAGGAGCCGGGGGTGCGCAAGGCGTTGACCGCTATTGCGGCCGATACCGCCGCCGAGCTGGGCCGCATCGACTACGGATTCCAGTTGCTGCTGCCCGGTGACGATCGGCCGTTGGCCGAGCGGGTGGAATCGCTTTCCGCCTGGTGTCAGGGCTTCCTGGCCGGCCTCGGCCAGAGCGGGGAGGCCCGGCATCTGCGGGGAGAGACCCGGGCGGCGCTCGACGATCTCGCCGCCATCGGTTGGGCGGACGCTGATCTTGACGGCTCCGAGGACGACGAGTGGGATTTCGCCGAGCTGGTCGAATATGTCCGCGCCGCGGCCTTGCTGATCGACGCCGAGCTGAGCGAGCGCAGTCCCGCCGGGCTGCATTGATCCCGGCTTCCAGCCATCGAGGACCAACCATGATCACGCCGCAGGAATTCGCCCGCCGCCGCCGCGATTTGATGGCCATGATGAGCGCCAACAGTATCGCCATCCTCACCGCCGCACCGGAGCGGGTGCGGAGCAGGGACACGTACTTCCCCTACCGTCAGGACAGCGACTTCCAGTACCTGTGCGGCTTCCCCGAGCCCGAGGCGGTCATGGTGCTGTTGCCCAAGCGGCCCCAGGGCGAGTTCATCCTGTTCTGCCGGGAGCGCGACCGCAGCCGCGAGATCTGGGACGGCTATCGCGCCGGCCCCGAGGGCGCCCGTGAAGGATACGGCGCCGACGACGCCTTTCCGATCACCGATATCGACGATATTCTGCCCGGGCTGCTCGAGGGCCGCGATCGGGTGTATTACGCGCTGGGCCGCAACCGGTCCTTTGACGGCCAGTTACTGGACTGGATCGAAGGCATCCGCGCCCGCGCCCGCACCGGCGCGGTGGCCCCCGACGAGTTCGTGGACCTCGATCATCTGCTCCACGAGATGCGCCTGTTCAAGAGTGCGAAGGAATTGAGCCTGATGCGCAAGGCCGGTGCAATCAGTGCGCGCGCGCACTGTCGGGCGATGCAGGCCGCACATCCCGGCATGTACGAATACCAGCTGCAGGCCGAGATCGAGCACGCTTTTGCCACCGAGGGAGCGCGCCATCCCGCCTATGGCTCCATCGTCGGTGGCGGCGACAATGCCTGTGTCCTGCATTATGTGGAGAACGGCGCGCAGCTCCAGGACGACAAACTGGTGCTGATCGATGCGGGTTGCGAGTATCAGCACTACGCCGCCGACATCACCCGCACCTTTCCGGTCAATGGCCGCTTTTCCGGTCCCCAGAAAGCCCTCTACGAAGTGGTGCTCGAAGCCCAGCGCGCCGCCATCGAAGCGGTGCGTGCCGGCAATCACTGGGACGAGCCGCACAAGGCCACGGTGCGGGTGATCACCGCCGGGCTGGTGGAGCTGGGGCTCCTCAAGGGCGAGGTCGAGGAGCTGATCGCCAAGGGTGCCTACACCGATTTCTACATGCATCGCGCCGGTCATTGGCTGGGCATGGACGTGCACGACGTCGGCGACTACAAGGTCGACGGCCAGTGGCGGCTGCTGGAGCCGGGCATGGTGATGACCGTCGAGCCGGGCATCTATGTGGCACCGGACAACCGCAAGGTCGCCAACAAGTGGCGTGGCATCGGCATCCGCATCGAGGACGATGTTGCCATCACCCGCAAGGGCACCGAGGTTTTGACCGGCGATGTGCCCAAGACCATCGCCGATATCGAGCACCTGATGGCCAGCTGAAGTGGCAGATTCCGCGCGCGTGGACATCGCCGTCGCCGGTGCCGGACACACCGCGTTCACCGCCGCCCTGGCGTTGGCCCTGGCGCTGCCGCAGCGGCGTATCGCGCTGCTGTGCGGCGCGCCACCAGAGGGCGGGTCCGATCCGCGGGTGACCGCGCTCTCGGCCAGCAGCCGGGAGATCTTTTCGCAGCTCGAGGTGTGGCCGGAGCTGGCGGCAAGATCCGAGCCGATCAAGGATATCTGCGTCAGCGAACGCCGGGCTCCGGTGCGGACCCGGCTGGGACCGGCGGCAGGGATGATGCCCTTCGGCCATGTGATCGAAAATCGCGATCTGGCCGCCTGCCTGCGCGATGCAGTGACCCGGGTTGCCAATATCGAATGCCTGCCGGCGGCGGCCGGTGTGCCGCACTTTCGTGCGGAAGGTTGCGCAGTGCCGGTAGCCGGCGGCGAGCTCGAGACGCGTCTGCTGGTGATCGCCGATGGCGCCGACTCCCGGTTGCGCGAGCATCTGGGTATCGCGCTGGACGCCCGCGACTATGCTGTCAGCGCGCTGCTGGCCACGGTGGTGCTGGCCGGGCCGCACCGCGGTCTGGCCCATGAACATTTCACCCGCGACGGCCCGCTGGCGCTGTTGCCGCTGCCGGCTCGGGCGGGACGCGAGCGCGCCGCCCTGGTCTGGGTGCTGCCCCCTGATCGCGCCGGGGATCTGGTCGCCGCGGCGCCCGGGCGGGGTCTGGCGGCCCTGCGGGCGGCATTGCCGTCGGGAGCGGTTGCGCCAGTGGAGATGAGCCCGGCCGCTGCGGTGCCCCTGCGCCGCATCCTGGCCGCCGAGCAGGTGCGTTCCCGGGTGGTGGTGGTGGGCAATGCCGCCCACAGCTTGCACCCGGTGGCCGGCCAGGGCTTCAACCTGACGG
>CAJXRS010000041.1 GCA_913060555.1 uncultured Gammaproteobacteria bacterium | reverse complement strand
ACTGTGCTGGCGCGACTCGGCGTTGCGTTTCTTGGCAAGGGAACAACCATTCCCTACGAAACGCGCCTTGATTCGCACCAGCACAGTGGCTCTGATTGTTACCTAATTAGCCGCGTGGCCCACTAGCCAGTGCGGAATCGGCTGGCGCGGCCGTCAGGCCCGCGCCAACCTGCGCCGCAGCAGCCAGCGCGCCAGTGCGGGCAGGATGAGGATCGCGCCCAGCATGTTGGTCACGAACAGGAAGGTGAGCAGAATCCCCATGTCGGCCTGAAACTTCAGCGGCGCGAAAATCCAGGTGAAGACCCCCACGCCCAGGGTGATGCCGATGAAGATCACCGCCTTGCCGGTAAGCCGCATGGCCTTGTAGAAAGCTTCCTCCAGTGTGTCTCCGGTGCGCATGAAACCACTTGCGGCGGCGTAGATGTAGATGGCGTAATCCACGCCGACACCCACGCCCAGGGCCAGCATCGGCAGGGTGTTCACCTTCAGGCCGATGTCGAGGATCGTCATCATGGCGTTGGCCAGCACGGAGACCACGGCCAGCGGGATGACGATACACAGAGCGCCGGTGATGGATCGGAAAGCCAGCAGTGTCAGGGCGATGGTCACCCCGTAAACCCAGGTCATCATCGGCCGCTCTGCCGCGGCCACGGTCTGGTTGGTGGCGGCCATGATGCCGACGTTGCCGCTGGCGAGACGCAGCCGGAATTTGTCGTCGGGCAGTACGGGCGTGAACGCCTCGATGCCGGCGATGATGTCGGCTATGGTTTCCGCCTTGTGGTCGGTGGTGAAAATATTGACGGGCATGGCGCTGCACGGCGCGTTCATGTAGTCGTCGCCGCCGCCGCGCTCCAGATCGTGCAGCGCCGCGGCCATGTTGAGCGGTTCCCGGGAGACCTCGAACCAGCGCGGACTGCCCTCGTTGTTGGCCGCGATGATCATTTTCATCGCCCGGGCGAGCGAGTCGACCGAATGCACCCCGGGCAGGTTCTGCACGTGCCAGGCGAAGCGGCCCATTTCCTTCATCACGGCGTAGTCGACACAGGCGTTTTCCGGGGCTTCCACCATCACCGTCAGCTTGTCCACGCCGATGGAAAATCTGTCGGCGATGATCTGGCTGTCCTGATTGTAGCGGGCCTCAGGGCGCAATTCGGGAATCCCGGCGTGCAGATCGCCGATCTTCATGTCCTTCTGCTTGTCGAGGCCCCACAGGGTGAGGCCGGCAACGATAGCCAGGATCGCCAGCGAGGGTCCGGCCCGGGTCGCGCGCGCCAGCAATCGCCACAGCGGGTCGCGCCGGGTTTCGGCGGCCCGGTGTCGCTCGCGATAACCCTCCAGGTCGCGGAGTTTCACGTAGGAAAGCAGTACCGGCAGCAGAATCATCTTGGTGAACAGCATGATTGCCATGCCGACGCTGGCGATGATCGCGGTTTCCCGCACGATCTGAATGTCGATCAGCAGGATGGTGGCGAAGCTCACCGAGGTGGTGATGACCGCCAGCGCTCCCGGGATCAGCAGGCGGCGAAAGGTGCGCTCGGCGGCCTCGAAGCTGTCGACGCCGTGGGGCACCTCCGGCGCGGGCACCACCGGCCTGCCCTGGGCGTCGGTGTCACCGCCATACATCACCTCGCCCATCCAGCCGCTCACCATCTGCACGCCGTGGCTGACGCCGATGGCGAACACCAGGAAGGGGATCAAGATGGACATGGGATCGAGACCGTAACCCAGCAGGTCTAGCGCCCCGAGCAGGCCGATCACGGAGACCAGCGAGACCACCGGCGGCAGTAGCGAGAGGGTGATGGATCCGGTGTACAGCCACAGCAGGATGCCGGTGACCGCGAGCGTGATGGCAAAGAAGCCGATCACCCCGCGAGCACCGTCGGCAATGTCGCCGGTCGATTTGGCGAACCCGGTGATATGCACCTTGATCCGGTCGTTTTCGAAGCGCTGGCGGATTTGCTCCAGATCCGCCGCGATCCGCTGGTAGTCGATGGGCTGACCGGTGGTGGGATCGCGCTCGATCAGCTCCGCCCGGATCAGGGCGCCGGAGAAATCGTTGGCCACCAGATCGCCGATGCGGCCGGACTTGATGATGTTGCGTCTGACGACGGGCATCCATTCCGAGGTGGCCTGGAATTCGGCGGGGATGACGAAGCCGCCGGCGAACCCGTCCTCGATGACTTCGATGTAGACCACATTGGGGGTGAACAGCGAGGTCACGGTCGAGCGCGCCACACCGGGAAGAAAGAATACTTCGTCGGTGGCCGCCTCCAGGGTCTTGAAGAATTCCGGATTGAAGATATCGCCGTCGGTCTGCGTCAGCGCGACGATGAGCTGATTGCCAGAGCCAAAGTCGTCCTGATACTGGCGCAGGGTCTGAATGTATTCGTGCCCGGAGGGCATGAGTTTTTCGAAGCCCGCGTCCACGCGCAGCTTGAGGGCATTGAAGCCCATGACCAGCGTCAGCGCCACAAAGGTGACCAGGATCGCGGGCCGATGGGAAAAGATGAGACCCACAATGCGGTCCAGGAGAGATGCTTTGGTCATCGCCATGTTTGGGTACGTCCATCGCTCATCGATGCGGGATGTGGTGTGTCCCCGGCGCTCACCGGGTTGGCGGCAGCGAAAAATGCTGGGCGCCGGCCTCCCCGAACAACAGCAGGCGGCCGGCCGCGGTGCGCTGCACGGACAGGAAGCCATCGAAGCCCGCGTAGGGCAGTCGCTCCGCCTCGGTGTGGCCTGGGGGCAGGCGCAGAATGAGGCCGCCGGCGCCCACGGCGATCAGATCGCCGCTGTCCAGCCGCAGCGTGTCGTAGAGATTGGCGGTGGTGTCGGTTGCCACTTCGCGCCAGGTCTCCCCGGAGTCGCCGGACCGATAGCAGTGGCCGCGCAGCCCGTAGATCAGCAGGTCATCCGGGACGGAGGCCTCGATGCCGAAAAAAGACCCGCCGTAGGGGGAATCGAGGACGCGCCAGGGGCTGGCTGGCTCCGGCTCGGGTTCGAATACGGGGCGGTAGTGGAGCAGGGTGCCCAGCTCACCCGCGATCAGGAACCCGTCGCCCAGGGGCGCAATTGCGTTCAGGTGGGGTTCGGGTTCCTGGCCGGCGGCGGCAAGCAGGTCGCGAAGCCCCCCGATATCGACTTCCTGCCAATGGGTGCCGCCATCCGTGGTGAGGAGCATGAAGGAAAAGGCCCCCACCGCGATGCCGTGCCGGGGATCCGTGAAATGCAGATCCAGGATCGGCTTGGGAACATCGCCGTCGGGAATACGGTTCTCGTAGACGATTTCCCAGTTCAGGCCACCGTCGGCGGTGCGCAGGATCAGACTGTCGTGCCCGGCCGCCCAGCCGTGGCGGTCATCGGTGAAGGCCACCGTGGTCAGCAATACCTGGGTGGGCACCTGCTCGGCTTGCTGCCAGTGGTCGCCCTGGTCGTCGCTGTAGACGATGCTGCCGTGGGCTCCCACTGCGACGATGCGGTTGCCGGCCCGTGCCGAGTCGGTCAGCAGCGCCTTGCTCGCCAGCGGCGATTGCACTGCCGGTAATTGCGCCGGGTCGGCGGTGGGGCCGTCGCCCGCCGCGGCCAGCGGGGCGCACAGCGCCAGCCAGAGCACCCGTACCCTGCGGTGACGCAGGAGTGCGCAGCTCTGGCGCAGCCGGTCAAACCGGCATAACGGTGATCCCCTCATCGGGCTACTGCTCCCGGTACGTCTTCGGGTGGACCCTGGTGGCCGCAGGCCCATCGCGGCCGGCCCCTGCGGCGCTCGAAACTTCCGGGTCGGGCCTGGCCGGGAGATGGCCCGGTCGCCGGGACATCCCCGTGGCCGGCACTGCCGCGGTCAGCGGATTCCCCGGGCCCTGATGTTGCCCGGTGAAAAATAGGAATCCTCGGCCCGCCAACTCATATCCGGCCCCGGATCTTCGTTGTCGAGGCCCATGAACATCATTCGACCCGCCTGCAGGTCGTAGGAGTCCAACAGTGTGTAAAACATGGTTTGCGCGTCGTACAGGTTGACCAGATGCAGCTCGATCGGGCGCCACAGTTCGCCGCGGTTGTCATAGTTGTCAGCGAGCAATACCCACCAGCTGTCTTCGTCGAGGAAGAGTTCCCGGTAGCTGTAGATGTGCCTGGTGCCTTCCCGCAAGGTGCCGGTCAGCTTCCAGACCCGGTGCAGTTCGTAGCGCGCCAGATCCTGGTTGAGGCGGCCATCCTGGATGATGTCCGCCACCTCGACGTCGCCACTGTGCAGTTTGTAGGAATTGTAGGGGACGTATTTCTCGTGCAGACCTTCCAGCTTCCATTCGAAGCGGTCGTTGGGCCCGTTATAGCCATAGCCGGAATCGACCGTCATCAGTCCGCTGCTGCCGGGAAAGGGGTAGGAGTAATTGATCTGCGGCGCGCGTTTGACGCGGCGCTGTCCAGGGTTGTATTGCCAGGCCTGGCGGAGATTGCTGGTATAGGCGATCGGGTCGAAGGCGAGCAGGACCTGACCGGCCTGCTTCATGGGGGCGGTGATGGTTTGAAAGTAGCCGTAGCCGGTTCCCTGGACGCTGGGATCGAAGTTTTCAATGGTGTTCTCGGGGTCGCCATAGATCCAGTGGATCTGTACCGACAACTTGTTGATCTCGTAGTCGCCACCACTGGTGGTGGCGGCAGTGTTATCCCAGAAGTTGATCCAGGTCGGCAGCGGCCTGGTCATGGCGTTGATAATCCCCTCATGACCGTTCTTGGGTATCGGGAAGGGCCAGGCGATGACCGCGTTCTTGAAGCCGATCTGGTCGCCGGAGACCGTGATCTCGGCGGTCTTGGCATTGGCCATCGCCGCATCGTAGAACCGCTTTTCGTAGACCGCGCTGCGCCGCGTCGGATAGATGTTCATCTTGTATCCGGGGATCTCCTCGAACAGCTTGAGCTGCCCCGGCGTCAGCTTGTCGGCGTACTGCTGGTAGTTGTCCGCGGTGATGGTGAACAGGATCTGGTCGTCGGCGAAGGGATCCGGGTGGCGGTCGCCGGGCTCGAATCCCGCCGGTACCGGCAGGGGTTCGTATTTCCATTCGGGAATGCTGCCATCGGCATTGCCCGCGCGAATCGCACCAAGCGGCGTGAGTTCGGTGCCCGTATAGCCGAGCTTGGCGATCTCCTCGCTGGATAGCGGTGCCGCCGCAGCCCCGGCGGCAGCCAACAGGAGCGCCAGTACCCAGTGCATCGGCCGGGCGGTGCGATGGCGCGCGGATTCAGTACCTTGGCAATGGATATCGGACATGGAAAGGATCCTCAAAAGCGGTATTTGAAGGCGAGCGAAACATTGTCCCGGTCGGAGTAGAAACCGGCAGCGTTGTCGCCCAGCCAGGTCGTATAGGCCAGCTCCAGGGACGTGCTGGACAGATAGCTGAAGTCGACGCTGGCGCGGATTGTCTGCTGCCCCTTCTGCAGGGTCCCGCCGATGCCGGCGCCCTGGGGTTGATAGCCATCGACGCCGTGGATCCAGACCAGGGCGGGTCTGACGTCCAGGTTTGCGAAAAGATTGAGGTATTCGAGTTGTGCAACCAGGGTGTAACCCCAGGAGAAGGGAGTTATGGGTTGGTCGAGACTGTCGGCGCCCTTGAAGTGGCCGGAGAACGCCGGGCCGGGGCCGTCGTGGACGATGTCTGTGGGATCCCCTCCCTTCAGCCCTTCGATCCATTGGGCATTGACGTTCAGAATCAGGCTGAGGGTATTGGCGCCGAGCAGGGTGGTGGCGTCGGAATAGGTGAGCGCGCCGAGGTAGGTATACATATCGTTGTTCTCGGTTTCGCATCCGGATATTTCGCCGTCTGGGCCGGCCAGCCCGGGCGGGAGCAGACCCAACGCGGTCTGGATTCCACCCAGGCCAAAGAGGTTGCCGCACTGCCGTACGTCGTGAAAATCCGGCCGGTAGTTGAACTCGGTCTGAAACGCAATGCCCAGGCTGCCTGGCAGCACGCCGTTCAGGGAAATTGCGTAGGTATCCAGGTCCTGGGCAAATTTCCAGACAGTACCGCCCAAGGTCACGCCGATCGGAGAAAACGGATCGATGACGTTATGGCTTTCGTCAACCGTGGCCGCGGGCATGAAGGCATGGGAGCGGACCCAATAGAGCCCCAGGTCCGCATATGCCAGCGACGGAAAGATAGTATGCAGCGCAATGCCCCACTGACCGCCGTCGTCGGGTCGTTCAGTGTCCAGATGGGGAATCCCCGGAATCAGCAAATCCGGCTTGAAGCCCGTGCCGTAGAGATCCAGGGGACTGAAGAAGGTACCTACACTGAAGAACTCCGACCTGCGCCAGTTCCAGACGTAGTAGGCTTCCAGTGTGACGTTTTCGGCGAGCCCGAATTGCCCGTAGATCATTTCCTGGGGCATCAGGGTTTCCTTGATTTCGGTGCCGGGAGTGGTGGTCTTGCCGAAATCCACCGGGTTTTGCATCTGACTGATGCCGCCGCCGAGGATATCGCTTTCACCCCAATTGACCACTTGCTTTCCGACCCGGATATTCAGCAGGCGGCCGCCGGGACGCCAGGTGCCGTACGCAAATAGATCGAGTACCCGAAATTGGTTTCCAGCCAGGTTTTGCCCGGCGCCGAAGATGCCGTCGAGCTCGCCGACCGGGGTGGGGCGGAAACAGTTGTCGCAATCCTGGTTCTGGATGGTGTGGTCGTAGGTGTAGGTCAGGCGCGAAAAGAGTCCATAGCTGTCTTTCCTGAGACTGATGTCGGCCAACAGCGAGAGCGGAGAACTGTAGACGTCCCCGTCGTCGGGAAACACCTGGGTGTTACCCGAAAACGGCGCCGCTGCCCCGGGAAAGGGCGAGCGCGTGTCCGCGTTCTCGGTTCGCATCGCGGCGCTGGCGGTGAAAGTGGTATCGATCTGGCCCTTGATGTCGCCGAGCGTGAATTCGATGGCCATGGCCGGTGCCATGGCCAGGCTCGCGACGCAAGCGACTGCCGGGGTCAGAAGGCGGGTTCCGGGTCTTGTTGAGGTTCTCGCCCGGTCCAGAGACCAGCGACGCCGGGCGATATCGGGCGACACCGGACCGGGGTTGGCCCCGGTGGGCAAGCAGATCAATGGATACACGGCACATCCCTCAGCAGGTAGTTATTATCTCGGCCACCGCGTCTATAGACGCGGCGCGGCGCCACCGTTATCGGAATGCGCCTGCCACCGTTCGCCAGAGCCTAGCACCAACTGATTTCCCATGGCAATAAGTGCTATAGACTCAGGTTATTTCTCCTGCGCGCAGGCTTTCGGCGCCGGCCTGTGCCCATCGCCGCCGGGGCGGGTGCCCGGAAACGGCGCCCGACCGGTCTGCGCCCGGGACCGGAAGCGGTGGCGGCGACCGGGGCGCGTGGCGGCGCCGCCGCAGCCAGAGCTGGATGCGGTCCGGTGCTTGCTCAGCGCGGGCTCTCCGCCCGCACCGTCGCCCGCAGGTGCTGGAGCAGCCACTCGCCGCCGATACGTACATAGTCGTCGTCGTAGCGGATCGCCAACCATTTGTCCTCGTTGTCCTTGCGGAAGGTGAACGGGCCGAGGAAGTACCAACTGGCGGTGGCGCGGTCGCCGTCGACGCGGATCTGCGGGTTCATGACATTGTGTTGGGAAAAGCTGATCAGCGATTGGAACTTGCGGAACAGATCCCGGATGGCGTCGTGGCCCCGCGCCTCACCGAAGCCGGCGCCCTCCCAGATGCCATCCGGCGCGAACACTGAGGTGATCTGCTCCGGGTTGTGGTCGTCGTCGCAGATGGCGCAGTAACGCGCCTTGAGCTGCCTGATGGCTTCGAGATCCTCGAGCAGCGCGATGCGCCGCTGCAGATCGGTGGCGTTCATGGGCGTGATCCTCAGATAATGTCAAGAGGAGCTTGGCGTCGCGGCCTGCCGCTGTCCAGCCGGGCAGGCGACAGGCCCTGACCGGGATCGCCGGTCCGTTTCCGACGTTGTAGGGGATAGGCGTCGTGCCCCCGTGCAGTTGGCCGCTCGAGGATCGGGAAAGTCGGATGAGCGGTGTTGAATTCGCCGAGCTTTCGGGGATAGCATCGGCAACGGTTTGACAGGGAAAGGACACGCCGCAATGGAATGCAGAAACTGCAAGGAAACCATCGCCGACCAGGCCTCCTGGTGCCCCAGGTGTCATCGTCCGCAGTCGCGGTTCCGCGCCTGGTTTTCGCCCCAGGCGCTGACCGTGGTGGCCTTTGCGCTGGCGGGCTATTGGTTGATCACCTCCGTGGCGCTGCGCAGCTCCATGACCGAGCTTGCCGGCGGTTCGATCTATGATGGCGGCGATCAACTGACGCTCGGCGATCTCCGCTTCCGCACCTCGGAAGAAGGCTGCGACGCCTGCGTGTCTCTGACCGGCACCCTGACCAATCGCTCGGAGGTGGCCTGGTCCAACCTGCACTTCCAGGTGACTTACTACGATTCGGCAGACGAGGTAATCGACGTCCACAATGACCAGGCTGCGGACCTCACGCTGGGGCCGGGTCTGACGCGGCGTTTTCGCGTCAAGGGCAAGGCCGGTGCCGCACCCGGCCAATATCACCATAGCGAGGTGGTGGTCACCAAGGCGTCGCGGGACAGTCGGTGGGATTGAAGTCGGACCGGGCGCGTCGTCGGGGAAGGGCGGGACGGCGGCCCGGGGATCCACCGTGGTCTGAACTTCAGCAACCGAAGGGATTGCAGGAACATGCGTATTCTCGTTGCCGGGGGCACAGGTTTCATCGGCGCGGCGCTCTGCGCGCGGCTCGCGGATGCGGACCACCAACTGGCGGTGTTGAGTCGCGACGTCTTGCGCGTGCGGGAACCGGCGCTGGGGGTCGCGCGTCTCGATGATCTCGCCGGTCAACCGCCCTGGGATGCGGTGCTCAACCTCGCCGGCGAACCCATCGCAGATAAGCGCTGGAGCACGGCACGGCGAAGCCGGATACGCAGCAGCCGCATCGACCTCACCGAGGCGCTGGGGGACTGGGTGCGCCGGCTCCAGGTCCGTCCCCGGGTCTGGGTCAACGCCTCCGCGGTGGGCTATTACGGTATCGCCGAATCCGATGAGCCGGTTACGGAAGCGGCGAGCGGCGACGACAGCTTTTCCAGCCGTCTGTGCAGGGATTGGGAGCAGGCCGCACTGCAGGCGGAAACCCTGGGTATCCGCACCTGCGCGCTGCGCCTCGGCATCGTGCTGGGGCCGGATGGCGGCGCGCTGCAGCGCATGCTGCCGGCCTTTCGCCTGGGTCTGGGTGGTCGGCTGGGCTCGGGCCGCCAGTGGATGCCCTGGATCCATCGCGAAGACGTGTTGGACATCATCGAGCGCTGTCTGGCCAACCCGCATTTGCAGGGGCCCATCAATTGCACCGCCCCCAACCCGGTGACCAACAGGGAATTCACGCGGACACTGGGGGAGGTGCTGCGACGGCCCACGCCCGCGACCTTGCCGGCCTGGGCGGTGCGCCTGCTGTTCGGGCAGATGGGCGAGGAGCTCCTGCTGAGCGGCCGCCGCGTGGAGCCGCAACGGCTGCGCGATACCGGATACCGGTTCCGGTTCGAGCGCTTGGAATCTGCGCTCGCCGACCTCGTCTGAAGGGAGCCGGTGCACCGTCCCGGGATTTGCCCGGGCTAGTGGGTGTAGTTTGCGATCCCGGCGTGGGCAGCTGCCTTCGAGGGATGCCCGCTGGTACGCCTGCCATACCCCGGGCACTCGGATGTTCCCCGAGCCCTGATCGACGCTTCCCATGCTGGACGCCCTTCCCTACCCTGCGGTAACTTTGCACCCTCGCCCTGCCGCGCGGCGCGGGAGGCCAGCACCGGAGAAGCCGCCATCAGCACGCTCGCGATCACCCCGTCCAACCATGATTTCAGCCCCATCCACGAGGCCATGCAGAAGCATATCGATGCCGGCCTGGTCAGCGGCCTCTCGGCGGTGATCCTGAAAGGCACCCAGGTGGTGGATTTCCACACCTGGGGTAACGCAGACATCGAGAGCCGGCGGCCGCTGCGCGAGGATGCCATCTTCCGCTACTACTCCGGTACCAAGATCATCACCTCGGCGGCGGTGATGATGCTGCACGACGAGGGCGCCTTCCGCTTCGACGATCCGGTGGCCAAGTACCTCCCCCAGTTCGCGGGATTGCGGGTGCTGAAGCCGGGCGCCACGGAGGTGACGGATACCGAGCCGCTCTCGCGCCCGCCGACCATCCGCGAACTGATCAGCCACCAGTCGGGCTTCACCTACGGACTGTTCCCGGAAACGCCGGTGGACAAGCTCTACACCGAGCAGCGGATCATGGACATGGATTCGTCGCTCGAAGAGATGATCGACAAGCTGGCGGCGCTGCCCTTGATCTTCCAGCCCGGCGCGCGCTGGAACTACAGCATCGGCATCGACATCCTGGGCCGGCTGATCGAGCTCTGGAGCGGCAGGACGTTCCGCGATTTTCTGCGCGAGCGGCTGTTCGCGCCGCTGGGTATGGTGGATACCGACTTTCATGTACCCGAAGACAAGCACGAACGCCTGACCACGCTGTACCTGCCGCTCGATCTGCGCGACAACATGAAGCCCGGCCTCAAGCCCTGCCCGGATCTGCTGATCGGCAGCGTGCTGGCGCCCAAGCGCTTCCACTCCGGCGGCGGCGGTCTGGGGGGCACCATCGGCGACTACACCCGCGTCATCCAGATGATCGCCAACGGCGGCGAATGGGAGGGCCGGCGCTACCTTTCGCCCGCCGCGGTGGAGCTGATGCGCACCAACCTGCTGCCGCCGGGCGTGCAGGTCAGGCTACCCGTCTGGGAGATGCCGGACACGGTGTTCGGCGCCGGCTTCGCGATCAAGAACGCGCCGGCCGAGGGCGAACCCGCGAGCGCCATCGGCGAATACCACTGGGGCGGCATGGCCGGCACCCATTCCTGGATCGCACCGCGCGCAAACCTGTCAGGGCTGATCTTCACCCAGCGCGCCTATGGCTTCTGGCACCCGTTCAGCCATGAATTCAAGCGGCTCGCCTATCAGATCGCGGGGGATTGAGCGGTGGACAATGCGCAGCCGCCATCGTGGTTGCGGCCTCGCGCCGGGCTAGCTGCGCTTGCCCGGCCTGAAACTTCTTCTACAACTTCTACAACCAGAAACAGGGGGAAATGATCATGGCACGAGTGGCAGGCAAGGTGGCCATCATCACGGGCGCCGGCAGCTCCGGCATGGGGCGGGTCACGGCGCAGTTGCTGGCCCGCGAGGGCGCCAGCCTGGTGGTGGGCGATATCAACGAGGCGGGCGCACAGGAGACGGCGAAGCTGATCCAGGACGCCGGCGGCCAGGCGGTGGCCATGCGCCAGGATGTGTCGAACGAAGACGACTGGGCGGCGATCGTGAAGCTCGCGCTGGACACCTTCGGCAGCGTCGACATTCTCGACAACAACGCCGCCATGTTCATTGCCAAGCCGCTGATGGAGACCAGCACCGACGAGTTCCGCCGCCAGAATGCGGTCAACGTCGATGGCGTATTCTTCGGCATGAAGGCGGTTATCCCGGCCATGGAGCGTGCCGGTGGCGGCGCCATCATCAATATCTCCTCGGGGGCGGGCATCGTCGGCTTCCCGGCGGCGGGCGGCTACAGCTGCAGCAAGGGCGCGGTGCGGCTGATCACCAAGGCGATGGCGCTGGAGTGCGCGCAGCGCAAGAACGGGGTGCGGGTGAACTCCATCCACCCCGGCCCCATTCTGACCCCGATGCTGGAGCAGGGCATGGAGGATCTGGGCGGCACCGCGCAGGTGCGCACCATGTTCGAGCAGCTCGCGCCCATGGGCCATCTGGGCGAGCCACTCGATATCGCCAACGGCGTGCTCTACCTGGCCTGCGACGAATCCAAGTATGTCACCGGCGCCGAACTAGTGATCGACGGCGGCTTCGTCGCCCAGTAAGGGCGTGACCACAGCCCGGGCGCCGGCCGCAAGCCGGCACCGGAGTTGTGGTCTTCCCCCGGACCCTGGGCTATGCTCGATCCAATCCGGCGCAGCGCGGCGCACCGCAATAACACCAGAGCGCCCACGGAGCGCCCAACTCCCGCGCAGCGCCCACCAGATTTTCCATCGAGATGCACCGCATCGGGAGCCTCACAATGAGTTATGACCTGGTCATCAAGAACGGCACCGTGATCGACGGTTCCGGCCTGCCCAGATACCGCGCCGATGTCGGCGTGGTGGGCGGGAAGATCGCCCATATCGGCCGCATCCGCGAAGCGGCCCGGGAAACCCTGGACGCCGAAGGTCAGGTGGTCACACCGGGCTTCGTCGACGGCCACACCCACATGGACGCCCAGATCAACTGGGATCCGCTGGGCACCTGTTCGGTCTGGCACGGGATCACCACGGTCGTGATGGGTAACTGCGGCTTCACCCTGGCGCCCTGTGCCGCCAAAGACAAGGCGCTGGTGGTCCGCAACCTGGAGCGTGCCGAGGACATCGCCGGCGAGGCCATGGAGGCCGGCATCGACTGGACCTGGGAAACCTTCGCCGACTATCTCGACACCATCGAGCGCCTGCCCAAGGGCATCAACTACAGCGGCTATGTCGGCCACTCGGCGCTGCGCACCTATGCCATGGGCGAGCGCGCCTTCAGCGAGGCGCCGACCGCCGACGAGATGCGTGCCATGAAGCAGGAGCTGGAATCGGCGCTTCGCGCCGGCGCCATTGGCTTTTCCACGTCGCGTACCCGCAACCACCAGACCCCGGATGGACAACCCGTAGCCAGCCGGGTCGCCACCTGGGACGAAGTGCGCGAGCTGGTCGACGTGCTCGGCGAGCTGGACACCGGCCTCGTCGAGATCGCCAATGAGGAAGCCGGACGGGATCCCGAGGCGCAACGCGAATACCAGGTGCGCTTGCGCGACTTGGCGGTCCAATCCGGCCGCCCGCTCACCTTCGGCATGTTCAGCAGCCGGCGGGCGCCCGACATCTGGCCACCCTACTTCGACCTGCTCGAAGAGACGGCCGCGCTGGGCGGACGGATGTTCATTCAGGCGCACAGCCGCGCGCTGAATGTGCTGATGTCGTTCGAAACCCGGCTGCCGTTCGACAAATATCCGGTATGGAAGGAGTTCCGCAAGAAATCCCTCGCCGAGCAGGAGGCCGGTCTGCGCGATCCACTGCTGCGCGCCCAGCTGATCGAGGCGGCGAGCAGCCACCACATGGAAAAACAGGGCGTGGGCGCCGAGATGCGCCGCCCGGATTACGACTGGCTGTTCGTGATGGACAGCATCACCGGACCGCACCGCTCGGTGGCCGAGATCGCCCGCGAACGCGGCGTGGAGCCGGTGGCGGCGATGATCGACCTGGCCCTGGAGCACCAGCTGCGGCTGTTCTTCCGCCAGCCACTGTTCAACGAGAACGATGACCACGTGCTGGCCATGATGCGCCACCCGCGCTCGGTGGTGACCTTCTCCGACTCCGGCGCCCATGTGTCCCAGATCATGGATTCGTCGCTCCAGACCCATGTGCTCAGCCATTGGGTGCGCGAGCGTCAGGCGTTCACGCTGGAAGAAGCGGTGCGCATGCTGACCCTGGAGCCGGCGATGGCCTGGGGTTTCCACGACCGCGGCCTGATCCGCGTGGGCATGGCCGCGGACCTGATCGTGTTCGACCCACAGCGGGTAGCGCCGCAGATGCCGGAAGTGCGCCACGACCTGCCGGCCGGCGCCCGCCGCCTGGTGCAGAAAGCCGACGGCATCTCGGCCACCGTGGTCAACGGCAAGGTGCTGATGCGCAACGGCGAGCACACCGGAATCTACCCGGGACAGCTGCTGCGCGGTCCCCTGGCCGCCCATCGCTGAGGGAGGCCGAGAACGGCGGATGCGCTGACGCTCATCCGCCCTGCGCCGCATTACCGGCGCGCGCCATGCCCGGGGTGGGAGACCGTCGGGGGTTTCGCCGGATGCGCCGCCATGCGGCTTGCCCGGGCTGCGCTGACAGGCTCTGGCCTGAGTCCCAGGCTGGGTAAGCGCAGCGCATCCGCCGCAATACCTGCCGCGATCACTTCCGCGCCCGGATCAGCAGGCCCGCAATGCACTTTCCCCTCCCGGGCAGGCACCAGGGCGATGAAGCGGCCCTCATTGGCCACGTGCAGGGTAGCGGACTCACCAACGCGGCCCCAGGGTGCGGCAGCCCCACCGCCGCAATGTCGCCAGCAGGGCCTGCAACCCATCGAGGATGGAAACTGCGGTTGCGCCTACGTCCATCCCGCCGTTTGCTCCGATCAACGCGACTTCGACCTCTCAGGCACGGCCTCTCAGGCACGCCGTGCAGCGTACCGGCCTCAATCACGGGGTAGTCGCAGAAAGATGACGAATTCGTGCCTCGCGGGGACAAGCGCGGTTGTCAGCACGGCAGCAAAGGACAAGAATGCGGGTGCTACCCGTTATTACAACAACCTGCGGAGGCCCCCATGGCGGAATACCGGTTTCCCGTCGACGCCAGTCAGATCATGCTGTTCGCGCGCGCGATCGGCGACAAGAATCCCATCTATCACGACGCCGACTACGCCAGCAGCACCGAGGTCGGCGGCATCGTCGCGCCCCCCACCTTCACCCAGGCGGCGGCCCAGTACGACCCGGGCTTTCCGCTGCGGCCGCGGATCGGCGAGCCCTGGTTCGGGTCCGGCCGCGAACCCACAGGCGCCAAGCCCAAGGAAAAAGCCGGGGATGCCGGCAAAGGCGAAGGCGCCATCGGCCAGAGCGCCCGGGTGCTGCACGCCGAACAGCGCTTCCAGTACTTCCGGTCCATCCGGCCGGGGGACGTGCTCACCGTCACCACCAGGCCCGGCAAGCGTTGGGAGAAGCAGGGCAAAAGAGGTGGCACCCTCAAGTTCAGTGAGTCGGTCAGCGAATTCCGCGATCAGCAGGGTGAGCTGGTGTTGATAGCCACCATGGTCGGCGTGGAAACCGGCCAAGCCGTCTCCCAGTCCTAGGAGGAACGACATGACACTGCGTGCGAGGCAACTCAACGTCGGCGACACCCATTCCGAAACCGTAGCCCACAATTTGACCCGGACCCAGATCGTGCAGTACGCAGGCGCGTCCGGCGACTACATGCCCCTGCATACCGACGAGGTCTATGCCCGCGAGGTGGCCGGTTATCCCACCGTGTTCGCCCACGGCATGCTGTCGATGGGCGCGACCGGCGTCATGCTGACCAACTGGGTCGGCGATGGCCGTCTGACCGACTACAGCGCCCGGTTCACCCGGCAGGTCTGGCCGGGGGACGACCTCACGGCCACCGCCACGGTGACCGCCATCGACAGCATCGAGGGCCAGTATTTCATCCAGCTCGATATCACCACGGTGAACCAAAACGGCGAGACGGTGATCGATGGCAAGGCGACCGCGCGTATCGATCCCTGATCGCACGATCGATCCGACGAGGATGAGAGGCCCGGCATGACCGACAGCAAGAAGTTCGATCCCTACGCAGACCTGCTGAAACCCGATGAAGTGGACCCCGAGCAGGTGCCGCCGCCGATCCCAGCCGCGACCCTGGTGCTGTTGCGCGACGGCGACGACGGCGTGGAAGTACTCATGTTGCGCAAGACCTCGGCGATCCGCTTCGGCGGCATGTGGGTGTTTCCGGGCGGCCGCGTGGACCCCGGGGACCGCCTGCCGGGCGAGGACGACACCATGGCCGCACGCCGCGCCGCCGCCCGCGAGGCCCGCGAAGAGGCCGGCATCGATGTCGACCCGGCAGAGTTTCTCTGGTTCTCCCACTGGACCCCGCCACCGATCACGCCCAAGCGCTTCAGCACCTGGTTCTTCGCCGCGCGCGCCGAAGGCCACCACGCCGCGATCACCGTGGACGGCGGCGAGATCGACGACCACCTGTGGATCAATCCCACCCAGGCCATCGCCCGCCACGCCGCCGGTGAGATCGACCTGGTGCCGCCCACCTGGATGACCCTGCACAGGCTCTGCACCCGGGACACGGTAACCGGGTTGCTTCAAGAGCTGGGCGCCAGGCCGCCACGCGTCTATGTCACCCACATCGGCAAGACGCCAGAAGGCGATCGGGTAGCACTCTGGGAGGGCGATGCCGGCTACGAGGCCTGGGACGCCAGCCTGCCCGGCCCGCGCCATAGGCTCACCATGGCCAAGAGCGGCTATCGGCTCGAAGACTCCGACCGTCCGGAGAGCTGACGCCATGTCCGAGCCCGGGACGCGGCCCCGCTGGGGGCTGGACGACGCCGAGCTGGCCGCCTACCCCACGGTCTACCGAACCGATCTGCTGGCCGGCCGGGTGGCGCTGATTTCCGGGGGCGGCACCGGCCTGGGACGCGCCATGGCCTATCTGTTCGCCCGCCTGGGCGCCCAGGTGATGATCTGCGGCCGCCGCCAGGAGAAGCTCGACGAAACCGCCGCCGGCATCCGCGCCCATCTCGACCGGGAGATCGCCAGCCGCGCCATGACCATCCGCGACCCGGAGGCGGTGGCAGCGCTGATCGACGAGACCTGGAGCCGGTTCGGCTCCCTGGACATCCTGGTCAACAACGGCGGCGGCCAGTTCCCCCAGGCGGCCATCGATTTCAGCGTCAAGGGCTGGAACGCGGTCATCGACACCAACCTCAACGGCACCTGGTACATGATGCAGCAGGCCGCCCGGCACTGGCGCGACGCCGGCCGCGGCGGCAGTATCGTCAATATCGTCGCCGATATCTGGCGCGGCATGCCCGGCATCGCCCACACCTGCGCGGCCCGGGCCGGTGTGGTGTTCGCCACCCGCAGTCTGGCGGTGGAATGGGCGCCGCTCGAGATCCGGGTCAACTGCATCGCCCCCGGCACCATCGCGACCCCCGGCCTCGAGGTCTACCCCGAGGAGGCCTCGCGGGACTTCCACCGCGCCAACCCCATGCTGCACTGTGGCGACGCCATGGACATCGCCGAGGCCGCGGTGTATCTCGCCACCAGCTCCGGCAAGTTCATCACCGGCGAGTGCCTGACCGTGGACGGCGGCCAGCAGCTGTGGGGCGAGGTCTGGCCGCACGGCAGGCCCGCCTGGTTCGAAACTCCCTGACCGCGAGCCGCGACCGTGAACGACCCCGACGACAAGGCGCTGTACGGGCTGGAAGACGCCGAGCTGGCCACGCACCCCACGGTTTTCGAAGCGGGCCTGTGCGCGGATCAGGTGGTGCTGATCTCCGGTGGTGGCAGCGGCATCGGCAGAGCCATCGCCTACCTCTACGCGCGGCTGGGCGCCCGGGTGATCATCTGCGGCCGGCGGAGCGAACCCCTGGCCGAGACCGCCGAGGGCATTCGCGCGGCCTGCGCTGCGGAGGTCATTACCCAGACCATGACCATCCGCGATCCCGATCAGGTCGCAGACCTCTTGGCGCTGGTGTGGGAGAGGTGCGGCGGCCTCGACGTGCTGGTCAACAATGCCGGCGGTCAGTTCGCCCAGGACTCCCTCGATTACTCGGTCAAGGGCTGGCGGGCAGTCATCGACACCAATCTCAACGGCACCTGGTACATGATGCAGCAGGCCGCCCTGCGCTGGCGCGACGCCGGCCGTGGCGGCAGCATCGTCAACATCGTGGTCAACATCCACCGCGGCACCCTGCAGACCACGCACAGTGCCGCAGCACGGGCGGGCGTGGTCTATCTGAGCAAGAGCGTGGCAGTGGAATGGGCTCCGCTCGGCATCCGCGTCAACTGCATCGCCCCGGGCGCGATTGCCTCCTCGGGTCTGCGCAACTACAGCCGCGAAGCCGCCGAGCAATTCCGCTACGCCAACCCCATGCGCCGGGCGGGCGATGTCTGGGATGTCGCCGAAGCCAGCGTCTACCTTGGTTCGGGCGCCGCTGACTTTGTCACCGGAGAGGTGTTCGCCGTGGACGGCGGCTATCAGATGCTGGGCGAGATCTGGGCCGGCGGAGAACCTGAATACTTCGCTCGGGGCCGCGGCGCCGGGCGCTTCTCCGAGCCCGGGGAGGAATAGGGAGGGGAACGGACAAAAAAACGCCGCACAAGGCGGCGTTAGGCAGGGTGGGGTTAGAAAAGATTCAGGTTGGCAATCACGATCGCCGCGAATACGGCGCCTACCAGGGCACAAAAGCCCCCGACCGCCAGTTCCTCGTTGATTCCATGATGATGCAGAAAGTTCATGTCATACCTCCGCTTCGCTGTTCGATGCACAGTATAACAACTCATGGGAATGGTTTTGACTCAGATCAAACACTACAGGTTATGATTTTTTTGCAAAAAATCCATTCCTTTGGGTTATGTCTCTTCGTGGGCAAGGCTTCCGGCGCGGCGCATGGGCTGATCGCCCAGCCGCCTCAGGCGGGCTGCAGCGGATCCTGACAGTAAAAGGCACGCAGCTGGCCGTACAGATCCGGCCAGGCAGCGGCCAGCCGGGCCGGGGCCTCGAAGAAGCACTCGCTGGCCACCGCGAAGAACTCGCCCGGATCCTGCAAGGCATAGGGGTCCAGCGGGCCGCATTGCCCAGTATTTGCGCTGGCATCGAGGTCCTCCCAGGCCGCGGTGAAGGCCTGTGTCCAGCGCGCGGGCTCCATCCCCGGGTGCAGCGGCGGCGCGCCGTTGGCCCCGCCGGCCCCGCACATGTCCAGCTTGTGCGCCATCTCGTGGATGACCACGTTGTAGGCGTCGCCTGCATTGGCCTCCAGGACATCCTCCCAGGACAGAACCACCGGACCCTGCTCCCAGGATTCGCCACTCAGCGGCGCGCGCTCGGTGTGCACCACGCCGTATTCGTCTTCTCGGTCATGGGCGGGCACGAAGGCGCGCGGATAGACGAGCACACTTACCCAGCCCCGATACCAGTCGAGCCCCAACTCAAGGACCGGGACCGCGGCCATGGTGGCGATCCGCAGCGCCATCTCCCGGGTGACCTCGACCCCCTGGACGCCGGTAACATCCTTGCGCAGCAGGAAGCGCAGGGTGGTATCGCGCAGCCGCTCCCGCGCTTCCCCTTGATAGCGCGCGACCACCGGCCAGCCAGCGACAGCGGCCTCCCACTCGGCTGCCGGAACCCCCAGCCGTCGCAGGCGCCGGTCTTCGCGCCAGCGGCGCAGCCGCGCCAGCACCCCGATCAGGCCGAAGCTGCCAGAAAGTCGTTTATGCGGGCAATATTGGCGTCATGGTTCTCGCGCATGGCGATCAACTGCCCGCGCAATTCGCCCTCTCCCAGCCGCGGGATCATTTCACCCAGGCGCTTGGCGACCCAACCCTGACCGCGGTTGAGAAACCGCAGCCGTTCATCGAGCTCCGCGATGGCCATCGCGCGGCGATGGAAGTCCCCGGTCGCTGCGGTGGGCGTGCCGCCGAGCGCCGCGATGGCGGTGCTGAGCACGCGGCACCAGTTCGCTTCGTCGGCGAAGATGTCGTCGAGCAGGGCGCGCTCACCCGCGGTGGTGCAATCGCGGCGGGACTCGCGGGCCACCCGGGTGCCGGCGCGCTCTGCGGCGAGCAGCACATTGAGTAATTCGAGCACTTCGTCGGTCGTGGCGCGGTGCATGTAGGTATCGTCACCAGCCCCGGCGGCACAGACCGGAGAACTGGGTGGCCTGGCCTCGGAATCAGACGTCATGGGCAAACTCCCCGTCGCTGTTGATGTCCAAGGCAGTCTAGCAAAACGGCCACCGAGACCGTGTTAGACTGAGATTCGGCCACGGCCCACAAGGCCCGACCGACGACAAACTCCGAGCTCCGGGGCTCTAACTCCCCCTCATCCGACGCTCCATTGCGAGCCGGGGGGGACAGGAACCCGGCGCCGAGGATCCGGAAACGGGTCCGAGGGATGTGCGGGAAACCGCGCCTCCTCCCACATTTGGAAAGGTGTTTGCCATGCTGCAAGACAATTTCGGGCGCGAGTTTCACTACTTGCGCCTGTCGATCACAGATGTCTGCAACTTCCGTTGCACTTATTGCCTGCCCGACGGCTACCAGGGCAAACCGGACAGCGCGTTCCTGTCCCTGGATGAGATCCGCCGGGTGATCGCCGCTTTCGCCGCGACCGGCACTTCCAAGATCCGCATCACCGGCGGCGAACCCTCGATACGCGGCGACCTGCCGGAGATCATCGCCGCGGCCAAGGCGACCCCGGGCATCCGCACCGTGGCGCTGACCACCAATGGCTACCGGCTGCCCGAGCGCATCGATCGCTGGGCGGCGGCCGGGCTGGATGCGCTCAACCTCAGTATCGACAGCCTGGATCCCGGGGTGTTTGCGGCGATCACCGGCCATACGCGGCTGCGCGAACTGCTCGACGGCCTCGACCGCGCGCTGGCGCTCGGCATCCCCCGGGTGAAGGTCAACACGGTGTTGCTGCGCGGCCACAACGACGGGCAGATCGACCGCTTTCTCGACTGGATCCGCGATCTGCCCATCACGCTGCGCTTCATCGAGCTGATGCAGACCGGCGACAACGCGGATTTCTTCCGCAGCCATCACGTCTCCGGCGAGGCCCTGCGCCAGCGCTTGCTGGACGCCGGCTGGCGCCCGCTGATCCGCGGCCACAACGCCGGCCCGGCATTGGAGCTGCACCATCCCGACTACAGCGGCCGTATCGGCCTGATCCTGCCCTACAGCAAGGATTTCTGTGCGACCTGCAACCGCTTGCGGGTCAGCGCCCTGGGCCACCTGCATCTCTGCCTGTTCTCCGAGCAGGGCATCGACCTGCGCCACCTGCTGCAGGAGGATGCCCAGCGCGACGAACTGATCGCTTTTCTGCGCGATCGCCTGACCGACAAAAAAGTCAGTCACTTCCTGCACGAGGGCTTCAGCGGCGGCACCCGGCACCTCGCCATGATCGGCGGCTGAATGGAGGGCACCCCATGGCCAAGACCTACTCCGACCACTTCGTACCCCTGCAGATCGCCGTGCTGACGGTATCCGACAGCCGCACCGAAGAGACCGACACCTCCGGGCAGCTACTGGTCGAACGACTCACTGGCGCCGGCCACCAGCTGGCGGAAAAACGTATTCTCAAGGACGACCTCTACCGTATCCGCGCCCAGGTCGCCGCCTGGATTGCCTCCGACCACATCCAGGCCATACTGATCACCGGCGGTACCGGCTTCACCGGGCGCGACTCCACGCCCCAGGCGGTAGCACCCCTGTTCGACGTCACCGTCGAAGGCTTCGGCGAGCTGTTCCGGCAGCTCTCCCATGGCGACATCGGCTCCTCCACGGTGCAGTCGCGGGCGCTCGCCGGGCTCTCGAACGCCACCCTGATCTGCTGCATGCCCGGCTCCACCAACGCCTGCCGCACCGCCTGGGACGGCATCATCGGCGAACAGCTCGACGCCAGTCACCGCCCCTGCAACTTCGTCGCTCGACTCAAACAGGTGGCGGGCGGAGACTGCGCCACCCGGGAGGCGTCGTGAGCGGCCTGTCCCACCTCAACGCCGCCGGCGAGGCGCACATGGTCGACGTCAGCGGCAAGGCGGTGACCACCCGCACCGCAATCGCCGAGGGCTTCATCGCCATGCAACCGGAGACCCTGGCGCTGATCGCAAGCGGCGGTCACGCCAAGGGCGACGTGCTGGCCACCGCGCGCATCGCCGGCATCCTCGCCGCCAAGCGCTGCGGCGAGCTCATCCCGCTGTGCCACCCGCTCCAGCTCTCCCGGGTGGGGGTCGATTTCACCCTGGAGGACGACGGCGTGCGCATCCGCGCCGAGTGCAGACTCGACGGCAAGACGGGAGTGGAAATGGAGGCCCTGACCGCGGTCTCGGTCGCCGCCCTGACCCTGTTCGACATGTGCAAGGCGGTGGACCCGGGCATGGAAATCGGCGCCATCCGCGTACTGCACAAGGCCGGCGGCAAGAGCGGCACCTGGGAACGCGGCGATGATTGAGGTGCTGTTCTTCGCCCGCCTGCGCGAGGCCCTGGGGCTGTCGCGGCTGACCCTGGAACTCGACGCGCCCATCACCGTCGCCCGACTCAAGGAATTGCTGGCCGCGCGCGGCACCGCCTGGCAGCAGGCGCTGGGACAATGCCAGGTGCTGGCGGCGGTGAATCAGGAAATGGTCGGCGAAGCAACCCTGATACGGCCCGGCGACGAGGTGGCGCTCTTCCCCCCCGCCACCGGGGGCTGAGCATGAACACGGCGATCCGCATTCTCGACTCCGCGCTCGACCCGGCGACGCTGAGCGACGAACTCCTCGCCGCCGGCACCCGCGGCCGCGGCGCCCTGGTCACCTTTGTCGGCATGGTCCGGGATCTGCTCGACGATCCGGTAGAGGCCCTGGAGCTGGAACACTATCCCGGCATGACCGAGCGGGCGCTGGAGGACATCGCCGCGCGGGTGCGCGCGCGCTGGCCGCTCGGCGACATCCTCATCGCCCACCGCGTCGGCCGCCTGCAGCCCGGCGACCCTATCGTGTTCGTCGGCGTCACCGCCAGCCACCGGGCCGAGGCCTTCAACGCCTGCCAGGCGCTGATGGATTACCTCAAGACCGAGGCCCCGCTGTGGAAAAAGGAGATCACTCCGCAGGGCGAGCGCTGGGTGGACGCCCGGGACAGCGACCGGGTCGCCGCTGCGCGCTGGAAAACGGTGCTCGAGCAGCAGTGAAGCCCGACCGGTGAGCGCACTGGGCGCCCTGCTCGCCGGCGGCCGCTCCCGGCGCATGGGCACCGACAAGGCACTGCTGCCGGTGGCCGATGGCACCCTGCTCGATTACATGGCGGCCAAGTTGGGCACCCTGCCACTCGACGAAATCGTGATCTGCCGCGATGCCCCGGGCTGCCTGGCCGACGCCGTCCCCGGGCTGGGCCCCATCGGCGCGCTGAGCGCCCTGAGCACGGCCTACCCGGGACGCGAAGTCCTGGTGGTGCCCATCGACATGCCCCTGCTCTCGACCGCCACCCTGATGGCCCTGCTCGGCGGTGGCAATCATCAACCACGTCACTATGCGGGCCACTTCCTGCCGCTGCGGCTGGTGCTGGACCCAGCCGCGATCGCCGCGATCGCCCACCGGGCTTCGCCCCAGGCCGGAGACCGTTCCCTCGCCGGCCTGCTGCGCGCGCTGGACGCCCGTACCCTGCCCCCGCCCGGCGATGCAGAGGAACTCGCCAACCTCAACCGGCCGGAGGACTGGGATCGGGTTCGGCGGCTACTCGATGGCAGTGCAGGCCGGTCGGCCTGAGCTGCCGGCCGCAGCCGGGCGGAAATCTCTACCGAAGCGCGGTGGCTGGGGCGGTCAGGGCTGTCGGCCCGGCGCGTACTGCGCGCCGCGATCCCCGATCTCCTCGAAGGCGGCGGCGCCACCGTCTGCGTCC
>CAJXRS010000040.1 GCA_913060555.1 uncultured Gammaproteobacteria bacterium | reverse complement strand
GCCCGGGGGCGGGCCTCCTACAGGTGCCGATGCGGTTGTTGTAGGAGCGGCGCCCTCGCCGCGATTTGTACCTTTTCGTTATCCGTTCGATGCCCTCAGTCGGGGGTTCAATTGGGCGAGGTAGCTGCCGTGTCCCGCCAGCCACACCACCAGCGGCATCACCATGGGCAACAGCAGCGAGCCGAGTTGATAGGCCAGAGCGACGGCGTCGCGGGCCAGCGAGCCCCAGCTCTGCTGGGCGACGAAGGCGCCGCCCGTGCCGAACACCAGGTTCTTCAGCTGCACTGCGGTCATGGAAGCCAGCTCCACAACCAACAGCACCGCGAGACCGATGGCCAGCCGCCGCACCCGGCCCGGAAGCGGCGTGGCGAGCGCCAGCGCGGCGAACAGCGGCAGCGAATAGCTGTAGCTGAGGGGGTTGGTGAGAAATCCGAGGTGTTCGCCAGGTGGGGGATTGACGACCATCTGGCCGCCCACCTCGCCGAAGCGGGAGATCAACAGCAGTTGCGCACCGTGCAGGCGCAGGTCGGCCACCGCGTCCGGCAGCCAGGACGCCAGCAGTTGCTCGGCTGCCCAGGCGACGGGCGCCAGATGCCAGGCCGCGGTCAGGTACCAGACCGCGAAGGTGACCGGCAGCCACAGCAGAGTGCGGCCGAGCAGGGCGTTCAGCGGGCTAGCCGGCATTGGCTGCTTCTCCGGCGGCGGGGATGAAGCGCACCCATATCAGGAACACGATCAAGGCATCGAGCATGATCAATGCCTGCCAGATATAGAGATGGGCCCACTCGAAAAGTGTCGGGCTCCACAGGCCCAGGTAGTAAAGGCTGATGATGCGCACCAGGTTGAGCGCCTGGATCGCGATGAAGCCGGCGAACAGCCCCTTGAGCTTGTAGGCCCAGGGCGCGGGAAAGGCGACCACTGCGGCGAGCAGTACGATCATTGCCTCGACGCCGTTGCAGCCCGGCTCGATGGACACCCCAAAGTCGCTCACAGTGTTGCGGATCACCTTCCCGCTGACCATGACCCCAGTATCGAACCATTGCATCAGCCAACCGCTCAGATCGGCCAGCAGGGCGGTCCAGGGCAGGATCACGGCACGCTGCACCGGGGCCAGCATTTCCAGGGCGAACAACGCGATCAGCAGGACCAGAAAGGACACCAGAAAACGCAGCAAGGGGCTCTCCATATCGCCGTCGGCCCCGAGCGGGCCTGCTACATGATAACAATCGCCAATCCAGGGTAGGAGCATCCTGCGGCGATGGGGTTGGTCCTGCTTGACCCAATCGGCCCGGGGCGGGCCTCCTACAGGCGTTGTGCTCGGCTGTTGTGGGAGCGGCGCCCCCGCCGCGATGGTGTTGTTCCCACCTTGGCTCAATCGGCCCGGGGGCGGGCCTCCTACAGGTGTTGTGCCCGGTTGTTGTGGGAGCGGCGCCCCCGCCGCGATTCGTGCCCACGCAGTGCGACGAATGCCAGTCCCATCGCCATGCTGCTTGGCCGCGCCCCGGCGCTGTGGTACAACTGTGCGCCTGCCGCGGAGCCTGCTGTGGGGAGAATAGCGCATGAAACTGGTAACCGCGATCATCAAGCCCTTCAAGCTCGATGACGTGCGCGAAGCCTTGGGCGGCATTGGCGTCCAGGGTGTCACCGTAACCGAGGTGAAGGGCTTCGGCCGCCAGAAGGGCCACACCGAGCTCTATCGCGGCGCCGAGTATGTGGTCGATTTCCTGCCCAAGGTAAGACTCGACATCGCGGTCGATGATGCCATGGTGGAGACGGTGATCGACGCCATTACCTCGGTGGCCCGCACTGGCAAGATCGGCGATGGCAAGATTTTCGTGACGCCCCTGGAGCAGGTGATCCGCATCCGCACCGGGGAAACCGGCAACGAGGCGGTATAGGCCCCGTCCCATTTATCCGCGGTGCCGCGAGCAGAGTGGCGCCAGAGGCGGCGATTGGCAGATATCCTGGGTACTTCGATGTCCTCTTCCTCGCCTGCGTCCAGTCGCGGGTCGGAGGCCGAAGGTGGTCCCCCGGCAGTGAATCCGACTCAGTGAATTCGACTCCATGACCAATGTGGCCGAGGCCTTGCGAGCCGCTCCCAGGGCGCAGCGCCTGGGCGAGATGCTGGTGCGCGAGAGCAAGCTCTCGCAGCGTGATCTCGATCAGGCGCTGGCCGCGCAACGGGAGATGGGCGACCTGCTCGGGCGGGTGCTGGTACGCCTGGGCCTGCTGTCCGAAACCGATGTCGCCCAGGCGCTGGCCGGGCAGTTGGAAATGCCTCTCATTCCCGCCGCGGAATTCCCGGCGGAGCCGGTGGTCGTGCCCGGCCTCAGCGCGGATTACCTGATCAGCCACGGCGTGTTGCCGTTGGCCGTCGCCGACGGCGAATTGCGCGCCGCCATGGCGGTGCCGCAGGACGCCTTTCTGTGCAAGGCATTGCAGCTCGCCACCGGGCTGCGGGTGCGGCCGGCGCTGGCGCTGGAGAGCGAGCTGCACCAGGCGCTGGACCGGCTGTATGGCGAGCCGGCCGCCGAGGCCGATGCCGACGACGAAGTCGATACCTTTTCCGGCCCCCTCGGCGCCGACAGCGAGTTCGTCGAACACCTCAAGGATCTGGCCTCGGAGGCGCCGATCATCCGCCTGGTCAATCAGTTGATCGCCCGGGTGGTGGATCTGCGCGCCTCGGACATCCACCTCGAACCCTTCGACGACGGCCTGCACCTGCGCTATCGGGTCGATGGCGTGCTGCAGGAAGCCGAAGTCATCTCCAGCCAGCTCGCTGCCGCGGCCAGTTCCCGCATCAAGCTGCTCGCCCACCTGAATATCGCCGAGCGGCGGCTGCCCCAGGACGGGCGCATCAAGACCCGTGTGAAAGGCCACGAACTCGATCTGCGGGTCTCCACCCTGCCCACGGTGCACGGTGAGAGTGTGGTCATGCGGGTGCTCGACCGGGCCAGCATCCGTCTCGATCTCGAAGCCATGGGCTTTGCGCCAGACAATCTCGCCCGCTACCGGGACCTGATCGATCGGCCCCATGGCATCCTGCTGGTGACCGGCCCCACCGGCTCCGGCAAGACCACCACCCTGTATGCCTCGCTCGCCAAGCTGGACGCACCCTCGCTGAAGATCGTCACCGTGGAGGATCCCGTCGAGTACCAGTTGGAGGGGATCAACCAGGTGCAGGTGCTGCCCCAGATCGGCATGACCTTTGCCCATGCCCTGCGCTCCATCCTGCGCCAGGACCCGGACATCATCATGATCGGCGAGATGCGCGATACCGAGACCGCGCAGATTGCGGTGCAGTCGTCGCTCACCGGCCATCTGGTGCTGTCCACCCTGCATACCAACACCGCCGCCGGCGCCATCACCCGCCTCGAGGATATGGGGGTCGAGCGCTACCTGATCACCTCCACGGTCAATGGCGTGCTCTCCCAGCGCCTGCTGCGCCGCCTCTGCCCGCACTGCAGAGAACCGGAAACCCTTCCCGAGGCCACCCTTCGGAAGGCCGGTCTCGACCGCTTGGCGGCGGAGCGGGAGCTCAATCTGCACAACGCGCACGGCTGCGCCCATTGCAAGCAGACCGGTTATCTGGGGCGCACGGCGATCCACGAGCTGTTCGTGATGGATGACGCCGCCCACCGGGCGGTCCTGGACGGCGCGGATGCCACCACCCTGAACCAGGTGGCGCGGCGCAGCGGCATGCTGACCCTGTACGAGGACGGCCTGCGCAAGGTCGCCGCCGGGGAGACGTCGCTGGAAGAGCTGCTGCGCGTCACCCAGGATCAGCGCGGTGACTGAGTTCGTCTACCGCGCCGCGGACAGCGCCGGAGCCACCAGAGACGGTTCCCTGCAGGCCGCGAGCCGGGATGCCGCGCTGCGCCAACTGCGGGCCCAGGGGCTCACGCCCCTGCGCCTGGCCGAGGGGGCCGCGGGTCGATCGACGGCTCCCGCCGCCGGCGCCGGGGCCAGCGCCGGATCCGGGCCCAAGCCGAGCACCTGGCGCGGCCGCGACCGCGGTCCCAATGCCGCCGATGTCCACCATCTCACCAACGAGCTGGCGGTCATGCTGCGCGCCGGCCTGCCGCTCGACCGGGCGTTGCGGATACAGGCCGGCATGAGCGCCAAGCCGTCGCTGGGGGTGCTGCTCGAAGACCTGCTCAAGGCGGTCAAGTCCGGCAAGGGCCTGAGCCAGGCGCTCACGCCCCACCGCGCCCTGTTCGGCGACTTCTATATCAACATGGTGCGCTCCGGTGAGGCCGGGGGGCACCTGGGCGAGGTGATGGAGCGCCTCGCCGAGCACCTGGAGCGCCTGCGGGCGCTGCGCGAGAGCGTGATTTCGGCGCTGATCTACCCCGCCATCCTGGTCGTGGTGGCGATGATCTCGGTGGTGCTGATGCTGGGCTTCGTGGTGCCGCAGTTCGAGACCCTGTTCGCCGACCTGGGCGAGGGCCTGCCCATGCCGACCCGCATGATCGTCGCGCTCGGGCACCTGATCGGCGACTGGGGTTGGCTGCTGGCGCTGCTGGCCGCCGCCGGCGTCTGGCTGGCGCGCCGCTGGCTCGGCTCCGATGCCGGACGCCAGTGGCGGGATGACCGCCTGCTGCGCCTGCCGGTGTTCGGCACAGTGGTGCGCAAGTACGAGATCACCAGGTTCGCCCGCAGCCTGGGCACCCTGCTGGGCAACGGCGTGCCCATCGTCACCGCAGTCGGCATTGCCAACGACACCATGGGCAATCGCCGGTTGCGCGGCGCCATGGAGGGTATCGCGCCGGCGATCAAACAGGGCGGCCGGCTCGCCGACGCCCTGGAAGAAACCGGCCTGTTCACCCCGCTGGCGCTGAACATGGTGCGCCTGGGGGAAGAGACCGGCAGCCTGGATGCCATGCTGCTGGAGCTCGCCCGGGTGCATGACGGCGAAGTGCAGGCCGGGGTGAAACGGGCGCTGATCCTGGTGGAGCCTTTGCTGATCCTCACCCTGGGGGCGGTGATCGCCGCCATCATCGTCTCCATCCTGATGGGGATTCTGGCGGTCAACGAACTGGCCATATAGACGCGGGCGCCATTCCTGCCGGCGGGTTTAGTAGGTCGGATAAGCGCAGCGCATCCGACACCATGCGCCGCCGACCGACCACCCCGCGCGGGCAAACGCCGGATGCACCGGCCTTGCGGCCGGTTTATCCGGCCTACGCCGGCATCGGCGTCTGTGGGAGGGCCGCCCCCGGCCCGATAGGTTCGCGGTGGCACCAATCCCATGGCTATCGCGGCGAGGGCGCCGCTCCCACAAGGGCACGCTCCTGCACCGGAACGGTATCCGTAGGTCAATGGAATGGACTCCCCCTCCCTAACGGCGTCGCGTTGCGCCAGACTCGTTATTCAAGCAACCAGTCAACAGAAGGGGGAGTCCAGATGAACATTAGCAACCTTGGTGTGGATTTGGCAAAACATGTATTTCAGCTGCACGGCGTTGACCGCCATGGCCAGGTGGTAGTGAAGAAGCGGCTTCGGCGCAGGCAGATGCTGGGCTGGTTCGCCGAGCAGGCCCCGTGTCGCGTCGGCCTGGAGGCCTGTGGCGGCGCGCATTACTGGGCGCGCGAGCTGGGCAAGCTGGGATAAGCGATAGCGCATCCGACACCATGCGCTGTAGGAGGGCCGCCCCCGGCCCGATGGGTTCGCGGCGGCACCAACCCCATGGCTATCGCGGCGCGGCGCCGCTCCGACAGGGTGCCGCTCCTAAGGGAGCGGGTATTGAACTTATAATGGTATCCCGGGTCCTGCTTGGCAGCCCATCCGCACCACTTCGAGAGGTCTTCACATGCGCCTGTCCCCGCCCGCCGCCCGTCGCGCGCGCGGCTTCACACTCATCGAACTACTGGTGGTGCTCGCCATCCTGGGCCTGCTGGCTGGTCTGGTAGGCCCCCGGGTGCTGAGTCAACTGGGCGGCGCCAAGAGCAAGACAGCGGTGGTACAGATCCGCGATCTGGAACAGGCGGTAGAGTTGTTCAAGCTGGACGTGGGTCGCTTCCCCACCGGTCAGGAAGGCCTGGAGGCGCTGGCTTCCGCACCGCCCGGCGCCAACGGCTGGAACGGCCCCTACCTGCGCAAGGGCTTGCCCGACGACCCCTGGGGCAACGCCTACCACTATGAATCTCCCGGCCGCAACGGCGATATCGATATCTACACCCTGGGCGCCGACAACTCCCCGGGCGGCGACGGGGAGAACGCGGATATCGGCAACTGGCAGTGATGCCGGGCTCACCCCTGTCGTTCGCTGGGGCGGATCGCGGCGCCGGCTTCACCCTGCTCGAACTGATGGTCGCGATCGCGGTGGCCGCGCTGCTGTTGACCGCGGTACCGCCAATGCTGTCCCGCGGCCTGGATGCCATGCAATACCGCACCGCGGTCCGGGAACTGGTCGCCGGGCTCAAGGGCGCGCGGCGTGCGGCCATGGAGACCGGTCGCAGCGTCGCCTTTACCGTGGATGCCGCGGCCCATCGCTTTGGCGTCGCTCCCGAACTGCAAGGCAGCATCCCCGGGGAATTGCAGGTCCAACTGACGGTTGCCGACACCGAGATCGACAACCCCGACCGGGGCGCGATCCGCTTCTATCCGGATGGCAGCGCCACCGGCGGCAGTATCGAGCTGTTGCGGCCGGCGGGAGGCGGCGTCCGCCTGCGGGTTGATTGGCTGCTGGGCCGCGTCAGCCCGGAACCGCCGGAGCCCCGATGAACCGCCGCCAGGGGGGCTTCTCGCTACTCGAAGTGCTGGTCGCCTTTGCCATCATGGCAATGGCGCTCGGCGTCCTCTATCAGGCGCTGGGCGGCAGCCTGCGCGGCATCGGGGCGGCCGAACAGAGCACCCGGGCGGTGCTGTTGGCGCAATCCCTGCTCGACGCCCATGATCTGGTGCCGGCGGAGGGTCTCGATGAGACAGGGCAGAGCGCCGGCGGTTTCCAGTGGCGATTGCACTCGGCGCCCTATGCCCTGGGCCTGGAAAATCCGCATTGGGAGTTGCACGAGGTGCAGGCCCTGGTGCGCTGGCGCGATCGCGGCCGGGAGCGGGAGTTCGTGCTCACTACCCTGCTGCCGGTCAATCTGAGATCGCCATGAGTCGCGGCGGCCAACGCGGGTTCACGCTGATCGAGGTGGTGGTCGCCCTGGTCCTGCTGGCGGTGATCCTCACCGGCCTGATGAGCGCTCTGGTGACCTTCGCGCGCACCGGCGAGCGCGTCGACGAGCGCACCCTGGCCGGGGACGACGTGCGCCTGGTATATGCCTTTCTGAAACAGTCGCTGGAACCCGCCAGCCCCCGGTTGCGGCAGCGCCCGGAGGACTCGGTTGCGGTGAGCTGGTTGCAGGGCACGGAGTCCGAGCTGGAATGGCTGGGGCTGATGCCCGCCCGCCATGGCGTCGGCGGCCTCTACCACTTGCGGCTGAGCGCGGAGCAAGCCCCGGAGGGCGGCCGCACACTGATGCTGTATTACCTGCCCTATGCCGGCGACGATCCGCCGCCCGACTGGAGCCAGGCGAGCTCTCACCTGTTGCTCGAAGCCGTGACCGGACTGGAGATCTCCTACCGGGCGCTGGACGAGGCGGAATGGCGCACGCAATGGCTGGATACGCCGGTGCTGCCGGCGCGGGTGCAGATCTCCCTGGCGCAGGGCGGCAGCGCCTGGCCGGCGCTGATGGTGCCCGTGCTGGCCGCCCAGCCCCGCGCCGACGTCAACCGTTCCGAACCCATGGGGCGGCGCTGATGGTGGGGATCCGGTCGGCGGGCGTCGCCCTGATTGCCGTGCTGTGGATGGTCGCGGCACTCTCGGTGCTGGCCTTGGGGCTGGCGGCCACGACCAAGAGCGAGGTGCGTTCCGCGCAGGGAATCCGGGCGCGGGCCGAGGCCGCGGCGCTCGGTGACGCCGCCATTCAACTCGCGGTGCTCGAACTGCGCTCCACGGATATCGGCCATGAGGAATACAGCCACTTCGATTACCAATTGGGCGGCCGGTCGATCGCCGTCGCCGCCGTGCCGGCCGGCGGCCTGGTCGATCTCAATCAAGCCGGCGAGGAACTGCTCACCGGTTTGTTCGCGGGTACCGGCGGCCTGGAGCCCGAACTCGCCGCCCAGCTCGCGCACCGGGTGGTGGCCTGGCGCACGCCGGGACTGCAGGTGGAGGCCGAGGATTATGCCGCCGCGGGGGTCGCCTTCCGGCCGCGCGGCGGGCCCTTCGAATACCCCGAGGATCTGCTCCAGGTGCTGGGAGTCAGCTACCCGCTTTATGCTAGAGTGCGCGACTTGATTACGGTGCGCGGCGGCGGTGCCGGAGTGGCGCCCAAGGCCGCGTCCGAGGCGGTCCTCACCCTGCTCGCGGGAGGCGATCGCGATCTGGCGGCGCGCATCGCGCACAGCCGCCGGGACGACCCGGCGACCGATTTTACCGGGCTCGACAACCGTTTCTTTGGGGGAGGCAGCTCGCCGGTGTACCGAATGGATGCCAGGGTCCGCATAGGCGACCACAGCTACCGCCGCACCCGTTGGCTGGATCTCGGCCAGGGTTCCCCCGATGGCGCGCCTTGGCGAAGCTTTCGCGTCGAACCCGTGACCGGCGGTTGATGGCGTGGCGTTCGAAGCCAACAATCTCAGTCTGTTCGGCATCGATCTGGGCAATCTGGCCCAGGGCCTGCCGCGTGGCTGGGATGGCCTCAAGCGCTGGCCGCTGTTCGCCTGGTTCAAGTCCGAACAACCGGTGCTGGCGCATTGGCCCGACGGCTCGCGCCGCGTGGTGCTGGGTGCGTCCGGGGTGTCGGCCGCCGGTGAGGCGGAATTCCACGCCCTGGTCCTGCCGCCCGATGTGGTGCTGAGCCGCAGACTGCACCTGCCCCATCTGGCCGATGCCGAAATCGAGGATGCGCTGCAGCTGGAATTGCAGGCCGAAAGTCCGTTTCCCCTCGAAACCCTGGACTGGGGCTGGCGGCTGGATCGGGTGGACGAATCCGGGCTGGAGGTCAGCCTGGCGTTCGTCGCCCGCGAGCATGTCGACGCCCAGATCGCCGAGCGCCAGCAGATGCTGCCCGAGCGCTTCGAAGTCTGGGCGGATGACGATGGTCCCCTGGTATTGCGCGATCGCGGTGAAGCCCCGCGGCTGGCGCGCGGCCGGGCCCGGCGCCTGCTGGCGCTGGTGTTGCTCAATGTCATGCTGGTGGGAATCTGGACCGCGGTCCCCTATTGGCAACTGCGCCAGCGCACCATCGATGCCCAGGGCCAACTGGAAGACCTGCAACGCGCCGCCAACCCCTACCTGGGCGCGCGCGCCACCCTGGTCGAGGCCGATACCCGCGCCGCCGCGATCGAGTCCTGGCGCAATGGCCTGGCGGACATGCCGGCGCTGTTGCACAAGCTCACCGCGCTGCTTCCGGACACCGCCTATCTCAAGCGCTTCGACGCCGAGGGGCGCCGGGTGCGGATCACCGGCAGCGCCGCCGACGGCGCCGGGCTGATGGACAGCCTGCGCGCCGACCCACAGGTCAGCGAATTGCGAGCCCTGAGCCCCATCGTCCGCGGCCGCGACGGCCTCGATAACTTTTATCTGGAGTTTCAGCTGCTGCCGGCCGCGCGCCGCCCGCCGGGCGAGATCGCCACCACGCGTAACGAGGCGCGCGCGCCGTGAAGCGATATTTCCCCGGGCGGCAGGCGCGGCTGGTGGCGGTGTTGCTGCTGGTGCCCGTTGTGCTGCTCGCCGGCGCCTGGGCGGCGGAGCTGAGCGGGCGCATCTGGCGCATGGCCGAAGTGCGCGCCGACATCGAGCCCAGGTACGCGCGCCTGGCGGGCATCCAGGCGCGGGGCGAGGATATCGTCGCCGCTGACCGCGCCGCCGCCGATTGGCTTTCGCGGCGCGCCTATCCGGCGGATACCGATCTGGGCGAGATCGGCACCGAGCTGCAGCAGCGCCTGCGCCAACTCGCCGAGGCCGCCGACCTGAAGGTGGCGGGGAGCCAGATCCTGCCGGCCAGCGAGGAGCAGGGATTTTCGGTGATCACCGTGGCCGGCACCCTGGAAGGGGAGACCGGCGCGCTGGGAACTTTTTTGCTCGCCCTGGCGGCCGAAGAGCCGCCGATCCTGGTGGAAAAGCTGGCGGTGCAGGCGCCGCGCTCGCGGCGGCGGCGGGGCGAGGAGACCGCCCAGATCAACGCCCAGGCCAACATGAGCGTGTTGAGGCTCATGCCCTGATGGCCGCCGCCTACCGAGTATTCGTCTGGCTCGCGGTGGGCATTTCCTGCGCCATTGCGCTGACCTGGGCACTGATCGATGCCGACTGGCAGCCCCCGGCGCCGCACCCCGCCGAAGTGCCCGCGCCCCTGGGAATGGGTGCGGTGTCGGCGGTGGGCGGCGATGCACTGGTCGAGATCGCCGAGCGGCCGCTGTTTCTGCCCGATCGCCGGCCGCCCGAACCCGAAGTGGTGGCAGCCCCGGAGGCGGAGCCCGAGCCGGACCCGTTGGCGGATGTGGTCCTGCTGGGCATCTACGGCTCCGGGGGCAGCGCCGGCATCATTCTCGGCAGGCTCGGCAAGGATGCCGAGGCCTCCCGGCTCCGGGTCGGCGATGAATGGCAGGGCTGGCGGCTGCTGTCGATCAGCGCCACCGCCGCCACCCTGGTCGCCGCCGATGGCGAAACCCAGTCGCTGGAGCTGGAACGCCGACCCCAACAGGGCGGCATGGTGGCGCCGCCCGCCCGCGGTGGGTCCGACAAGAAAACCGCCGAGGCGCGCGCGGGCAGCCAGGCCCAGGCTCGTCAGCCAGGTCGCCCGTCCACTCCCGCAGAACGTCAGGCGGCCTTGCGCGCCGCACGCGAGCGGGCGGCGCGCTTCAACCAGTCAGAGAACAAGGATTGAGGAGCTATGAGATCTCCCGTGTCGAAAGGTCCTGTGGGCATGCGCTGCCTGGCCGCCCTCGCACTATTGATGGTCGGTTGCGCCGGCAGCCCCATCGACCAGCGCCAGGACATCGTGGTTCCCATCGCTGGCCGCGCCGCCGACCGGGTACCGGCGCCCGAGCCGGAACCCGAGCCGGAGCAGGAGCCCGCCAAGGAACCGCTGATCCTGCGCGGTGACGACCAGCTATTCAAGCCGCCGCGGCCGCTGACCCAGGGTGTGCGCTCCGGCGACCCGGTCACCCTGGACTTCGAGCAGGCGCCGGTCACCGAAGTGGTCCACGCCGTGCTCGGCGACATCCTCCAGCTGCCCTATGTGATCAACCAGCCGGTGGCGGGATCCCTGACCATCCATACCGTCCAGCCGCTCTCCCGGGAACAGTTGCTGCCCGTGTTCGAAGCGCTGTTGCAGGCCAACGGCCTCGCGCTCGCGGTGGGCGAAGGCGGGGTCTACCACGTCGGCAAGCCCGAGACCCTGCGCGGCATCGCCCCCAACCTGGGCAACCTGGGCGGCGCTCTGCCGCCCGGCCAGAACCTGGTGATCGTGCCGCTGCAATTCGTCGGTGCCCAGGCCATGGCCGACATCCTGACGCCGGTGGCCGATGAGAACGCCATCGTCCGGGTGGACGGGCTGCGCAACCTGCTCATCCTGGCCGGCACCCGCTCCCGGATCGAGGGCTATCTGGATATCGTCAAGACCTTCGATATCGACGTGCTGGATGGCATGTCGATCGGCCTGTTTCCCCTGGAGCATGTCAATGTCGCCGAAGTGGCCGCGGCGCTCGCCACCCTGTCCGGAGAGGACGGTGGGGGAGCGGCGCCGGGCAGCGGGGTCGCCGGCGACGCCGGCGGCCAAGCAGCGGCGCGGGAGGGCGCCGCCGGAGAGGGCGGCGGGGTCGGTGGCCTGGGTCTGCCCGGCCCCTTGGCGGGGCTGGTCAAGGTGGTCGCCCTGGAACGCCTCAACGCCTTGTTGATCGTCACTTCGCGGGCCTACTATCTGGACCGCGCCCGGGAGTGGATCGCGCGCTTCGATCAGCCCCGCGGCGATGGCAACGAGCCCCAGCTGTTCGTCTACGAAGTGCAGAACGGCACCTCCGAGCATCTGGCGCAGTTGCTCAACGCCCTCTATGGCGGCAGCACGACTTTTTCCGGCGGCGCCGATTCCGGGGTGGCGCCGGGCCTCGGCAGCTCGCGGCTGGGCGGCGGAGCCCTGGGCGGCAGCCGGGGCAGGAACGGAATCGGTGGCGGCATCGGCGGCAGCGGCAGCGGCGGCGCCTTCGGCAGCAACCGCAGCGGCTTTACCTCCAGTGACATCGGCGGCACCAGTGGCGTGCTGGGTGGATCCGGCGGCCTTACCGGCGGCGGCCTGCCGGGCGGCGGGCGGTCCCGGGGAGAGGGCGCGCCCGATGCCGCCGTGGTCGAGTTCGGCCCGGATGTCCGCGTGGTCTCGGATGAGTTCAACAACGCGCTGCTGATCCATGCCCCGCGCCGAGACTACGACAAGATCCGCGAGGCGCTGCGCCGCCTCGACGTGCCGCCCACCCAGATCCTCATCGAGGCCAGCATTCTCGAAGTGACCCTTATCGACGAACTGAGCTACGGGCTGCAATGGGCATTCAACAACGGTCTGGGCGGCAATGGCCGTACCGGCACCGGCCTGTTCAACCCCAACTCCTCCGGCGGCATCGGCGCCGAACAGCCGGGCTTCTCCTACACCATCACCAACCGCGCCGGCGAGGTGCGGGCGGTGCTCAATGCCCTGGCGCAGAAAAACCTGGTCAATGTCATCTCCAGCCCCAGCATCATGGTGCTCGACAACCACAATGCCCAGATCCAGGTGGGCAACCAGCAGCCGATCCGCTCCTCCGTCGTCCTCACCGACGGCGGCAACACCCAGACCTCGATCGAGTTCAAGGACACCGGGGTCCTGCTCGACGTACTGCCCTCGGTGAACGCCGGCGGCCTGGTGACCATGGATGTGTCCCAGGCGGTGACCGACGTGGGCCCGGTAGACGAAGCCACCGGGCAGCGCAGCTTTCTCCAGCGCCAGATTCTCAGCCGGGTCTCGGTGCGTTCCGGCGAGACCGTGGTGCTCGGCGGCCTGATCCGCGACAACACCTCGCAGGGCAATCTGGGCGTGCCCTTCCTCAAGGACATCCCCCTGCTGGGCAACCTGTTTCGCACCCAGTCGCGCACCACCGACCGCACCGAGCTGGTGGTGCTGATCACCCCCCGCGCCCTCAAGAACGACGAACAACTCCGCGCGGTGTCCGATGAAATGCGGCGGCGGTTCTCCAACTCCCTGGGTGGCATCGTCAACTGGGAGGAACTCCAGTCCGACGACGCCCCCGCCGAGGCCGAAGCCGAAGAGCAGGAATAGCCCTGTAGGAGGGCCGCCCCCGGCCCGATGAATGGAATGTGACGCCGGGGTGGATGAGGTCCGGCGGGCGACGAAGGGGAACCTGGGCAACGAATCTTTCACCGCGCAGGTGTCGGCGGCCTTGGGAAGGCGGGCCGCGCCTGGGAAGCCCGGCCGGCCACGCAAGCGTGTGGAAACCGAAGTCCAAAATCCGGTCCTTACATGACCTGAAACCGTGGTCTGCCCCTGGTTTCTCATGCCCTCGGCCCTCACCGCCGGTGCGAAGAAGGAATGGCGTAGGTCACGACTGCATGGGCTACCGGCTTTTCCTGGCCGTCCGAATAGATGTTCACCTCGGTTAATACGGAGCGGCGGCCCAGATGGAGCGGGGTGCCCTTGGCCAGCAGGGCCTTGCCGGCTTCCGGCTTGCGCAGGAAGTTGATGTTCAGGTTGCTGGTGACCGCGAGCGGCACGATACCAATATGGGACAAGACCACTATGTAGGCGGTGGTGTCGGCGACGGCCATCATGGTGGGGCCGGACACGGTGCCGCCGGGACGCAGGTGGGATTCGTCCACCGGTTGGCGCGCCCACGCTTCCTGTTCATCGACCTTTTCGACCACGATGGTGGACTGGGGAAATTGGTCCCTCATGAATGACTGTAGCTCTTCCGCACTGGCCTGAATCGGCATCGCCCGGTTCCTCATATTGATCAACGAGTTGGTCGTTTCAGTGACGCGGACCGGTGTGCCTGCTCCAGTGCTTGCCGGCCAGTTCAAACGCAGGCAGCTGCCGGGCGGCCTCGCTGACGGGGCGGATATCCATCCGCTCCGCCTGGGCACAATGTCACCCGGTACGCCCCGTGCATCGGCGCTGCACTCACAGGCGTCAGCCGCCGGCGGGCAGCTTGCGGCGCAGGAACTCGAAAGACAATATAAGGACAGACCACGGTTTTCTGATAGGCGTGATCGGCCGAAATGCCTGCTGGGAGTCATCCCATGGCTCGCCGCGCCCGCCTCCCACTGGCGAACGGTCAGGGAGAGGCTAACGCGCGGGGCAACGAATCCTTCGCCGCGCAGGTGTCGGCGGCCTTGGGCAGGCGGGCCGCGCCTGGGCAGCCCGGCCGGCCACGCAAGCGTGTGGAAACCGAAGTCCAAAATCCGTTCCTTACATGACCTGAAACCGTGGTCTGTCCCTGGTTTCCCTTGACCGTGCCCCTGGCGCGGCTGTGGGCTCAGTAGTGGTCTCCCGACAGCCTGAGAACTCACGAGCAATCACTTGATCTCGTTTCGTTCGGTCTTGGGCGCCTAAAAGCTGTATTTTTGACAAATACAGTAAAAAACAAGGATAAAACGTATATAAATATGGTTTTTAGTGTTACTTTTGACAAAACCAGTCAATTTATCAGCTTAGAGGAGAGCCGGTGCTAATCGAATTTAGCGTGGCCAATTTTCGTTCCCTGTACGAACGTCAAACTTTCAGCATGTCCCGGGCCAAAGGCAACGAGCTGGCGGAATCCAACACGTTCACCGCCCGGGCGGCCAATGACTACCCACTATTGCGCTCCGCGGCAATCTACGGGCCCAATGCCGGGGGCAAGTCCAATTTTCTTTATGCGTTGCAGGCAATGAAGAGAATCGTGGTGGAATCGGCAACAGGGCTGCAACGCGGCGACAAGCTGCCGGTAACGCCGTTCCGTCTGAGCAAAGCCGCACGGGCGGCACCCAGCGAATTTGAGGCGACGTTTATTGTCGACGGTGTCCGCTATCAATATGGCTTTACAGCAACAGCGGACCGTATCCACGAAGAATGGCTGCTGGCCTATCCCAAGGGGCGCGCCCAACGCTGGTTCGGCCGTGAATGGGATGACGCAAAACGCCAATACGCCTGGGAATTGGGCAGCAGTCTCACCGGAGAAAAGCAGCTTTGGCAAAAGAGCACCCGCGAGAATGCACTGTTTCTGTCGACGGCTGTCCAGCTTAATAGCGAACAATTACAGCCCATTTATGACTGGTTCAAAACCACCTTGCGCATGGCCAATGTCTCTGGCTCGAACCCCGGTTTCAGTGCGTCCCTGTGTGAAAAAAAGGAGAAGTCGCGTGTAATGGAGTTTCTGCACGCGGCGGATCTGAGCATTGCAGACATCCTGGTCGAAAGGAAACCCTTCAATGTCAGCGAGTTGCCGGACGATGTGCCCGATTACGTCAAGAAAGCGCTTGCCGATGAACTCGAAAATAAAAAGCTGCTCGACATCAAGACGGTGCACAACAGCAGCGAGGGAGAACGTATCACCTTTGAGTTTGAAGAGGAATCGGACGGTACGCGGAAGCTGTTTGCCTTCGCTGGACCCTGGCTGGACAGCCTCGCCAACGGCTACGTGCTGTTCATCGACGAGCTGCACGATAATCTGCACCCTCGCCTCGTGCAATTTCTCGTACAGTTGTTTCACAGCAACCAAACCAACCCCAAAAACGCGCAATTGGTATTCACGACCCACGAAACGTCCATTCTCAACCAGGACGTTTTCCGCCGCGATCAGATCTGGTTCTGCGAGAAGGATAACCGGCAGGCGTCGGTGCTCTATCCACTGACGGATTTCAGCCCGCGCAAGGGTCGCGAGAATCTGGAACTGGCCTACTTTTCCGGCCGATATGGCGCGCTGCCTTATGTCAGGCCACTGAAAAAGCAGGCCGAATATGGGCACCGATAATCTGTTTCACAAGCGCAAGGCGCGCACTGCGCGGCAATTGTCGCGCAGAAAAGCGCGGCGTGCGCCCTATGCCAAAGTGTTGATTGTCTGCGAGGGGGAAAAGACAGAGCCTCATTATTTTTCCGGACTGAAGGATCATTATGAGCTCAACAGTGCCAATGTCGAAATCTGCGGTGACTGCGGCTCCGATCCGGTGGGCATCGTCAATTACGGTAAACAGCGCTACCGGGAGGAACGGGATGTGGGTGATGCCTTCGACAAGGTATATTGCGTCTTCGACAAGGACGCTCACACAAACTACCAGCGGGCAATAGACCTTATTCGCGGGGCAACGCCAAAAGACACCTTCGTGGCCATCAATTCCGTGCCCTGCTTTGAATACTGGCTGTTGCTGCATTTTGATTATACGACGCAGCCTTTTTCGGGCCAGCTTGGGAAGAGTGCTTGCGCCCAGGTGATCGACGCGTTGAAAAACTTTATACCGGACTATGCCAAAGGTGATGGCGACATATTTCCCAGGCTGGTGGACCAGTTGCCTTTCGCCATCGACAACGCCGAGCGGGCCCTGCGGGCCGCCACGGCCAATGATACCGACAACCCGACCACCCGAGTGCATGAACTGGTGCGGTTTCTGCAGACAGAGCCGGATCGGCAGGGGCCTTGATGCAGGCGCTCGGCCAGCGGTAGGTGCAGTATGTGAATCGCGCCTACCGCCGTAGCGCGAGCTTGTGGGAGGGGCGGTTTCGTTCCTGTCCCGTCCAGGAAGCGGCGTATCTATGGGCGTGCCAGCGCTATATCGAGCTGAATCCAGTGCGGGCCGGCATGGTGGCGCATCCAGCCGAATACCCTTGGTCCAGCTACTGGGCGCACGGTCAGGGAGAGGCTAATGCACGGGGACACCCGCATCCGCTTTATCTCGCGCCAGGAACAGATGGCGCTGGCCGACAGGCGGCCTATCGTGAATTGTGCTGTGATGAGTTGGAGCCGAGGCTCGTGGCTGAGGGCCGGCGGGCGACGAAGGGGAACCTTGCGCTGGGCAACGACTCCTTCGCCGCGCAGGCGTCGGCGGCCTTGGGAAGGCGGGCCGCGCCTGGGAAGCCCGGCCGGCCACGCAAGCGTGTGGAAACCGAAGTCCAAAATCCGGTCCTTACATGACCTGAAACCGTGGTCTGCCCCTGGTTTCTCATGCCCTCGGCCCTCACCGCCGGTGCGAAGAAGGAATGGCGTAGGTCACGACTGCATGGGCTACCGGCTTTTCCTGGCCGTCCGAATAGATGTTCACCTCGGTTAATACGGAGCGGCGGCCCAGATGGAGCGGGGTGCCCTTGGCCAGCAGGGCCTTGCCGGCTTCCGGCTTGCGCAGGAAGTTGATGTTCAGGTTGCTGGTGACCGCGAGCGGCACGATACCAATATGGGACAAGACCACTATGTAGGCGGTGGTGTCGGCGACGGCCATCATGGTGGGGCCGGACACGGTGCCGCCGGGACGCAGGTGGGATTCGTCCACCGGTTGGCGCGCCCACGCTTCCTGTTCATCGACCTTTTCGACCACGATGGTGGACTGGGGAAATTGGTCCCTCATGAATGACTGTAGCTCTTCCGCACTGGCCTGAATCGGCATCGCCCGGTTCCTCATATTGATCAACGAGTTGGTCGTTTCAGTGACGCGGACCGGTGTGCCTGCTCCAGTGCTTGCCGGCCAGTTCAAACGCAGGCAGCTGCCGGGCGGCCTCGCTGACGGGGCGGATATCCATCCGCTCCGCCTGGGCACAATGTCACCCGGTACGCCCCGTGCATCGGCGCTGCACTCACAGGCGTCAGCCGCCGGCGGGCAGCTTGCGGCGCAGGAACTCGAAAGACAATATAAGGACAGACCACGGTTTTCTGATAGGCGTGATCGGCCGAAATGCCTGCTGGGAGTCATCCCATGGCTCGCCGCGCCCGCCTCCCACTGGCGAACGGTCAGGGAGAGGCTAACGCGCGGGGCAACGAATCCTTCGCCGCGCAGGTGTCGGCGGCCTTGGGCAGGCGGGCCGCGCCTGGGCAGCCCGGCCGGCCACGCAAGCGTGTGGAAACCGAAGTCCAAAATCCGTTCCTTACATGGCCTAAAACCGTGGTCTGTCCCCGGTTTCCCTACGCGATGGCACGCCGTCGTAGGTCGGATAAGCGCAGCGCATCCGACACCTTGCCCGCCGACCGGCCAGCGCGGGCAAACGCCGGATGCACCGGCCTCGCGGCGGATTTATCCGGCCTACACCGGAACCGGCGTTTGTAGGAGGGCCGCCCCCGGCCCGATGAATTCGCGGCGACACCAAACCCCACCGCCATCGCGGCGGGGGCGTTGCTCCCACAGGGGCGCCGCTCCTACCCGGGTTGGTGATTGGTGTAGGAGGGCCGCCCCCGGCCCGATGGGTTTGCGGTGGCACCAAACCCCACCGCCATCGCGGCGGGGGCGCCGCTCCCACAGGGGCGCCGCTCCCACAGGGGCGCCGCTCCTGCGATTCCCAGGCTTCCCCAAGCCCTTGCAATCCCCGCCGGGATACCTTCCAATTCGCCGCCGGCCGTAGCTGCCCAAACTGATTGATTGATGAGGAACCCGCCTTGTTGAAACAATTTCCGGCCATCGTGCTGACCGTCCTTCTCGCCGCCTGCGCCTCGGCGCCCCAGCCGGCGCCGGAACCCGAGACGCCCCAGCAGGCGTTGAGCGAGCGTGTTGAAGCCTATTACCAGGCCCTGATCGCCAGGGACTACAAGGGCGCCTACCAATTCTTCACCCCGGGATACCGATCCACCTGGTCGGTCACCGATCACTACCAGATCCACCCCATCATCGGCACCTGGCTGAGCGCCGAGGTGCTGTCCGTGGACTGTGTCAGCGAGCAGGCGTGCGACGTCAGCGTGCGCACCAGCTTTCGGTTCCAGGAAAACATCGAACCCCTGGGCGGTCAGGAGATCCCCATGGACCTCAAGCACCGCTGGTTGAAAACCGAGGGCGACTGGTACTACCTGCCCAAGCAGTAGCAGGGCCCCGGCCCGATGGGTTCGCGGCGGCACCAACTCCATCGCCATCGCTGCGGGTCGGTGCTCGTTGTAGGAGGGCCGCCCCCGGCCCGATGATGGGGTTGCGGTGGCACCAACGCCATCGCCGCGCCATCAACGCGCCGCTCCCACCTGCTGGAATTGCAAGTCCGGCACTGCGAGTTAGGTCACATTCCTGTCATGGGGTTCAACTATGTCCCGCAAGCCATGGAAATATAACTGTTCGATTGTTGAATTCCTTTTTTGAATGGGGTTAGTATCGGCGCGCGGGTGGCGGCCACTGGGCCACATGGGCCATCGAGCCGGACAGCGTTTTCTCAGGGATTCCCACGCTTGCACGGCCTCGCGAACCTGTGTGATACTGCCGCCGCCGGTAGGGCGTGGCCCAATCAGGGACTCTCAGCGGGCGCAAGCCTGCGAAACACTGTCAATCTCAACGACAAAGGGTATCGTGCAATGAAAAAAACGTTTCTCAGGTCTGCAGCCATAGCCATGGCGGTAACCGGGGCCAGCGCCGCTCACGCGGTACATGTCAATACCGACGGCCTCGGCGAGGTGCTTCTGTACCCCTATTACACGGCACAGAACGACTTCGTTACCGCAGTGCATGTGGTCAATACCACCGACCAGGCGAAAGCCGTCAAGGTGCGCTTCCTCGAAGGCAAGAACTCCAGGGAAGTGCTTGACTTCAACCTCTATCTGTCGCCGTTCGATGTCTGGACCGGTACCGTGGTCCCCGACGCCGCCAATGGCGCCAAGCTGATCTCCACCGACACCTCCTGTATCGCCCCCAACCAGCTTCCGGCGGGCGGCCAGCCGTTCCGGAATTTTGAGTTCGCATCCGACCCCAACTCCGGTGATCCCAACCGTCGTGCAGAGGGTTACATCGAGCTGATCGAGATGGGCGTGTTGAACGTTCCCGCTCAGATCGACGCGGTCACCCACGACGCGACTGGCAACCCGGATAACTGCTCTGTAATCACCAACGCTGATTTCAACGGCACCGTTGGCGTTTCTGAGCCCGTCGGCGGACTGTTCGGCTCCGGACACCTGGTATCGGTCGAGGGTGGCGTGCGCACCTCCTATGATCCAGTGGCCTTGGATGATTTTTCCGATGCTCCGATCTGGTTCACCTCCGGCAGCACGTCTCCCAGCCTGACCGACGTATTCCCGCCGACCGCCGATATCCTGGACGGCAACCAGGTGATCTTCTACGACGCCGGCATTCCGGAAGCGATCGATGCGGTCTCCGCGGCGCTGACCCAGGACGAGATCTACAACGAGTACACCATCGACGCCGGGCGGATGTCGCAGACCGACTGGATCGTGACCTTCCCCACCAAGCGGTTCTACGTCAATGTGGCGGATCCGGTTAACGATCCCACCCAGCCGTTCCAGAACCCTTGGTTGACAGCTGACTTGGCGGCCTGCCATAACGTCGAGTTCGAATACTTCAACCGCGAAGAACAGGGCATTACTCCGGGTACCGGCGACTTCTCGCCGGCGCCGGTGATCCCCGGTTTTGCGCTCTGCAACGAGGTCAACACCCTGACCCTGTACCGCAGCGGCACCGACCCGGATGACGGTCGCCTGTTCGGTGCGGTATCCACCGCGGCGGCACTGGCCATCGACAATTTCCAGGCCGGCTGGATGCGTATGGGCTTCGCCAGTGGTAGTGACGCCCAGGGCGATTACGGCTTCATTACCAGCGCCAACGGCGTGACGGCCAATGGCCTGCCGGTGATCGGCTTCTCGGCTTCGCGCAATGTCAACACCGTGGACGTACAGATCGATGGTCTGAACGTTTACTCCGCGGTGATGGGCAGCAATGTCCATAAAGGCAACAAGGACATCTTTCAAGATTAATTGATCAGATTGTCGATGCCGTGAAAAGGGCGCCTGCGGGCGCCCTTTTTTTTCGTTGTGGCGCGGATATTTCCTGGTGCTGAGCGGGCGCGATCTGTGGAGCGGATCACATCCCTGGCCGCGGCTCCTGGTGATAGATCAAAAAACCACGATCAGGGCACGGCCAGGGCTTTCCCTGGTGCAAACCCTGGGGGATAATGCCCGCGCAACCCGCCCCCGGCAGAGCCAGTTCCTGGCGGACCGCCGCGATGCGCGGATTTGGGCATGAGCCCGGCTTCAGGAGATATCGATGAAGAACTATTCAGGGTTTCAAGTCGTCGCTCGCGCCGGCGCAGGCCTACTGCTGCTGAGCACAGCGCTCACTGCCTGGGGTGTTTCCATCATCCTGACCGGCGACACGGGCGGCACAGTGAGTTGCACCACCTCGCTGGTCACGGTTACCGACGGTAACGTCACCGCCGAGGTACCCACCGCCTGCATCCCCGGTGACGGCGGTGGCGGTGATCCGCCGCCACCCGGCAGCTTCACCCTGTCGGTGGGCAAGGCCGGCACGGGTAGCGGCACGGTGACCAGCAGCCCGACTGGCATCAATTGCGGTGCGGACTGTAGCCAAGCCTATACCGACGGGACTTCCGTGTCCCTGTCCGCCGTGCCGGCCACCGGATCCTCCTTCGACAGCTGGTCCGGCGCCTGCACGGGCACTGGTACCTGTAACCTGAGCATGACGGCAAATCGGTCGGTGACCGCGACCTTTACCGCAGACACGCCGCCCCCGGGTCAATGCGGGACCTTGCCCCCGGATGTCGATGTGGTAAACACCGGGAGCATTGCCACCCACTGGCCACAGCAGAGCTTCTTTCCTTTCCCGCAGGATATTGTCGCCTTTCAGTTTACCGTGCCCCCTGGTTTTGCACAGCGAGGCACTTTCACTGCGACCAAGACCAGTGCATCTCCGCGCTCCAAGCTGGTGGTGATTTCTACCTGTCCCGGTGTGTTGGCGCCAGTCGGCGGGCAGTCGTCTTGTGTGGTTCAGAATCTGGAGGCGTCTACGGTCTACCTGAGCGCCAATTCCAGCTCCAGCAGTTACTACTGCAAGTTGAGCCCTGGCCAGACGTACTACGCCAATGCCGTATCCAAGCAAGCCATCGGTGATACGGCCTACACTTGCAGCAGCACCACCAACTGCTCGTTCCTCGGTAGCCGCAGTTCGCCTTTCTGATTTGGCTGCCCTAAAAAACGCCCGCATTGGTTACAATGCGGGCGTTTTTTCGTTCACCAATCCGCTTCGGAAGTTTTGCCCATGACCATCGAACTGCCCCGCCTTCGCGCCTGCCTCGGCCTGGTGCTGTCCCTCGCCGTGCTGGCGTCACCGCTGGCCGCTGCCGCCGAGGAAACCCAGACCTATCCGGACGATACCCCGGTTTTGCAGCACGGTGACACCCTGATCACCCTGGGCGATATCCGCCGTTCCGTGGAGTTGACCATTCCACCCGATAAGGCGCGCCGCTTCTACGCCGAGCGCAAGCGCGTCACCCAGCACGCGGGGAATTTCTTTGTGGTGCGCAAGCTGGCCGAGGAAGCCCTGGCGCGCGAGCTGACCGCCGACGAGCGTTTCCGGGCGGAAGAGGCGCGGATGCGCGCCCTGAGCCAGGTGCAGCTCGATCATATAGTCGCCCAGGAAACACAGCCCGACTATGAAGCGGTGGCGCGCGAGGAATGGCAGGCGCATCCCGAAAAGTTTCAGGCGCCCGAAGCCGTGCAGGTCTCCCATATCCTGATCAACACCGGCGAGGAGCGCAGCGATGCCGAGGCCCTGGCCCGTGCCCAGGAAGCGCTGGCCAAGGCGCAGTCCGGTGTCGACTTCGCCGCCCTGGTGGCCGAATATTCCGACGACCCCTCGGCGGCGCAGAACCAGGGCGACATGGGTTTCTTCCAGCGCGGACAGATGGTCAAGCCCTTCGAGGAGGCCGCCTTCGCCATGACCGAGCCCGGTGAGCTGAGCGCCCCGGTGAAGACCAAATTCGGCTATCACGTACTGCGCTTCGAGGACCGCCGCGAGGCCGGTTTGGTGCCCTTCGAGGACGTCCGCGAGCGCCTGATCGCCAAACACAAAGAGGAATTCCGCACCCGCATCGTCAACCGCGAGATCGATCGCATCGGCAACCTGGAGGGCGTGGAGACCAACTACGACGCCCTGATCAGTCTGTATCGTCCCATCGACTTCAAGGGCGCCCGTGCCCAATCCACCCCGGCGGAGGATGAGCAGGCGACCGAGTAGCAGCGTGCGCGGCGAATGCGGCGGTGCGACCGGGCCGGGGTTTTGCCGGATGCGCCGCTGCGCGGCTTATCCGGCCTACGGAATGAGCGTGCCTTGTAGTCGTAGGGTGAATAAGCCGCAGGCGCATCCACCAAAAGTTTGCGGAGTGGTTCGCCGGGGCTTGCCGGACGCGGCCCACGGGATGCACGAGCCTTGTCGGGTGGCTAAGCCGCAGGCGCATCCACCAAAAGCTTGCCGAGCAGTTCGCCGGGGTTCGCCGGACGCGGCCTGCGGGATGCACGAGCCTGGTAGGGTGAATAAGCCGCAGGCGCATCCACCAAAAGTTTGCGGAGTGGTTCGCCG
>CAJXRS010000039.1 GCA_913060555.1 uncultured Gammaproteobacteria bacterium | reverse complement strand
GAGATCATGCCTAGTCTCGTGGGCTCGGAGATGTGTATAAGAGACAGCCCCTGGCGTTCACTTTCGCAGGGCTCTGGGAAATCGATCCCCAATGGCTGGAGGAGCATCTGGCGGAGGTCCGGGTACTCGACGTACGCGAGCCCGAGGAGTTCGATGGCCCACTGGGCCATCTGCCCGGCGCCCAGCCCGTCCCCCTGGGCGAACTGGCCCAGCGCGTCGCGGAGATCCCCCCGGATCTACCCGTGGTGACCGTCTGCCGCGCCGGCGCGCGATCGGCCCAGGCCGCGGTACTGCTGCGCCGCGCCGGCTTCGAGCGGGTGGCCAACCTGGGCGGCGGCATGCTGCGCTGGCGCGCCGACAGCCACCCCGTGGAAGGCGGCGTGGGCGGCTGAGCACGGCGCAGGAGACGACCCGCTACTGATGCTTCTTCAGCTCCAGACGCGCGATCTGGTTGCGGTGCACTTCATCGGGCCCGTCGGCGATGCGCAGGATCCGGGTATGGGCCCAGGCGCGCGCCAAGCCGACGTCCTCGGTGACCCCGGCGCCACCGAACACCTGAATGGCATCATCGATGACCTTGAGTGCCAGATTGGGCGCTGCCACCTTGATCATGCCAATCTCCATGCGCGCCACCTTGTTGCCCACGGTATCCATCATGTAGGCCGCCTTCAGGGTCAACAGCCGCGCCATCTCGATGTTGATGCGGGCATCGGCGATGCGTTCCAGCCACACGGTCTGCTCGGACAGCTTTTTGCCGAAAGCGACCCGATCGAGGGCCCGCCGGCACATTGACTCCAGGGCTTTTTCGGCGACGCCGATCACCCGCATGCAGTGATGAATGCGCCCGGGACCCAGGCGGCCCTGGGCGATCTCGAAACCGCGGCCCTCGCCCAGCAGCAGATTCTCCGCCGGCACCCGGGCGTTCTCGAACAGCACCTGGGCGTGACCGTGCGGGGCATCGTCGTAACCGAACACCGGCACCCAGCGCTCCACGGTGACCCCCGGCGTACCCGGCTCCACCAGGATCATCGATTGCTGCAGGTGGGTGGCGGCATCGGGATCGGTCTTGCCCATCACGATCCAGATCTTGCAGCGCGGATCATGTACCCCGGAGGAGAACCATTTGCGACCGTTGATCACGTAATGATCACCTTCGCGCCGGATCTCGGTCTCGATGTTGGTGGCATCCGAAGAGGCCACCGCGGGCTCGGTCATGCAGAAGGCGGAGCGGATCTCGCCGTCCAGCAACGGCTGCAGCCAGCGCTCCTTTTGGGCCTCCGTGCCATAGCGCTCGATGGTCTCCATATTGCCGGTGTCGGGCGCCGAGCAGTTGAATACCTCCGAAGCCCACTTGGACTTGCCCATGATCTCGCAAAGGGGGGCATACTCGAGGTTGGTCAGGCCGGCGCCGCGTTCGCTTTCCGGCAGGAAGAGATTCCACAGACCGGCCTGTTTGGCTTGAGTCTTGAGCGTCTCGAGGATCGGCGGCACGCACCAGCGTCCGCCCTCCTCCACCTGCTGGTAGTACAGGGCTTCGTTGGGGGTGATGTGGGTGTCCACGAACTCCTGCACCCGCATCTGCAGTTCGCGAACCTTGTCGGAATAGGCGAAATCCATGGTGGCTCCTGTTATGGAAGTATAAAGACGGTGTCGCAGCGGGCGCGGGCTGTGCCTTGCCCCGCAGGGACAATGACCAATCGGGGACCGCCATCATAACCGAAGCCGTAGGCCGGGCCAGCGCCGGGACGGCAGCGATTGATACGCCGCAAGCACCACAGCAGCTTGGCGACAATCCCATTCTTTCACCCTTGAGGAGCACAGGAAATGAAGCGCAGGCAGATTCTGGAGGGCATCCGGGTACTGGATTTCACCCAGCACGTAGCGGGCCCCTCCTGCACCAGAATGATGGTCGAGCTGGGCGCCGAGGTGATCAAGGTGGAGCTGGCGCCCCATGGCGAACAGATCCGTCACCTCGGCTACCGCAAGGGCGGGCGCGGGCTCTATTTCCTGCAGCAGAACCGCGGCAAGAAAAGCCTCTGCGTGGACGCCAAGAGCGAACGCGGCCGGGATATCCTCCACGAATTGATAGCCAAGGTTGATGTACTGATCGAGAATTTCGCGCCGGGAGCCATCGCCCGGCTGGGCTGCGGCTGGGAGGTGGCGAGCGGGATCAACCCGGAACTCATCATGTGCTCGATCTCGACATTCGGCCAGACCGGCCCGCTGGCGGAACTGCCGGGCTACGATTACATCGGCCAGGCCTACTCGGGCATCAGCGATCTGATCGGCGAGGAAGACCGCGGGCCAAGCCTGCCCGGGGCGGCCCTGGGCGATACCATGACCGGAGCTCATGCCCTGGCAGCGATCAATGGCGCCCTGTTCAACCGCGCCATGGGCGGCGGCGGCGACTATCTCGATATCACCCTGCTCGACTGTTACTTCCATTGTCATGAGATGTCGGTGGGAATCTGCAGCGCCAGCGATGGCAGGGTGGTGCCCAGACGCGCCGGTTCCCATACCCGTATTCTCAGCCCCGCCGGCGCATTCCGGGGTCGCGACGGCCATGTCATGATCGTGGTGACACCCCAGCAATGGCCCAATTTCTGCCACACCATCGGCCAGCCGGAGCTGATCGCCGATCAGCGATTCGCGCATATCAACGATCGCCTCCGCAATCGCGCCGCGCTGGTCGACATCGTCGAGGACTGGCTGCAAGGCCAGCCCAGCGATGCGGCGGCTGTCGACGCCCTGGAGCGGGCGCATATCCCGGTCGCGCCGGTGCTCTCGGTGCCCGAGGCCATGGCCCACCCGCACCTGCTGGCCAGGGGCACAGTGCGCACCGTGACCCAGCGCGGCACGGGCAGCTTCCAGATGCCCGGCATGCCCCTGCGCTTTCGCAACCATCCGGGCCCCGCTGACCTCGAAGCCCCCTACCTGGGCGAACACAACCTCGATGTCCTCCACGGCCTGCTGGGCTGGTCCGAGAGCCGGATCGCGGATCTGGAGCGTGACGGCATCCTGGTTCGCGAGGACCTAATGGGCCACCGAAAGGCGACCTGAGGGTCGCTATACGGGCCGGTATCAACGTTGACTTGCGGGTAAAATTATGGAGAACTTGCGCCGCCGGCCATCCCTGTATGGGGCCGGCCAAAAACCCAAGCGATACTTTCTGACCCCAGGTTTCCAGGAGACAGCACCCTATGCTCAAGACACCGATTTCGGCGGATTCACACATCGTTGAACCGCCCAACTGCTATACGGACTTCATCGACCCCAAATTCCGGGACCGCGCGCCCCACATCGTGGAAACTCCGGCCGGGGGCCATATCTTTCACATCCCCGGTGTCGAGGACGCCATTCCGGTCGCCCTGTTGGGCGCCGCTGGTGTGCCCGCCAACGAGCTCGGCAAGTTCCGCAACGCCAAGTTCGACGAGATTCCGAAAGCAGCCTGGGACCCGAAATTCCGTCTCGAAGCTCAGGATCGCGACGGCGTCTGCGGCGAGATCATCTACGCCTCTGTGGGCATGGTGATCTGCACGCACAAGGATTTCGCCTATAAATCCGCCTGCATGCACGCCTACAACCGCTGGCTGGAGACCTTCTGTGCCGGCGCTCCGAACCGTCTGTTCGGTCTTGCCCAGACCGCCGTGGAATCCGTCGACGAAGCCATCGCAGATTTTCGTCAGGCCAAGGAAATGGGCATGGTCGGCATGATGATGCCGGGTCGGCCCCAGCACCATGACTACGATCACCCGGACTACGACGCGCTCTGGGAATGCGCCACGGATCTCGACCTGCCGGTGTGCTTCCACATTCTCACCTCGGACGACAACAGCGTGAAGGAAGCGCTGGCGCCCAAGCGCGGCCACGCGGCCAACGGCTTCATGAACATCATGCGCGGCGTGCAGGACGTGCTTGGCGTGTTCCTGTTCGGCGGCAACTTCGAGCGCCACCCCAAACTGAAGATGGTCATCGCCGAAGCCGACGCCGGCTGGATCCCCCACTACGCCTATCGCGCCGACCACGCGGTCAAGCGGCTGGGCACCCTGGCGGAATCCAAGCTGGCGAAACTGCCCAGCGAGTACCTGACCGAGAACGTGTCCTTTACTTTCCAGGATGATGCCACGGCCTATCTGAACAAGGATATCGTCGACAGTGGCTCCCTCATCTGGGCCAACGACTACCCGCACACGGATGCGACCTGGCCCTGGTCTCAGGACATCATCAAGGATCAGACCGCGCACCTCTCCGAGGCGCAGAAGAACGCGATCTTCCACGACAATGTGAAGCAGCTGTTCAACCTGCCCGTGCAGGCTCAGTAAGGGTCCCCGAGGCCGCCGCCCGCCCGGGCGGCGGCACTCATCCCCCAGCTACTGCAAACAGATTCCTGCAGATTGCGCAGTCCCCGCCGTTCCCGTAACAATCAGCCCCAGCGACGACCACAACAAGCGGGGGCCACCATGGATCGCTTCACTGCACTGCACGGCGCTGATGCCGGCACCGCCAGACCGGCCAACGGCTGGCGACTCGAACGCAGCACGCCGCCCAGCCGGCTGTTTGGCGCCAACGGCATGCAATTCGGCCCGGACGACCGTCTCTACGTCGCCCAGGCGATGGGCAGCCAGATTTCCGCCCTCGATACCCAAACCGGCCACATCGACCCTATCGCGGCCAATGGCGGCCCCATCACCGGGCCCGACGATGTCGCCTTCGACGCCCGCGGCCGCCTCTACGCCACCGAGGTGATGAGCGCCCGGGTGAGTCGGCGACATCCCGACGGCCGGGTCGATTTCGTCGCCGACGACCTGCCCAGCGCCAACGGCATCACGGTGTTCAACAACCGCCTGTTCATCGACGAACACCGGCCGGGAGGCCGGCTCTTCGAGCTGTACCCGGACGACGATCGCCCACCGCGGCTGATCGCCGCCGAGCTCGACGGTCCCAACGCGCTGGCCGGCGGCCCCGACGGCAGACTGTATTTTCCGCTGGTGCCCCGCGGTGAAATCTGGCGCGTCGATCCCGAAACCGGGAAGCTCGACAAGGTCGCCTCCGGGCTCGACTTTCCCACCGCCTGCAAATTTCTGCCCAGCGGCGAACTGGTGGCGCCGCAGGCGGGCAGCGGCGAGGTGGTGGGGATCGACATCCGCAGCGGAGCCCGCCGGATCATCGCGCTGGTGCGACCGGGCATCGACAACCTCGCCATCGACCGGGCCGGCCGCCTGTTTGTGTCGCACTTCATCGATGGCGGAGTCGCCGAGGTGGCGCTCGATGGCAGCAGCCGCGAGCGCGAGCTGGTGCCTCCCGGTTGGATCGGCCCCTGGGGCATCGCCTGCGATCCCGCGGGCACCGCCTTGATCGCCGACGGTCTGAGCCTGGCGGCGCTCGATACGCACGGACGCATCAGCCGAATCGGCAGCGCCCTCGACAAGTCCGCGCCCCGTTTCGTGCGCGCGGTCGCGCCGGGCGCGCCCGGCGAAATCCTGATGACCACCGCCCGTGGTGACGTCCTGCGCTACCACCTCTCCAGTGGGCAGGCCCGCGTCCAGGCGGCCAAACTCGGCGAGCTCAAGGGTTTGTGCGCGGGTGTGGGCGACCAGGTGTTTGCGGTACGGGCCGGCGACGGAGCCATCCTGGAAATCGACGGCACGGGTGCCGCTCGCGCGCTGGTATCGGGGTTGAATCACCCCACCGACGTGCTGAGCGTGGCCGGCGCCCTGTATGTCTCGGAAGCCGGAGCCGGCCGCGTCATCCGCATCCGCGATGGCGAGATCACCACCGCCATCGGCGATCTCGGAAATCCGCGCGGCCTGGCCAGCATCCGCGACCGACTCTACGTTCTGGACCGCGGCCGGCGCGCGCTGCTCAGCTGGCCGCTCGACGGCGAGGTCGACGCCCGCGTCGTCGCCGAACGCCTGCCGATCGGCGCGGCCTGCCCGATCGATTTCGCGGGGGGACTGTGCAACGACCACCGCGGCGGCCTGCTGATCGCCGCCGACGGCGAGGGCAGCGTGCTGCGCCTGACCATGACCTGAAGCCTCCCGCAACCGACCCGCCACAACATGGTCGCCCGCCGTCGTCCTGCTACCGTGCGCCAGGGTCTTCATGACCTTCACCTGGCTGTTCACTTCCCGGCACTGGGCCCCGACGCTTGCTCAGGCGGCTCCCGGACCGCACGCACTGTCACTTTCCGACCGGCTATTGGCACTTTTTGATCTAGGTCGAAGACGCACCGGCCATCTAAAGTCTATCCCACAATACCGATGGCGCGGCTATCACCGCGCCGGCACAGAATATCTACAGGGGATATCACCATGATCGAACCCGCCACGCCCACCACCGCCATTCCGAAATCCATTCAGCAGGTCCCGCTCGAGGACATCAACGTCGCCGATCCGCAAATTTTCGCCTCGGAGACCTACGGGCACTATTTCGCGCGGCTGCGCCGGGAAGATCCGGTGCATTACTGCAAGGCCAGTCCCTACGGACCCTATTGGTCAGCGACCAAATACCACGACATCGTCAAGGTAGAGACCAGTCACCCGGTGTTCTCTTCCGAAAAGGGCGGCATCACCCTGGATGACGGCAACCTCGGCCTCGATGTCGAGATGTTCATCGCCATGGACCCACCCAAGCACGACGAACAGCGCGCCGTGGTCTCACCTGCAGTCGGACCCGAGAACCTGTTGAAGCTGGCCGACGGCGTTCGCGAACGCACCGGCCGGATCCTCGACTCCCTGCCGACCAACGAGACCTTCGACTGGGTAGACATGGTGTCGGTAGAGCTCACCACCCAGATGCTGGCCATTCTTTTCGACTTTCCCTGGGAAGAGCGCCGCAAGCTCACGCACTGGTCCGATACCGCCACCAGTATGACCAACTATGTGTCGGCCGCCGAGCGCCAGGCAGGCATGGCGGAGCTGCAGGAATGCGCAGAATATTTCATGCGGCTTTGGCAGGAGCGGGCTCGTTCCGAACCGCGCCCGGACCTGATCTCCATGCTGGCCCATTCCCCGTCATTTCAGCAGATGAGCCCACAGGAATTCCTGGGCACCCTGATCCTGCTGATCGTCGGCGGCAACGACACCACCCGCAATTCGATGACCGGCGGCCTGCTGGCGCTCAACAAATACCCCGGGGAGTACCGCAAACTGAGCGAGACCCCCGCACTGGTGGAGTCCATGATTCCCGAAATCATTCGCTGGCAGACGCCGGTGATGAGCATGCGCCGCACCGCGCTCGAGGACACGGAGGTCGGTGGCAAGACCATCCGCAAGGGGGAAAAGCTGGTGATGTGGTACTACTCCGGCAACCGCGATGAAGAAGTCATCGAGCGGGCCGAAGATTTCATCATCGACCGGGCACGGCCGCGCCAGCACCTCTCTTTCGGCTTCGGCATCCACCGCTGCGTGGGCAATCGAGTCGCCGAACTGCAACTGAAGACCCTCTGGGAGGAAGTCCTCAAGCGCTGGCCCGAACCCGGCCAGATCGAGGTCATGGCCGAGCCGACGCGGTCGACCTCCTACGCGATCCGCAACTACAAGTCCATGCCAGTGCGCATCAACGCCTGAGGACGCCCAATGACCGAGACCGTGCTCATCCTGGGCGGCGGCCAAGCCGGCGCCCAGGCGGTGCTGAGCCTGCGGCAACAGGGCTTTGCCGGACGCCTGGTACTGGTCGGCAGCGAGCCTTTCCTGCCCTATCAGCGCCCACCGCTGTCCAAGGCCTTCCTGTCCGGCGCACTGCCCCGGGAACGCCTGTTGATCAAACCGGAAGCCTTCTACCGGCAGGCCGATGTCGAATGCATCCTGGATACCCCAGCGGTATCCCTGGATGCCGCGGAGCGGCAACTGACCTTGGCCGACGATCGCCAACTGGGCTTCGATCAGCTGCTGCTCGCCACAGGCGGCCGACCGCGGCAACTCCAGTGTCCGGGTGCCGACCATCCCCGGCTCCATTACCTGCGTACCCTGGATGACGTCGAGCGGCTCCGCGAGCACTTTCTTCCGGGCGCCCGGCTGGTAGTGATCGGCGCCGGCTACATCGGCCTGGAAGCGGCTGCAGTCGCCGTGAAGCAGGGTCTGAAGGTCCAGGTACTGGAGGCCGCACCCCGGGTACTCGCCCGGGTCACGGGTGCCCAGGTATCCGAATTCTTTGCCGGTGTGCACGCTGAGGCGGGCGTCGAGATTCACTGCAATACCGGCGTCGTCGGGATCGACGGCGACCCGGATACCGCGCGAGTGCATACCGCCACCGGCGATGTCATGGAGGCGGATCTGGTACTGGCGGGTATCGGCCTGCTGCCCAATGTCGAGCTGGCGGAGGCAGCGGGCATCGCCTGCGACAACGGCATCCTGGTCGATGACCTGGCCCGTAGTTCGGCGCCGGGCGTGCTGGCGGCCGGCGACTGCAGCAATCACCCCAGCGTTATCTACGGGCGCAGGCTGCGGCTGGAGTCGGTACATAACGCGATCGAACAGGCCAAGGCCGCCGCCGCCACCATCGCCGGCAAGCCTCGGCCCTATAACCAGGTCCCCTGGTTCTGGTCCGATCAATACGACCTGAAATTACAGACCGCGGGGCTACTGGAGGGCCATGATCGCGCTCTGGTGCGCGGTGATCCACAATCCCGCTCCTTTGCGGTCTTCTATCTGCGGGACAACCGCCTGCTCGCGGTCGACGCGATCAACCGGCCCGCCGAGTTCATCGCCGCGCGCACCCTGATTCCGGCGGGCGGGCAGCTGGATCCGGCGCGACTCACCGACGAAAACGTGGCCCCGCAGCAATTTGCCTGAGCCCGCCGCCCCTGATGCAACCCGCCGGCGCAGTTGTGCGCAGGCAACTGACGGAGAGAAATCCGCATGATCAAAGTGACCTACATCGAATTCAATGGCACCGAGCGCACCGTGGAGGTCGAGGAAGGCGTGTCCCTGATGGAAGCCGCGGTCAACAACCTGGTGCCCGGCATCGACGGCGATTGCGGTGGCATGTGTGCCTGCGCCACCTGTCATGTGCATGTCGAGGCCGAGTGGCTCGATAAATTGGCGCCCATGGAAGAACAGGAGGACGCCATGCTCAACCTGGCCGAGGGACGCGACGGCAGCTCCCGGCTCACCTGCCAGATTCAAGCGACACCCGAACTCGACGGCATCCGGGTGCGTACACCCATAGGCCAGCATTGACGCAAAACGGCGGCCTCAGCCCGGCACCGGCCAATACGGCCGACGCAGAACGTTTTTCATGATCTTGCCCGTTCCCGACAATGGTAAAGGCTCGGCGCGGATCTCGACGCTGCGGGGACACTGGTACCCAGCCAGCCGCTCCCGACAATGGGCGATGACCGCCTCCGGGCTCAGATCGGCGCCATCCCTGAGTACCACCAGCGCGTGTACCGCCTCGACCCAGTCCGGATGCGGGATACCGAATACCGCGCATTCCGCGACCTGCGGCAGGTCATGGATGCAGTCCTCGACCGCGGCGGAGGCGACATTGACGCCACCGGTAATGATGATGTCCTTGATGCGATCGACGAGGTAGATGAAGCCCTCGGCATCCCGGTAACCGGCGTCGCCGGTGTGCATCCAGCCATCGCGAACGGCGCGGGCAGTGGCCTCCGGATCACGCCAATAGCCCTGCATGACCATGGGCCCGCGCACCAGAATTTCCCCCACCTCGCCGTCCGCAAGCGTTACTCCCTGCTCGTCGGCGACGCGCACTTCCGCACCCCAGACCGCACGCCCACAGGAACGCAGCCGGCCCGCGTCCGGCCCTTCGAGGACGTGGTAACGCCGCTCCAGGAAGGTGGCGGCGGGAGACAGCTCCGTCATGCCATAGGCCTGGCAGAAACCCACGCCGGGCAGCTTGCGCAGGGCCTCAGCCAGCACCGCTTGGGGCATGGGCGAGGCGCCATAGGCGATGGTCCGCAAGGTGCGCAGATCGTATTCGGCCAGTGCGGGCTCGCCGACCAGACGACCGATCATGGTGGGCACCAGCAGCATGCTGGTGACACCGTGGCGCGCGACGGCACGGAGGAGCTCACCTACCTCGAAGCGCGGCAGAATGACATTGGTCACACCAGCGGTGACCATGGTGAATACCCGCGAGCCACCGGCGGCGTGGAACAGCGGCGTGGCGTGCAGGTAGACCGTCCGCTCATCGAGTTCGTAGTTGATGATGCCGCTCATCGCATTCCAGAGCAGATTGCGATGGCTCAGCATCACGCCCTTGGGGCGCCCGGTGGTACCACTGGTGTAGAAGATGCCCGCCACATCCTCGTAGCCGCGCAGCTGATCGGGAATCGGCTGGGTGGCGTCGAGCAACTGCTCATATTCGCTGCGCGGATTTCCGGGCTGGAAATACAGGATCCGCTCAAGAGTTTCCAGTTGCGCCGAAAAACCCTCGACCTGGGCTCGGAAGTCCTCATCGGCGATCAAGAATCGGGTGCCGGAGTGATTCAGGATGTAGACCAGATCGGTCGCCGAAAGCTTGTTGTTGAGCGGCACGATGACGCCCCCGGCCCAGGGCACCCCGTAACTGAACTCGAAATACTCGGCACAGTTGTGGGACAGCATCGCCACCCGCTCACCGGGTCGCAGGCCCCAGGCGCGCAGGACGCCGGCCAGAGCGGCGACCCGGCGCTCGAACTGACGCCAGGAGAGCTCCCGGCCACCGGTGATCAATGCGCTGCGGTCGGGGTTCTGCTCGCTGCTGCGGCGCAGTCCTTGGGTGAGATACATGGCGGTGTCTCGGGTAACATCACGGCGGCGGCAATGGTAGCCTAAACTGCCGTATTGCCCGTACAGGATCAGCCCGAGACAGGCTCATGATGGATAATGGCGCCAACGCCAGCGCGGCAGAGTCAGCGCTGGGAACCCCCTGGTGTCCGGTCACGGCCTTGGCCGCCGCCGAACACCTGCTGGAGGCTATCGCGCCGCAGCCGGGAACCCTGTTTCTGGATCTGGTTGCCGGCCTGGGTCACTGCGCCGGCCTGGCAACCCGGCGCGGGGCCATCGCCACGGGGATAGATGATTGCGACCAGCGCCTGGCGGAGGCGCTGCGCAACTACCCGCAGGCGCTGTTCTACACCGGCAGACCGGACTCCCTGGTGTTTGCGGACGCATTCTTCTCGGCCGTCACCCATCACGCCGGGCCCGGGCGGGCACCCTCGCCCGCCGCGCTTGCGGAAGCCTATCGGGTGTTGATGCCCGGCGGCCGTCACGCCGCGCTTTGTCTGGGTGCGCCCGCCACCCCAGAGAAGCTGGGGAGCGAGCCGGAAACGCCATCCGGCGATCACGGAGATTCAGGGGCAGCGCTATGTGCTCGCTGGGAAGCGGCCGGCTTCGAACAGGTCCGGGTGACCGCAGTACATATCGATGGCCAACCGGCCCACGGCGGGAATCCGACTGTGGTTACAGCGCCGATTGCCGGTCACCCTCCCGCCTTCACCGGGGGTATGCCACTGTCCCTGCGCTGGACCGCGCTTCTGGTCGACGGCTCGAAGCCGGGCTGAGCGGCAGAGCGGATGCGGGACCGGAGCGACGTCCGACCCGCGTTCACCGGGGCCGGTCGCCTAGTGGGCCACTAGTTGGGCTGACGGACCACCCGCAAATAGGGCTTGAGGGTTTTCCACCCTTCCGGAAATCTTTCCCGGGCGTCAGCATCCGACAGGGCCGGAACAATGATCACGTCCTCCCCCTGCTTCCAGTTCACCGGAGTCGCCACCTGATGGCGGGCGGTCAGCTGCATCGAATCGAGCACCCGCAGGACCTCGTCGAAGTTTCTGCCCGTGCTCATCGGATAGGTGAGTATCAGCTTGATGCGCTTGTCCGGACCGATGATGAACACCGAACGCACGGTGGCATTGTCTACCGCAGTGCGGCCCTCGGTCTTGGCCACGGCGTTGGGATGGATCATATCGTAGAGCTGGGCCACCTTGAGATCGGAGTCGCCGATCAGCGGATAATTGACCGCATGACCCTGGGTTTCCTCGATATCCGTCACCCAGCGCCGGTGATCCGCAACCGGGTCCACGCTGAGGCCGATGATCTTGCAGTTGCGTTTTTCGAACTCCGGCTTGAGCCGCGCCATGTAGCCCAGTTCCGTGGTGCAGACCGGCGTAAAGTCCTTGGGATGCGAAAACAGAATCGTCCAGCTGTCCCCGATCCACTTGTGGAAGTGGATGACCCCCTCGGTGGTCTCCGCGGTGAAGTCCGGCGCCTCGTCACCTATGCGTAACACCATTGCTTGGTCCTCCTTGGTACGGAATCACTGCCCGGGCGGAAGCAGGACTGCCACCGCCATCTGCGATCCGGCAGTCAGGCCTGCCGGTAGCCACTGCTACTATAACGAGTCGCTCACCCGCTTCAAGGCGCCGAGCGCACGAAGCGCTGGTACTTCTCCTGTAGGGCGATCAGCCACCAGGGCATCGCCTCGCCCTTGCCGACCTGCTGCAGGCGGGGATGGCGCGCGACCGCCCGCTGCAGCAGCAGTTCCTGGCCGGATCGGATATCGACAAAGAAAACGTGCTTGCCCTCATCGAGCAGCCGCTGAAACTCGCGGAACCGGCGATTGGGCAGCTGAAAGCCCAGAAAGCCGGCCTCCCAGGTACAGAACCCCAGGACCACGATCGCCAGGAACACGAAGGGCGTCCACCCAAAGCTCGCGGCCATGCCGGTAACCCCGGCGACCAAAATGACCAGACCAAACCCCAGGGCGCCGACCAGCGCCCCTTTGAGTCCCTTGCGAATCACGTCCGTTCTCATGAGGCTGCTGACCTCGTGCAGTCTATAGCTGTTGAGCTGCGCCTCCCTGTCGGTCAGGACATGGATCTGCGGCCGCACCATGCCTTCGTTTTCCAGCTCCACCTCCAGCCGCTCCAGATCTTGCAAGTCATCGCTCATGTAAAAATATCTTTCCATTTCGATTACCCTCGTGCCCATGGCTCCTAAGGACAGCGACGCCCCGGATTTCTACAGGCGACCCGGTGGACCGGAAACTCGCCGGCTTGCGCATCGCTCCTCAACAGATTAGTCCAGAAACCCTTGGCGGATATTCCCGGGTTACAGTTGAATAGGAGACTCAAAAGCCTGCTTCGGTCAACGCAGGAGTAGCGCATCGAACTGCGGCGACAAACTGCAACCCGAAGCAATCCCCGGGGTCAAAGCAAGGGTAACAACCTCACCGGAGATCGGCCTGCCATGATCGCCAATCGCCTCCACTCGCGGATTCTGGCCACCGCGCTCTTGCTGGCCGGGATGGCGCCAGCCATACCGGGCAACACCCAGACCCTGGTCTATAAGTCCGTGGACGAGCAGGGTCGGGTCAGTTTCGGAGACAAGCCCATCGCCGACGCGGTCGCGGTGGAAGAGATTTCTCTTGCCCCACCGGCGGCACGCGGCGCCGATGCGGCATCGGAAGAGCGCATCGAGCAACTGGCGACGACCACCCAGCGACTGCGGGAAGACCGACTGGCACGGGAAGAACAGCGAGCCAAGGCAGAGCCGGTACGGCCGCATCCCGCTACGTTTCCTGACTATCCCGCCTACCCGCCCGAGCTCCGCTCCTGGGGCGTCTCCCGGGGTTATCCGAACCGCGGTTTTCTGCGTTACCCCAGGTCGCCCTTTCACTTGGACCACTCGGTCGGCCGCAACAGGCATGGCGGCAGCAGGCCGCCGCGTATCGGGCACCACCGCTTTCCGCAGGACCGACCCGGGTTGGTCGAACCACCCAGCCGCCTGCTGCGCAGCGCCTCCCCGTGAGGTTGGCCGAGCGTCAGGACTCGATCGGATCGAGGTCGGCGCGCAAAGAGGCGATGACTTCCGGCGCCATCTCCACCCCGGCGATCCGGTAGGCCGGCAGCTCTATGCCCACCGAGACATCCGCACCCTGATGCACCCCGGCGAGTGCCGCCTCGGGCAACTCGAAGCGCAGAAAATGGACCGCCGAAGTCTTGTCGGCGGTGGCGCGATCGAGATCTTCGTCGGCAATCGCATAGATGGGTTCACCCGATCCGATGCGGACCCAGACCCGGTGTTCCAGCCCGACCAGCCGCTCCAGCGCAGCCTTGCGCTGTTCGGAATCCTCGTATTCGATCATCAGGGTAGCCTTCCAGTTGCTACCATCGGGAATCAGGGAATTGTAGGTGTCCAACTCCTCCTGGATCCCGGCAGGCTCGAAAACCCGCTCGATCCGCAGCATCTCCTGAATCTGGTACTGGAGGGTCAGGCGGTCCTCGAAATACAGGCGTACATGCTCACCCAACGCGACCTGGCGATGGGTCTTGTGGGCCAACACCTTGCGGCGGAAATCGGCCCGCTGTTCCGCGTACTGTTCGAGCGACCAGAGATCGCTGCGCGTCAATTTCTGCATCTTCAACCTCCCGGAAACGAATCGATCAGAGGCCGTACGCCTTGCGCAGCAAGGCCATGGGGTGCTCCGGAATCTCCACTTTTTCGGCCAGATCGGCAATGTGGGTGGCAGCCATCGGGCAATCGCTGGCGAAATGGGCTGGCTCGAGCTGATCCAGCTTGCGCGCCACCGGTCGCCCGATCTTGACGGCCTTGGCATGAGTCTCGAGCTTCACCGCATAGGTGCCATCATGCCCGGAACAGCGCTCTTGCGGATGCACCTTGGTCTCCGGGATCAGGGCCAGGACATCCCGGGTCTTCATGCCGATGTTCTGCACCCGCTGATGGCAGGCCACGTGATAGCCGACATCCCCCAAACCGGTCTTGAAGTCGGTCTTCAGCAGGCCCTCGCGATGGCGCAGAAAGAGATATTCGAAGGGATCGAAAAACGCATCCCGCACCTTCGCCACCTCCGCATCCTCCGGGTACATCAAGGGCAACTCCTGCTTGTACATGAGCACACAGGAGGGCACCGGAGCAATCAGGTCGTAACCAGCGTCGACCAGCCGTGAAAGCACGGGGATATTCACGCTCCTGGCCCGGTCGACCGCGTCCAGATCACCCAACTCGAGTTTGGGCATGCCGCAGCACGCCTCCTTGGGCACCAACTCGATGTGGATGCCGTTGTGCTGAAATACCCGGTAAAAATCTTCGCCCAGATCCGGGCTGTTGTAGTTGCCATAGCAGGTCACATACAGGGCAACCTTGCCGGTCGTGCGGCCCGCAGCCTCGGCGGCTATCTCACCACGCGCCAGCTCACCACGCGCCAGGGACTTGACCCGCTTGCGCAGGGTCCGGCTGTGATAGCTTGGCACCCGGGCATCGCGATGCACCCCGAAACCCCATTCGAGGGCCTTTCTGAAACCGGCATTGCGATTGAGCGCGTTGACCGTGACATCGACTACCGGAATGCTCGCCAGGCGCCCCACGCGGTCGGTACTGGTCAGCGTCCGATCCCGGAAGGAGGCACCCCGCTCGCGAAAATTGACCGCCTTGGCACGCAGCATGAGGTGCGGGAAATCGACGTTCCACTCGTGCGGCGGCACATAGGGGCACTTGGTCATGTAGCAGAGATCGCACAGATAGCACTGGTCAACCACCTGCTTGTAGTCTTCCTTCGCGACCCCATCGACTTCCATGGTGTCGGACTCGTCGACCAGATCGAACAGTGTCGGAAAGGATTCGCAGAGATTCACACAGCGACGGCAGCCGTGACAGATATCGAAAACCCGCTCCAACTCCGTATTGAGCGCATCGCGATCCCAGAATTCACTGGAACGCCAGGCGATCGGATGTCTGGTGGGCGCCTCGAGGCTGCCTTCTCTCCTGCCCTCGTCTCTGCTCATAAATGCGGACCTGTCCAATAGTGGGCGAAACAGCGAACATCCGCGGCGGTCCGCTGGCCGGCGCGGTGACATGATTCAGACTGCCGAGCGCAGCGGGTTGGCGATAGCGCCAGCCCGCTGCCCCGGGGCAGGTCAGGCGTCGAGGGAATCGAGCGCCTTCTGGAAGCGATTGGCGTGACTGCGTTCAGCCTTGGCCAGGGTTTCCATCCAGTCTGCGACCTCGTCGAAACCCTCGTCTCGGGCGGTCTTGGCCATGCCCGGGTACATGTCGGTGTACTCGTGGGTCTCTCCGGCGATCGCCGCCTTCAGGTTCTCCACGGTGGCGCCGATCGGCAGCCCGGTGGCCGGATCCCCGACCTCTTCCAGGTATTCCAGGTGACCGTGGGCATGCCCGGTCTCCCCCTCGGCGGTGGAGCGGAACACTGCGGAAACGTCATTGTAACCCTCGACGTCGGCCTTGGAGGCAAAGTAGAGATAGCGACGGTTGGCCTGAGATTCGCCGGCAAAGGCCTCTTTCAGATTTTGCTCGGTCTTGCTGCCTTTCAGAGCCATGGGATTCCTCCTTCAACTGTTGAGACTGGGAAACGACGGCGCCCAAACACCATCGAATCGAAAGAGCCCCTTACGGAGCTTGCAAGTACCTTAGACCTTTCAATACAATCGGTAAAGTAAATTTTCTTTGGCCACTTGATCGATTTATTCGATGGCACAAAAACCCACGCTGAGGCAGCTAAAATACCTGTGCGCACTGGCCGACGAGCGTCATTTCGGCCATGCCGCCAACGTCTGTCACGTCACGCAATCCACCCTCAGCGCCGGAATTCAGGAGCTGGAAACGGCGCTCGGCGTCGCCCTGATCGAGCGCGGATACAAGAGCGTGCTGATCACTGCGGTCGGCGAAGCCATTGTCAGCAGGTCGCGCCACATACTGCTGGAGGTCGAGGCACTGGTGGAGGAAGCCGCCTCGGCGCTGGAGCCCTTCAATCGGCCGATACGTCTGGGGGTGATTCCCACCGTTGCCCCCTTTCTTCTCCCCGGCGCATTGGCAGCGATGCGCAAGGACTATCCTGACTTCCAGCTCCTCATCCGGGAGGACTTATCGGAAAGGCTCGTGAACCTGTTGTTTCAGGGAGATCTGGACCTACTGTTGATGGCCTTGCCCTATCCCGCGGGCAATGCCACAAGCCATCATCTGTTCGACGACCCCTTTCTGCTCGCCTGTCCCCGTGGGCATCCTCTGGCGAACATCGATGAGCTGCGCACCCACCATCTCAAGGGCCAGGACCTGCTGCTCCTCGAACAGGGGCACTGCCTGCGCGACCATGCGCTGGAAGCCTGTAAATTGCAGGATTCACGTGTTTCCCTGTCCTTCGAGGCGACCAGCCTGCATACCCTGGTACCCATGGTCGCCAATGGCATAGGGGTCACCTTGCTGCCGCAGATCGCCATCGACAACGGCATTCTTTCGGGCATAGACAACATCGAGATCCGGCCCTTTCGCGGGAAAAGGGTACAGCGTTCGGTCGATCTACTATGGCGCAAGCACAGCCCGCGCGAGGCCGAGTACCTGCGGCTGGCGCGATACCTGACGCCCGAGGCGCAAAGCGCAGTTACCTGAGCGTTGCCCAGAGGGAGGTGCGGTGGAGGCCTGCCCGGGCGCCGGGCCCGCGGCAGGCCTGCCACCAAGAAGTTGAACGGTAGCTTTATTTAAAGAGGGACGACTTTTTCCGCCTGAGGGCCCTTCTGACCCTGCGTAACTTCAAAGGAAACTTTTTGGCCTTCCTTCAGGGATTTATAGCCTTCGGCGACAATCGCGCGGAAATGCACGAAGACGTCCGGGCCATTTTCCTGCTCGATGAAGCCGTATCCTTTGTCAGCATTGAACCACTTGACGGTACCTGTTGCGGTGGACATTTCTCAAACTCCGATGCGAAACCAAACTCAGACGCGGGTCATCCAGCCTAGGCACTTCGAATGACTGCGATATGACAGATCCGCACCAACCCCGGAGTCCGCTACCATCCATTCGAAAACCACAGTCCTCGACGACTCGCCATCCGAGCGTACAGGTTTTTTGTACCCCGAACCACTATTTGGCGGTCAATCGGCTCCGCTCGCTGCCCGAATCTCCGCCACCCCGGTCGCGACCCGGGCAGCGACGCCGTCCAGGTCATGCCAGTGGGGATGATGTCGCCAGCCGGCAACCACCTCGATACTGCGCCATTGGGGGTCCACCGCACGTTCGATCATATCCAGGTTGGGGCGGTAGCCGTATTCGTCCCGGGCGCCGACCAGCACCCGAACCGGGCGGTTGATATCGCCCAGCAGGGCCTCGTAGCGGGCCTCCATGGCGGCGTCTTGTGTCTCCGCGATCCAGCCCTCGAACAGGGCTTCAGTATTGCTGCCGTGGTATTTGGCGAGGCTGTCGCGCAACTTGCCGGATTGCCAGGCGGCGATCGCACGCTGCAGGCCTTCGCGCGCCGCCTCATGCATCACCAGCTGAGGGGCAATGGCCACCGCACCACACACTGCCTGCGGGTGCAATGCAGTACCCAGCAGAGCCAGGCAGCCACCGTAACTGTGGCCGATCAGAATGGCGCGGTCGATACCGGCGCCGGCGAAGACGTCCCCCAGGCTGGGGCCGGCCTCGTTGAGGCGGTGGTCGGGATGCTTGGGCAGGGTCAGGCGATCGGAACCCCCATGGCCCCAGCGTTCGTAGCTCAGCGCCGCCAGGCCGGTAGCCGCCACCACCGCCTCCGGCAGACCGCGCCACATGGCGATACAGTCGAGTCCGCCGTGGAGAAAGACCAGGGTCGGCTGGCCGGGCATCACTTCTCCGAGCAGGCGCGCATTGAGCCGATGGCCGCCGGCGACCAGGGAGAGCTCTTCCGCCTGCAGCCGGGTCACGAACGCAAGGCCAGCACATCGCGCATGTCATAGGCGCCCGGCGCCCGGCCGTGCAGCCAGACCGCGGCGCGCACCGCGCCGCGCGCGAACGCCATCCGGCTGGACGCCTTGTGGGTGATCTCGATCCGCTCGCCATCGGCGGCGAACATCACGGTATGATCGCCAACGATATCCCCGCCGCGCACCGAGCTGAAGCCGATCTCCTCGCGACTGCGGGCCCCGGTCTGTCCCTGCCGGCCGTGAACTGCCACCTGGCGCAGATCCCGCCCCAGGGCGGCGGCCACCACCTCACCCATGCTCAGCGCTGTACCCGAGGGTGCATCCACCTTGTGCCGGTGATGGGCCTCATGGATCTCGATATCGGACTCGCTGCCGATCACCTGGGCGGCGAGTTCCAGGAGGCGGAAACACAGATTCACGCCGGTGCTGAAATTGGAGGCCTGACAGCGCGGGATATGTGCGGCCAGGGCATCGAGCTCGGCGCTCTGCGCGGCATCGAAGCCGGTGGTGCCGATGACCATGGCCTTGCCGTGATCCGCACAGACCCGGGCGTGGGCGATGGTCGCCGGCGGCGCGGTGAAGTCGATCAGCACATCGAATTCGTCCACGACCTCGCCGATATCCCCGGCGACACGGACACCGGCCGGCTCCAGTCCGGCGAGCACCCCGGCATCAGTGCCCAGGGCCGCGGCGCCCGGGCGCTCCAGGGCCGCACCCAACCGTGTCTCGGGGTGCTGGGCGACGGCCTCGATCAGCACCCTGCCCATGCGACCGGCGGCGCCGGCGATCGCGATTCGGATCATGCGTTGGTCCTGTTCATGGGCCCGCAGGCGGACCGGCTAACGGGTGAAGCCCTCGAAGAACTTCTTCGCGGTGTCGAACCAGGAACTCTCGCGGGGCGAATGTCTGCCGCCCTGCAAGCTCTCGCGGAAGGATTCGAGCAACTCCTTCTGTTGCGCCGAGAGATGGACTGGCGTCTCCACCACCACCCGGCACAGCAGATCCCCGGGCCCGCCGCCGCGCACCGGCACGACACCCTTGCCGCGCAGGCGAAACAGACGTCCGGTCTGGGTCTCGGGCGGAATTTTCAGGTTGACCCGCCCGCTCAGGGTGGGAACCTCGAGCTCGCCGCCCAGGGCGGCGTCGACAAAGGAGATCGGCACCTCGCAGTGGAGATCGGCACCATTGCGCTGAAAGATGGTATGCGGTTTTACCACGATCTGCACATAGAGATCGCCACTCATCCCGCCACTGAGTCCGGCCTCGCCCTCGCCAGTGAGGCGGATGCGGTCTCCGGTATCGACTCCGGGTGGCACCTTGACCGACAGGGTACGCGCCTCTTCCACGCGACCGCTGCCGTGGCACTGGGTGCAGGGATCCGAGATCACCCGGCCTCGCCCCCGGCAGGAAGGGCAGGTCTGCTGCACCGCGAAAAAGCCCTGCGAGCGGCGAATCTGGCCACTGCCCTGGCAGGTACCGCACAGGATGGGCGCGGTGCCCTTGCGCGCTCCGCTACCCTCACAGCTCGAACAGCTGGCCAGGGTCGGCACCCGGATCTTGGCAGTGGTGCCGCGCGCCGCCTCCTCCAGGGTCAATTCGAGGTCGTAACGCAGATCGGCACCCCGCGGCGGCCCACCGCGCCGGCCACCGCCGAAAATATCGCCGAATACGTCCCCGAAGATATCGCTGAAGCCGGCACCGGCACCCTGGGCGCCGAAGCCGCCGCCGCTACCATCCACCGCGGCGTGGCCGAACTGGTCGTAGGCGGCCCGCTTGCTGCTATCGGAAAGCACCTCGTAGGCCTCGGTGGCTTCCTTGAAAAGGGCGTCGGCATCCGGGTCGTCGGGATTGCGGTCGGGATGATATTTCATCGCCACGCGGCGGTAGGCCTTTTTGATTTCCGTCTCGCCGGCGCCGCGCGTCAGCCCGAGTACTTCGTAATAATCCCGCTTCGCCATGGCCTGTGTCACTCACCTCTTCAGTCGCGTCGATCGCGGTCCGGGCCCCGCCTCACCGAGCCCATAGCAAAGACGCAGGCACGGGCCTGCGTCCGGAACCGACCGGGGCCTCGCGGCCCCGGTAGGCGATCACTTGTTTTTGTCGGCGTCGTCGACTTCCTCGAACTCGGCATCCACCACGTCGCCGTCGCCGGACTTTTCGCCGCCGGCCGCACCTTCGGCATCCGCTGCCTGGGACTGCTCGGCCGCCTCCGCATAGAGCTTCTGGGCCAGCGCCGAAGACGCCTGCGGCAGGTTGTTGGCGGCAGCATCGATGGCGGCCTTGTCATCTCCCTTGAGCGCTGCCTCGACCTCGGAGATCGCCGCCTCGATGGCCGACTTCTCCTCGGCACTCGCCTTGTCGCCAGCCTCTTCCAGGGTCTTGCGCGCCGCGTGCGCCAGGCCGTCGGCCTGGTTGCGCGCCTGTACCAGTTCCTCGAATTTGCGGTCGGCCTCGGCATTGGCCTCGGCGTCCTTGACCATCTTCTCGATCTCCTCCTCGGTCAGCCCGGAGGAGGCCTTGATCTCGATCGACTGCTCCTTACCCGTGGCCTTGTCCTTGGCGGAGACATTGAGGATGCCGTTGGCATCGATGTCGAAAGAGACCTCGATCTGCGGCATGCCACGCGGCGCCGGCGGGATATCGGTGAGGTCGAAGCGCCCCAGCGACTTGTTCTGCGCCGCCTGCTTGCGCTCGCCCTGCACGACGTGGATGGTGACCGCGGTCTGGTTGTCGTCGGCGGTCGAAAAAGTCTGCGACTTCTTGGTCGGGACGGTGGTGTTCTTCTCGATCAGCGGCGTCGCCACACCGCCCATGGTCTCGATACCCAGGGTCAGCGGGATGACGTCGAGCAGCAGCACGTCCTTGACGTCCCCGGACAGCACCGCGCCCTGCAATGCCGCGCCCACCGCGACCGCTTCATCAGGATTGACATCCTTGCGCGGCTCCTTGCCGAAAAACTCGGTTACCCGCTGCTGGACCATCGGCATCCGCGTCTGACCGCCGACCAGGATCACCTCATCGATGTCCTTGGCGCCCTTGCCGGCATCGGCGAGCGCGGTGCGCACCGGACCCAGGGACTGATCCACCAGGGATTCGACCAGGGATTCGAGCTTGGCGCGGGTCAGCTTCACCACCAGGTGCTTGGGACCGCTGGCATCGGCGGTGATATAGGGCAGGTTCACCTCGGTCTGCTGGCTGGAGGAAAGCTCGATCTTGGCTTTCTCGGCGGCCTCCTTGAGGCGCTGCATGGCCAGCGGATCGCCCTTGAGGTCGATGCCGTTGTCCTTCTTGAAGGCCTCCGCCAGATAGTCGATCAGGCGCAGGTCGAAATCCTCGCCGCCGAGGAAGGTATCGCCGTTGGTGGACAGCACCTCGAACTGGGTCTCGCCGTCGACATCCGCGATCTCGATGATCGAGATATCGAAGGTGCCGCCGCCGAGATCGTAGACCGCCACCACGCGATCGCCCTTGCCGGTCCGATCCAGGCCATAGGCCAGCGCCGCGGCGGTGGGTTCATTGATGATCCGCTTGACCTCGAGGCCGGCGATCCGCCCGGCATCCTTGGTGGCCTGGCGCTGGGAGTCGTTGAAGTACGCGGGTACCGTGATCACCGCCTCGGTGACCTTTTCACCGAGATAATCCTCGGCGGTCTTCTTCATTTTCTTGAGGACTTCCGCGGAAACCTGCGGAGGCGCCATGGTCTTGCCCTTGACCTCCACCCAGGCATCGCCGTTGTCCGCCTTGACGATCTTGTAGGGCACCATCTTGATGTCCTTCTGCACCACTTCGTCCTCGAAGCGGCGCCCGATCAGGCGCTTGATGGCGAACAGCGTATTGGCCGGATTGGTGACCGCCTGGCGCTTGGCGGACTGGCCGACGAGGATTTCACCCTCGTCCGCATAGGCGACCACCGATGGCGTGGTGCGCGTGCCCTCGGCGTTCTCGATCACCTTGGCCTTGCCGCCCTCCAGGATGGCAACGCAGGAGTTGGTGGTTCCGAGGTCGATGCCGATGATTTTTCCCATTGCTTATCTCTCCAGCTGCCGAGTAGCAGGTCGTTGAACGATTTGTGGTTCTATATGGCGCTGCGCGGGCCGATTTCAAGCCTCGCCGCCGGCCGGCGTACCCTGAGAGACCACCACCATGGCCGGGCGCACCAGTCGCCGGTTCAGGGTATAGCCACGCTGCAGCACTTCGAGGACAGTATTGGCGGGCAGATTCGGGTGCGGCACCATGGCCACTGCCTCGTGCAGATCGGGGTCGAAACCGGATCCTGCTGGATCGATCACCTCCACCCGATGCTGACCCAGCACGTCGAGCAACGCCTTGTGGGTAAGTTCGACACCCTCGCCCAGTGCGCGGGACTTGTCATCGTCATGATCGATGGCGGCCAGCGCCCGCTCCAGATTGTCGACCACCGGCAGCAGCGCGGCGACGAACTTCTCCAACGCGAACTTGTGCGCCGCCTCGATATCGCGCTCGGCGCGGCGGCGCAGATTCTGCGCCTCGGCCAGGGCGCGCAGCTCTTGCTCGCGGGCTGCCTCCAGCGACTGCTGGAGCGATTCGATCTGTCGCAGCAGCTCCGCCTCGGAATCTACGCCGGCCCGCTCGCCGTCGGCGGCTGCCGTATCCGCGGTTTCCCCGGCATCGGCCCCGCGCTCTGTACCCGTGGTTTCCTCGCTCGCCACTGTCACCTCCCGATCATCTCGCTACAGGCCCCATTATTGGGTCGCCCTCCCCGCTTTCAAGCGATCCATTGCCTCACGTCCGGCAGATTGGTTATAACATCGCCACTGCGACCGCCCGGGGCCATCGTGCTTACCAGCATTCACATCACCGATTACGGTTTGGTCGCCCACCTGGAGATCGAGTTCCAGGGTGGCATGACCGCGATTACCGGCGAGACCGGCGCCGGCAAATCCCTGGTCATCGACGCCCTGGGC